>NZ_JBJNIP010000110.1:0-143389 GCF_056324165.1 Wenzhouxiangella sp. YN9
CACCGAGATGGTGATGCCCGGCGACAACGTGCAGATGACCGTCAAGCTGATTGCGCCGATCGCCATGGAAGAGGGTCTGCGCTTCGCCATTCGCGAAGGCGGCCGTACCGTGGGTGCCGGCGTGGTGTCGAAAATCATCGAATAAACCGGTCCCTGAGAGCCTGCGCTGGATGTTCCGGCGCGGCGGCGCTCATTGACTGGCATGACCAGCCCCGTGGGGCCGGCGATCCTCGGGATCGCGAGCGTGCTTGCCGAAAGGCCGGCATAGAGATTTGATCTTTTACAGACTGAAGGCGTACGGCAATGGCCGAACAGAAAATCCGTATTCGTTTGAAGGGTTTCGATCATCGCTTGATTGATCGCTCGACCCAGGAAATCGTGGATACCGCCAAGCGCACCGGTGCGCAGGTTCGTGGGCCGATTCCGCTGCCCACGCGCAAGGAGCGCTATACCGTGCTGATCTCGCCGCACGTCAACAAGGACGCACGGGATCAGTACGAGATCCGCACTCACAAGCGGCTGCTGGATATCGTGGATCCCAATGACAAGACGGTTGATGCCCTGATGAAGCTGGACCTGGCTGCGGGCGTTGACGTTCAGATCAAGCTGTATTGAGGCGAGTAGAGCAATGGCTATCGGACTGGTAGGACGCAAGCGCGGCATGACCCGCATTTTCACCGAGGAGGGCAACTCCATTCCGGTGACGGTGCTCGAGGTCAGCCCCAACCGGATCACGCAGATTCGTCAACAGGAATCGGACGGCTATTCGGCCATTCAGGTTACTTGCGGCGGCAAGCGTACGTCTTTGGTTTCCCGCCCTCTGGCCGGGCACTACGCAAAGGCGGGTGTCGAGGCTGGCGAAGGTCTGTGGGAGTTTCGTCTGGACGCGGACAGCGTTGAAGACGGTCTCGAGATCGGCGCCGAGCTGACGGTCGAGCGATTCGAGGCGGGCCAGAAAGTTGACGTTACCGGAACCACCAAGGGCAAGGGTTTTGCCGGTGTGGTCAAGCGGCACAACTTCCGCACCCAGGACGCAACGCACGGTAACTCGCTGGCTCACCGCGCGCCCGGCTCCATCGGGCAGTGCCAGACGCCCGGTCGCGTGTTCAAGGGCAAGAAGATGGCTGGTCACATGGGTGACGCCCGTCAGACGACTCTGAACCTGCAGGTCGTTCGCGTCGATGCCGAGCGCAATCTCATTCTGATTCATGGCGCTGTTCCGGGCGCGACCGGCGGTCACGTCATGATTCGTCCGTCGATCAAGGCCTGAAGGAGAAAGTGATGGAACTGGCAATTAGCGGCGGCAGCACGATCAAGGTGTCCGATCAGGTCTTCGGTCGTGAATTTTCGGAAAGCCTGGTGCATCAGGTCGTCACTGCCTATCTGGCCGGTGGCCGGGCCGGCACCAAGGCGCAGAAGAACCGCGCGGCGGTGTCCGGCGGCGGGCGCAAGCCCTGGCGCCAGAAGGGCACTGGCAATGCGCGTGCGGGCAGTATTCGCAGCCCGCTGTGGCGCAGCGGCGGCGTCACCTTCGCGGCACAGCCCCGGGACTTCAGCCAAAAAGTCAATCGCAAGCAGTATCGCGCCGGGATTCGAGCGATTCTGTCCGAGCTGGTGCGGCAGGAGCGCCTGCTGGTGGTCGAGCAGTTCGAGCTGGAGCAGCCCAAGACCAGCGCGCTCATGGCGTTGCTGGCTGATCTGGGCGTAAGCCGCGGCGTGCTGGTCGACGTCGAACTCGGGCGCAATCTCGAGCTCGCCAGTCGCAATGTCTCCGGGCTCCGGGCCCTGGCCGTCGGAGCGCTTGATCCGGTCAGCCTGGTGGGTGCCGACAAGGTCGTCATGACGCGTGCGGCCGTCAACAAGATCGAGGAGTGGCTGGCATGAAGAATGAGCACATGTACCAGATTGTCCGCAGGCCGCACGTGTCGGAAAAGACCGCGCGCCTCCAGGCGGACAGCAATCAGTACGTTTTCGAGGTTCGCCGTGACGCCAGCAAAAGTGATATCAAGCGCGCGGTGGAAAGCCTGTTCGAGGTGGATGTCGAGCAAGTGCAGGTCCTGAACATGAAGGGCAAGCAGAAGAGCTTTCGCCTGGTGCCGGGGCGCCAGAAGGACTGGAAGAAGGCCTACGTGCGAATCAAGAGCGGCCAGACCATCGACGATGTGTTGGCCGACTGAATATATAGCGAGCCGGGAACAGAACCATGTCAATCCTCAAAGCAAAGCCGACATCTCCGGGCCGTAGAGGCCGCGCGCAGCTGCGCCATCTGCATCTGTGGAAGGGTGCGCCGCATGCGCCGCTGCTGGAGTCTCAGCACAACACCGGTGGGCGCAACAATGCCGGCCGGACAACGACAAAGCGCCGCGGCGGTGGTCACAAGCACCACTATCGCCGCATTGACTTCCGGCGCGACAAGGACGGCATTCGCGGCACGGTCGAACGGATCGAATACGATCCGAACCGGAGCGCGCATATTGCCCTGGTCAAGTACATCGATGGCGAACGTCGCTACATCCTGGCGCCCCGCCACGTGCGTGCAGGGCAGGAGATCCTCAGCGGGAACGAGGCTCCGATCAAGCCGGGCAATGCCATGGAGCTGCGCTCTATTCCGATGGGAACGCAGGTGCATGCCGTAGAGCTTCGCCCGGGAAAGGGCGCGCAGCTGGCGCGCAGTGCCGGCGCGGCGGTACAGCTGGTGGCGCGCGAGGGTCAGTATGCAACGCTGATGCTGCGCTCCGGCGAGGTCCGCAAGGTTCACGCCCGCTGCCGGGCAACCATTGGTCAGGTGGCCAACGTCGAGCACAGTTTGCAAAAGCTGGGCAAGGCGGGTGCCAATCGCTGGCGCGGCGTTCGTCCCACCGTGCGTGGTGTGGCAATGAACCCGGTCGACCATCCGCATGGCGGTGGTGAAGGCCGCTCGTCCGGCGGTCGCCATCCGGTCACGCCGTGGGGCATCAAGACCAAGGGTAAGCGCACCCGTACAAACAAGCGCACAGACATGTACATCACGCGTCCGCGCAAGCGCAAGTAACAGGAAATCGCTATGCCACGTTCGATCAAGAAAGGGCCGTTCATTGACCACCATCTGCAAGCCAAGGTGGAAGCGGCTGTCGAAACCAACAACCGGCGTCCGATCAAGACCTGGTCGCGTCGCTCGATGATCATGCCCGAAATGGTCGGTCTGACCATTGCCGTGCACAACGGCCGGCAGCACATGCCGATCCTGATCAACGAGAACATGGTGGGTCACAAACTCGGCGAATTTGCGCCGACCAGGACATTCAAGGGTCACAGCGGTGACCGCAGATCCAAGTAACAAGGGTTCGAGACGGTGATGGAAGCTACAGCAAAGCTCAGAGGCGCGCGTATCTCGCCGCAAAAAGCCCGTCTGGTCGCTGACCAGGTGCGCGGTTTGCCTGTCGAGCGGGCAGAAGAAGTGCTGATGTTCAGCAACAAGAAGGCTGCGCAGATCGTTCGGAAAGTTCTGATGTCTGCGATCGCCAACGCCGAGCACAACAGCGGGGCCGATATCGACGAGCTGAAGGTTCAGACCATCTTCGTCGACGAGGGGCCGGTGTTGAAGCGCGGCATGCCGCGCGCCAAGGGCCGCTTTACGCGAATTCTCAAGCGCACCAGTCACATCACCATTGTCGTGACAGAGGGCTAATCATGGGTAACAAGGTACATCCAACCGGATTTCGTCTCGGTATTGCCAAAGACTGGGCCGCCAAGTGGTATGCGGAGTCAGGCGACTTTGCCGACCAGCTGAATACCGATCTCGAGGCGCGCAAGTACTTGCAGAAGAACCTGTCGCACGCCGCGGTCAGCCGTATCGAGATCGAGCGTCCCGCCAAGTCCGCCGAGATCACGGTGCATACCGCACGTCCGGGTATCGTGATTGGCAAGAAAGGTGAGGATATCGAGCGTCTGCGGCGCCAGGTGAGTCGGATCATGGGCGTTCCCACGCACATCCGCGTGAACGAGATTCGCAAGCCGGAGCTGGACGCGCGTCTGGTGGCCGAAAGCATTGCTCAACAGCTTGAGCGCCGAGTCATGTTCCGGCGCGCCATGAAGCGGGCGGTTGGCAATGCCATGCGCCTGGGCGCCCAGGGTTTCAAGGTGCAGGTGGGTGGCCGGCTCAACGGCGCCGATATCGCCCGCAGCGAGTGGTATCGCGAAGGTCGCGTGCCGCTGCATACGCTGCGCGCTGATATCGATTACGCCACTGCCGAGGCGGCAACAACCTACGGCATCATCGGTATCAAGGTCTGGGTATACAAGGGCGAGGTTTTCGACCTGTATGCCGAGAAGAGTTCGGAAAAGGCACCGTCCAAGGGCGGCGCGCGCAAGGAGAGCTAAACGATGCTGCAGCCGAAACGTACCAAGTTCAGAAAGCAGCAGAAAGGGCGTAACCGCGGGCTGGCGAACGTGGGTAACCGCGTCAGCTTCGGCGAGTACGGCCTGCAGGCAACCACGCGTGGTTTCATCACGGCACGTCAGATCGAATCGGCCCGACGGGCGGTGACTCGACACGTCAAGCGTGGCGGCAAGCTGTGGATTCGGGTCTTTCCCGACAAGCCGGTGTCCAACAAGCCGGTCGAGGTCCGGATGGGCAAGGGCAAGGGTAACGTGGAATACTGGGTTGCTCCGATTCAGCCCGGACGCATGATCTATGAGATTCAGGGCGTCAGTGAGGACGTTGCGCGCGAGGCATTCCGGCTTGCGGCCGCCAAGCTGAGCGTTCGCACCACGTTTGTAGCGAGGACGCTGTAATGAAAGCGAGTGAACTTCGAGACAAGAGTTCCAGCGAACTCAACGGGCTACTGCTGGACCTGCGCAAGGAGCAGTTCTCCCTGCGCATGCAGCATGGCACCGGCCAGCTGGGCACGCCCCATGACATGCGCCGTGTTCGCAAGCAGATCGCACGGGTCAAGACTGTGCTTAACCAGAAGCAGGATGGAAACAAGGCATGACTAGCGAAGATCGCAAACAGCGCAGCGTCGTCGGGCGCGTTGTCAGCAACAAGATGGACAAGACCGTGACGGTTCGTCTGGAGCGCTTGGTCAAGCACCCGCTGTACGGCAAATACGTTCGCCGTTCCAGCAAGGTCCATGCCCACGATGCCGACAATAGCTGCAATGAAGGCGATACCGTGCGCATCGAGCAGACCCGGCCGATTTCGAAGTCGAAGGCCTGGCAAGTGATCAAAGTGGTTGAACGGGCCCAGTAAGCGGAGCGATAGACATGATTCAGATGCAATCCAGGCTTTCGGTAGCCGACAACAGCGGAGCGCGAGAGCTTCAGTGCATCAAGGTGCTGGGTGGCTCCAAGCGTCGTTACGCGAATATTGGCGATGTCATCAAGGTCACCATCAAGGAGGCCATCCCGCGCGGCAAGGTGAAGAAGGGCGAAGTCTACAACGCCGTCGTGGTGCGAACCGCCAAGGGCGTGCGTCGCCGTGATGGCTCGCTGATCCGCTTCGACGGTAATGCGGCGGTGCTGCTCAATAGCAAGCTCGAGCCGATTGGAACCCGTATCTTCGGGCCGGTAACACGCGAATTGCGCACCGGTCAGTTCATGAAGATCGTGTCGCTCGCGCCGGAAGTGTTGTAAGGAGTTCAAGATGGAACGTATTCGCAAGGGCGACGAAGTCATCGTGATTGCCGGCCGCAGCAAGGGTCAGCGCGGTCACGTGCTCAGAGTGCTGAAGGATCAGCGTTTTCTGGTGGAGAACGTGAATATGGTCAAGCGCCACCAGAAACCGGACCCGCAGGAACAGAAGCCTGGCGGAATCATCGAGCGCGAGGCGCCCATCCACGCCTCGAACGTGATGGTGTTCAATCCGGCGACCGGCAAGGGCGATCGGGTGGGCTTCAAGTCTCTGGAAGATGGCCGCAAGGTGCGCTTCTATCGTTCGACCGGTGAAGTGGTTGATATCTGAAGGCGATGAGGCCAGCCGGCAGGCGGCTCGAAAATGAAAACTTTCTGGAATTGACAATGGCAAGGCTAAGAGATTTTTACAGACAAGAGGTTGTCGGAAAGCTGACCGAGAAGTTTGGCTATTCCAACCCGATGCAGGCGCCGCAAGTCACCAAGATAACGGTCAATATGGGCGTTGGCGAAGCGGTGGGAGACAAGAAGGTCATCGAGAATGCGATGGCTGACATGGCCAAGATCGTCGGTCAGCGGCCGGTGATCACCCGTGCCCGCAAGTCGGTTGCCAGCTTCAAGATTCGTGATGATTACCCGATCGGTTGCATGGTGACTCTGCGGCGAGAGCACATGTACGAATTTCTCGATCGACTGATCAACGTCGCGCTGCCGCGCGTGCGCGATTTCCGCGGGGTGCCGCGCAAGTCGTTCGATGGTCGCGGCAACTACAATCTCGGAATCAAGGAGCAGATCATCTTCCCCGAGATCAATTACGACCAGGTAGATACATTGCGCGGTATGGATGTGGCCATAACCACGTCCGCGCAGTCCGATGAAGAAGGACTGGCTCTGCTGGAAGCGTTCGGCTTCCCGTTCCGGGCCAGGTAAGGAGTAGCAGGTATGGCGAAGGTATCAATGGTTCAGCGCGACGTGCGGCGGGCAAGGCTTGCGCAGCAGTATGCGAAAAAGCGTGCCGAGCTCAAGCGCATTATTGCCGACCCGGAAGTCGATTTCGACGAAAAGCAGGAAGCGATGCACAGGCTCAACAAGCTGCCGCGCGACTCCTCGCCGGTACGTCGGCGCAATCGCTGCCGTCAGTCGGGGCGGCCCCGCGGCTACTACCGCAAATTTGGTCTCAGCCGCAACAAGCTGCGGGAAGCGGCCATGCGCGGCGATATTCCCGGTCTGCGCAAGGCCAGCTGGTAAGGAGAGAGTGCAATGAGCATGAGTGACCCCATTGCCGATATGCTGGCACGCATCAAGAACGCGCAAGCGGTGAACAAGCGCGTTGTGAGCATGCCGGCATCAAAAGGCAAGATTGCCATCGCGGAAGTCCTCCAGAAGGAGGGTTATATCCGCGAGTACAGCGTCGAGGAAGACGGCGCCAAGCGCTTCCTGAGCATTTCGCTCAAGTACGTGGAAGGGCGAGGCGTGATCGATCGACTGGAGCGTTACAGCCTGCCCAGCCGACGGCGTTACTTCGGCAGCGGTGAACTGCCGCGCGTTCAGAACGGTTTGGGCGTAGCCATCGTGAGCACGTCGCATGGCGTGATGAGCGACCGTGAGGCGCGTGCACAGGGCCACGGCGGCGAAGTTCTTTGCCTGGTCGCCTGATAGAGTTTTTCGGAGAGACAAACGATGTCGAGAATTGCCAAAGCGCCAATCGATCTGCCCAAAGGCGTGGAATTGAGTCACGTCGACGGCGTGGTCAAGGTCAAGAGCAGTAACGGCCAGTTGGAAATGCAGGTTCATCCCACAGTGACCGTGACTGTTGATGACGGCGTGGTCAGCGTCGCTCCCGATGAGTCCGGTACCATGGCCATGGCCGGCACCATGCGTTCCATGATTGCCAACATGATTCATGGGCTGACGGATGGTTTTGAAAAGAAGCTGGAGCTGATCGGTGTGGGTTACCGCGCCCAGGTTCAGGGCAACAAGTTGAATCTGCAGCTCGGTTTCAGTCACCCGGTTGATTTCGTGATCCCCGAGGGCGTTTCAATCGAGACCCCCAGCCAGACTGAAATCCTGGTCAAGGGCAGCAACAAGCAGCTGGTCGGGCAGGTGGCCGCCGAGATTCGTGGACATCGTCCGCCGGAGCCGTACAAAGGCAAGGGTGTTCGCTACGCCGACGAGCGCGTGGTGATGAAGGAAGCCAAGAAGGCCTGAGGAATCGAACATGAACGACAGGAATCAATCCAGACTGCGGCGGGCGCGCAAGAACCGCGCCCGGATCACGCGCTCCGGCCAGCCACGGCTCACCGTGCATCGCTCGGGCCGCCATATCTACGCGCAGGTTATCGATGCCGGCGGCCAGCGCACCGTTGCGGCCGCCTCGACACTGCAGAAGGATCTGGCCGAAGGGCTCAAGAGCACCTGCAGCGTGGAAGCCGCACAGCGGGTTGGCAAGAAGGTTGCCGAGCGCAGCATTGAGGCCGGCATCGAGGGCGTCGCCTTCGATCGTTCGGGCTTCAGGTATCACGGACGGGTCAAGGCGCTGGCAGATGCCGCGCGTGAAGCCGGTCTGAAGTTTTAACGTTAACGGAATTCATCATGGCTAGAGATAACAGCACCGACGATCTGATTGAAAAGCTGGTCGCGGTCAACCGTGTGGTCAAGGTGGTCAAGGGTGGCCGCCAGTTTACCTTTACGGCGCTGGCGGTAGTCGGCGACGGCGAAGGCAAGGTTGGCTTCGGTTATGGCAAGGCGCGGGAAGTGCCGCTGGCCATCCAGAAATCAATGGAACGGGCTCGTCGCGACATGGTCCGCATTTCTCTCAATGAGGGCACGCTCTGGCACCCGGTCAACGCTCGCCACAGCGGCTCCCGGGTGTACATGCAGCCGGCCTCTGACGGTACCGGTGTGATTGCCGGCGGCCCGATGCGTGCTGTGTTCGAGGCGGTGGGAGTCCACAACGTGCTGGCCAAGAGTCTGGGGTCGAACAACCCCATCAACCTGGTGCGCGCGACCTTGAAGGGCCTGCAGGCCATGGCCTCGCCGGAACAGGTTGCGATCAAGCGCGGGAAGTCGATCGAGGAGGTTCTGGAATATCATGGCTGAGAACGCAACCGGAAAGGTGCGAGTGACGCTGGTGCGTTCGCTCTGCAACACCATCGGCAAGCATCGCCTGACGGTGCGAGGCCTGGGCCTGAGACGACTGCATCATACCGTGGAGCTGGAAGACACTCCGGCCATCCGCGGCATGATTCGCCAGGTCGAGTACCTGCTACAGGTTGAAAACGCCTGAACTCAACATTGGACTGTGACATGAAACTCAATTCGATTCAGCCCGCAGAAGGCAGCCGCAGCGAGCGCAAGCGCGTGGGGCGCGGCATTGGTTCCGGTATCGGCAAGACCGGGGGCCGCGGTCACAAGGGGCAGAAGTCACGCTCGGGCGGCTACCACAAGGTGGGCTTCGAAGGTGGTCAGATGCCACTGCAGCGGCGTTTGCCGAAAGTCGGCTTTCGCTCTGCGGTCAATCGCCACACCGCGGAGCTGAGGCTTTATCAGATCAGCGTCATGGACGCCGACGTGATCGATCTTGACGCGCTCAAGAAGGCTGGTCTCATCAGCGCGGCCACGCGCAAGGTACGCCTGATCAACAAGGGCAGCCTGGAGCGCGCTGTAACCGTGCGCGGACTGCACGTGACCGCCGGTGCGGCCAAGGCGATCGAGGCCGCGGGCGGCAAGGTCGAGTAATGGCACGCAATCCATCGGACATGGCCGGAATGCTTGGCGGCATCGGACGCCTCAAGGAGCTGCGCCAGCGCCTGTTCGTGGTGCTGGTGGTGCTGTTGATATTCCGCTTTGGCACGTTCATCCCGGTTCCCGGCATCAACCCGATCGCCCTGGTCGAGCTGATGGATATGTCCAGCGGCACGATCGTGGACATGTTCAACATGTTCTCCGGTGGCGCACTGGGCCGCTTCTCGATATTCGCTCTGGGCGTCATGCCGTATATTTCAGCGGCGATCATCATGCAGCTGATGAGCCATGCGGTTCCTCAGCTGCAGCAGCTGCGCAAGGAAGGCGAATCCGGTCGCCGCAAGATCACCCAGTACACACGCTACTTCACCGTGCTGCTTGCCGGTTTCCAGTCATTTGGCGTGGCCGTGGCGCTGCAGAGCCAGAGCGCTGGCGCCAACCTGCCGGTGGTCATCAATCCCGGACCCGGGTTCGTCATGGCGGCGGTAATCACGCTGACGGCGGGTACCGTCTTCCTGATGTGGCTGGGCGAGCAAATCACCGAGCGCGGTATCGGCAACGGGATTTCGATCCTGATTCTCGCCGGTATCGTTGCCGGGCTGCCCACGGCCATTGGCTCGACGCTGGAACTGGTTCGCACCGGTCAGCTGGGCGTGCTGACGGCCACTTTCCTGCTGGCGCTGGCGCTTGCGGTCACGGCGTTCGTGGTTTTCGTGGAGCGTGGCCAGCGGCGGATCACCATCAACTATGCCCAGCGTCAGGGGCGTCAGGCGTATCGCAGCCAGTCCACGCATCTGCCGCTGAAGGTCAACATGTCGGGTGTGATTCCCGCGATCTTCGCCTCCAGCCTGGTGCTGTTCCCGGCCACGATTTCGACCTGGTTCGGACAGGCCGGGGAGTCCGGATGGCTGCAGTCGATCTCGCAGCAACTGACCCCGGGGCAGCCCATTTACATCGCGCTGTACGGCGGCCTGGTGATGTTCTTTGCTTTCTTCTATACGGCGATTGTCTTCAACTCCAAGGAGACAGCCGACAACCTGAAGAAGTCCGGAGCTTTCATTCCAGGCATCCGGCCTGGCCGGCAGACGGCCGAGTACATCGATTATGTGCTGACCCGCCTGACGCTGGTCGGCGCGTTTTATCTGGCTGCCGTGTGTCTGCTGCCCGAGTTTCTGATCATGCAGTGGAACGTTCCGTTCTATCTCGGGGGCACCTCACTGCTGATCATCGTGGTGGTGACGATGGACTTCATGGCGCAGCTGCAGGCGCATCTGATGTCGCATCAATACGACAGTCTGCTGAAGAAGTCCAACCTCAAGAGTTACGGACGCAGTGGCGTAGTGCGCCGTTGAATAAAGGGCCGTTTCGGCCAGAAAGTGTGGAGAGGAACAATGAAGGTTCAGGCATCAGTGAAGAGAATATGCCGTCACTGCAAGGTGGTTCGCCGCAAGGGCATGGTCTACGTGATCTGCAGCGATCCCAAACACAAGCAGCGGCAGGGATGAAACAATACCGCGTGACGGGCTTGGCAAATGCCGCAAAAAGCGGTATTATTGCTGGTTTGCGTCGAGCGGGCGTAAAGGTTTACGGAGCAAGCACATGGCACGTATAGCAGGCGTCAATCTGCCCGTCCAGAAGCATGTCTGGGTGGCGCTGACAAACATTTACGGCATCGGGCGTACCCGAGCCATACAGATCTGCGAGGCAACCGGTGTCGCGCCCGACACCAAGGTGCGCGACCTGACGGAGGCAGAGCAGGAAAAGCTGCGGCAGGCCGTTGGCCAGATTTCCGTCGAAGGCGACCTGCGTCGTGAGGTGTCGATGAACATCAAGCGACTGATGGATCTGGGCTGCTACCGCGGTCTGCGTCATCGTCGTGGTCTTCCGGTCCGTGGCCAGCGCACGCAGACCAATGCCCGTACCCGCAAGGGTCCGCGCCGTCCGATTCGTTGAGGTAGGAATTCATGGCCAAACAACAGACCAGCAAGAGCCGGAAGAAGGTCAGAAAGACAGTTGTCGATGGCATCGCCCACGTGCATGCGTCGTTCAACAACACGATCATCACGATTACCGATCGTCAGGGCAACACGATCTCCTGGGCAACATCCGGTGGGTCGGGCTTTCGCGGATCGCGCAAGTCGACTCCTTTTGCCGCCCAGGTGGCGGCCGACAACGCCGGACGAACGGCCCAGGAGTTCGGAATGACCAACCTGGAGGTTCGCGTCAACGGGCCGGGCCCGGGGCGGGAGTCCTCGGTCAGATCCCTCAACGCAGCGGGATTCAAGATCACCAACATCGTCGACGTCACGCCGATTCCTCACAACGGCTGTCGTCCACCCAAAAAACGTCGCGTCTAAGTCAGCGGCAGGCAGACTCAAAGAGATATGGCTAGATATACTGGACCCACCTGCAAGCTCGCACGCCGCGAAGGCGTCGATCTGAACCTCAAGAGCCCCGCGCGGGGTCTTGAGTCGAAGTGCAAGCTCAATCAGCCGCCGGGGCAGCACGGCGACAGCCGCCGCCAGCGCCTGTCGGAATACGCGTTGCAGCTGCGCGAGAAACAGAAGGTGCGCCGCATGTATGGCGTGCTCGAGCGGCAGTTTCACAACTATTACAAGGAAGCGGCCCGACGCAAGGGCGCTACCGGCGAGAACCTGCTTCAGCTTCTGGAAAATCGTCTGGACAACGTGGTCTATCGTCTGGGCTTTGCCGTCACCCGCGCACAGGCTCGTCAGATGGTCAGCCACAAGTCGATCGAGCTCAACGGCAAGGTGGTCAACATTCCTTCGTATCAGGTGCAGCCCGAGGATCGCATCGCGGTGCGTGAGAAGGCGCGCAAGCAGCTGCGCATTCAGGAAGCGATCAGCGTTGCGCGCGAGCTTGACCTGGTGCCGGCATGGATCGATGTCGATTTCGACAAGATGGAGGGGGTGTTCAAGGCAAGTCCCGAGCGGGACGATCTGCCGCCTGACATCAACGAGAATCTGATTGTCGAGCTCTACTCGAAGTAAGCCGTGGGCTGCCCGCCCGCGCTGCACACGAAAACCGAATTTGGAGAGGCAAACATGTCAGGCCAGATAAGCGAACTTATCGGCACGATGCTCAAGCCCCAGGGGCTGATCGTCGACGAGATCTCGTCACGGCGGGCCCGCATTACGCTCGAGCCGCTCGAGCGCGGCTTTGGCCATACCCTGGGCAATGCGCTGCGGCGTATTCTTTTGTCCTCGATCCCGGGCAGCGCCATCACCGAGGCAGAAATCGATGGTGTGCTGCACGAGTACACCGGCATTGAGGGGTTGCAGGAAGACATCGTCGAGGTGCTGCTCAATCTGAAGGACGTGGCCATTCGCATGCATAATCGCGACGAAGCCACGCTGACGCTCAGCAAGGACAAGAAGGGCCCCGTGACAGCCGGAGACATCCAGCTCGATCATGATATCGAGGTGATCAATCCGGAACACGTGATTTGCAACCTCACGAAGAACAACAAGCTGCGGATGCAGCTCAAGGTGACGCGAGGCGTTGGCTACCACGCTGCCGCTGCGCTGAAGTTCAATGAAGAAGAGACGCGCACGATTGGCCGCTTGCAGCTCGACGCATCCTATTGCCCGGTGCACCGTGTCGCCTACAGTGTTGAAAGTGCGCGCGTTGGCCAGCGTACCGACCTCGACAAGCTGGTGTTCGATATCGAAACCAACGGCACCATGAGCTGCGAGGACGCGGTCAAGCTGGCTGCGGGGATACTGGTCGATCAGATGTCGGTGTTTGTCGAGTTCGTGGCACGCGAGAAAGACGAAGCGGTTGTCAAACCGGAAACCTTCGACCCCATCCTGCTGCGACCGATCGACGATCTCGAGCTGACCGTGCGTTCAGCCAACTGTCTCAAGGCCGAGCACATCCAGTACGTGGGCGACCTGGTTCAGCGAACTGAAACGGAGCTGCTGAAGACCCCGAACCTGGGCAAGAAGTCACTGACCGAAATCAAGACGGTGCTGGCGACCCACGATCTGTCACTGGGCACCCGCCTGGAAAACTGGCCGCCGCCGTCGCTGGCGCGCACCGAGCACTGAGGAGAGAACGATGCGTCATCGTAAAGCAGGTCGTAAACTCAATCGCAACTCGCCCCATCGTCAGGCGATGTTTCGCAACATGACCACCAGTCTGATCGAGCATGAGTTGATCAAGACCACGCTGCCCAAGGCCAAGGAGCTGCGGCGGGTTGCCGAGCCTTTGATCACGCTGGCCAAGGAAGACAAGCTCTCGGCTCGCCGTACGGCTTTCAATCGCCTGCGTGACCGTGATGCGGTGGGCAAGCTGTTTGCCGAGCTGGGGCCGCGCTATGCCGACCGACCCGGTGGTTACTTGCGCATTCTCAAGTGCGGGTATCGTACCGGAGACAAGGCACCCATGGCCTACGTTGAACTGGTGGGCCGGCCTGACAGCCCGGAAGCCGAATCAGCCGATTAAATTCCGGTTACCGACCGGAGGTTCAGGAAACCCGGCCACCGTGCCGGGTTTTTTTATGCCCCGTGCTCGCGCTGCAGCCATGGAGCCAGCCCGAAGCCGGCCTGCCAGCAGGTCTGGCTGAGCTACAATGGCCGCAGGCGTGACCGCAGCGGTCGCGCCGGCTGCCGACCGCGGGGTTTTCGATGCGACGAACGATCATACTTGCCGCCGCCCTGGCCATCATCGTTCTCGGCCTCTGGGGTTCGGCGGTGATTCTGTTCGACGAAGCCCGCCTCAAAGCCCTGATTTCGGATCGACTCAGCGAACAGGTCGGCCGGCGGGTGGAAATCGTCGGCGGCCTCGAGTTCGATCTGTTTCCGCGGCCCGGAGTTGTAGCCGAAGACGTGGTCCTTGGCCGCCCGAGTGATCGGGCCAGCCTGCCGACGCTGCGCGCCGAGCGCTTGAGCATGACCCTTCAATTTCTGCCCCTGCTTCAGGGCGAGCTGGCCACCGGTCGCATGCAGCTCGACGGCGCGGTGATCAACCTTCGGGGTACCGACGCCCAGCGTGCAGACCAGGGGCGCGATCCGCTTTCGGCGCTGCGTTCGTCGGCGCGGCTGTTCTCCGGGCGCTCGTTGGCGCTGCGGGACGTGCGGGTGCTGATGCCCCAGGGGCAGCGCGCCCCGGCTGCCATCATGATTGATGAGATCGAGCTCGAGCGGTTCAGCCTCGACGAGACGGTGGCCTTCCGCTTTCGCGGTGATCTTGGTCAGCCCGCGCTGCTTGAGGGGATGAACGCTCAGGGGCACTTGCACGTACCCCGGTCGGCGGCCAGCCCGATCCGTCTTCGGGACCTGAAAGTGAGCGGTCGACTGGCCGGCAGCGACAAGCGCGTCAGTCTGGCCGGCGAGCTGGCAATGAGCGGTGACGGCCCCTTCCGCATCAGTCTCGCCGGTGGTCAGCTGCGGGCGGCGGATGCGGCCTTCGATCTGTCGTTCAATTTCCACGGCGGATCCAGGCCGGCGCTGGATCTGCTCGTTGCCGGACGCCAGCTGGACTGGCTGGCAGTCCGCCGGGTGCCCTTCGGTGATCGAACAGCGAGCCTCCCGCAAGTGCTGGCGACACTGTCTGCCCAGCTTGATCTGCGCTCGCAGATACAGCTCGATGGGTTGCGTCTCGGGGCTGTCGAACTGTCTCAGGTTCGCATTGAACTGCGTTCCCGCTCGGCCGGCCTGGGAGTGAACCTGGCGGGCGTTTTTCCAGGCGGGTTGGTCGAGGCCAGCGGCGTGCTGCAGCGCGACAGGCACCAGTCCATGGAGCTCGATGTCAGCCTGGCATCGCTTGAGACCCTGCTCGAGTGGCAGCATCTGGCGCCGGCAGTGGAAGGCAGCGGTGAGGCAAGGGTGTCGTTGCGCTGGCCCGGGAAGGGCGGGCGCGGCTATCGGCTCGAGGGCGACTTCGAGCTATGGGACGGTCGGCTGGCGTTCGCCTACCCGGGCGAGTCGAGCGCCATGCACCACTTCGATCGCTTCAGCGGACAGATGCGCTTGATGCCCGGCTATCTGGAGCTACCCGAATTCGAGCTCTCGGGCGAGCAGCTTGCCGGCTCGGGCTGGGCCGCATTGCAGTTTCCGGAGGCAACCCTCGGCGGGGTGTTGCGTATCGACGACGCGCAGGCGCCTTTCCCGTTTCGTGTTTTCGGCTCATTGGACGAACCGCGTCTGAGTCCGCTGGGACCAACCCCTGACCTACCGCAGTCGCTGCCCGGGTCGAATCCCGACGACGTGTGATGGCGTCACCCTTGCCCGCTGCCGGAGCACGGCGGAATCGGAGTACCATGGTCGCCATTGAGAAGCACACTGCAGTTGCCATCGGTTGCGGGTCAATCATGCCCGTTTTCTATCTGATCGAAGAGCTACACATCATGAGTCATACCGCGATTTTCTGCGGCTCTCGCACGGCGCCGCATCAGTCGAATTGTTGGCAGGAGAAGGGCAGCTGGCTGGCCTTCCCGGAGGTGGCATGAGCAAGGCTGACGCTGCACAACGCCCGGCCAGTCGACGCATGGGCTCGCTGTCGGCTCTCAGGCCCTTCGTGGCCCGTTACCGCCTTCAGATCGGGCTGGCCCTGCTGTTTCTCGTGATTTCGGCTGCCGGCGCGCTGGCCATCCCGGCTGCGGTCGGAAGAGTCATCGATCATGGTTTCATGGCCGAGAACATCGGCAATATCAACCGCTGGTTCTGGCTGTTGTTTGCGGCCGCCGCCATGATGGCGGTGGGCGGCGGATTGCGCTTTTACTGGGTCAGCTGGCTCGGTCAGCGCGTGGTCGCCGACATTCGCAAGTCCGTTTATGAGCGCGTACTGTCGATGAGTCCGGAGTTCTTTTCCACCACTCGCACCGGCGAGGTGCTCTCGCGCCTGAATACCGATACGACCCTGGTCGAAACCCTGGTTGGTTCGACGGTTTCCTTTGGCGTGCGCAATCTGCTCATGCTGGTGGCCAGTGCTCTGGCGCTGGTCATCACCGCGCCATCGCTTGCCGGCGTGATCGGCATGCTGATCGTTCTCATCATTGTCCCGGTAGTGATGCTGGGGCGCTGGGTTCGCCGCCTGTCGCGCAGCGCCCAGGACCGCGTGGCTGATTTCAGCGCCCACGGTGACGAGACCATCAACGCCGTTCAAACGGTGCAGACATTTGCCCAGGAAAGGCGCGAACATGAGCGCTTTTCCCACGCCGTCGAGTCGGCCTTCGTTGCCGCTCGTGATCGCATTCGCGCCAGCACGCTGTTGATCGTGCTGGTCATCCTGATGACTTTCGGTGCCATCACGTTCGTGCTCTGGCTGGGGGCGCGCTCGGTTCTCAGCGGTGAAATGACGCCGGGTGAGCTCGGCCAGTTCGTGCTCTACGCCGCGATCGCGGCCGGTTCGACCGCCAGTCTCAGCGAGATCTGGAGTCAGCTCCAGCGCGCCGCTGGTGCCATGGAGCGGCTGGCCGAACTCCTTGATGCGCGACCGGCCATCATCAGCCCCGAGTCGCCCCTGAGTCTGCCCGAAGGGCCTTTGTCCGTGCGCTTCGATGCCGTCGAGTTTGCTTATCCGGCGCGCCCCGACGAGCCGGTTCTTCAGGGCCTGAGCTTCGCCATCGAGCCTGGCGAGACGGTCGCCATCGTCGGGCCGTCGGGCGCCGGAAAATCCACCCTGTTTCAGCTGCTGCTGCGTTTCTACGACACCGATGCCGGGGGCATCAGCCTGGGTGGGGTGGATGTGCGTGAGCTCGATCTGGCAGAGCTGCGCCGGCGCCTGGGCGTGGTGCCGCAGGATGTGGTGATGTTCTCCGGCACCGCGGCGGAAAATATCGCCTACGGCACGCCAGGTGCGGATGACGGCCCGATTGGCCAGGCGGCACGCTCAGCGCATGCCGACGAGTTCATCGAGCGCTGGCCGCAACGCTACGAGACCTTTCTGGGTGAGCGCGGCGTCCGCCTGTCGGGGGGGCAACGCCAGCGCATTGCGATTGCTCGCGCCCTGATCAAGCAGCCACCGCTGTTGCTGCTCGACGAGGCCACGGCCAGCCTGGATGCCGAAAGCGAGCGTCTGGTTCAGGAAGCGCTCAACGACATCAGCAGCGATCGCTCGGTGCTGGTGATCGCGCACCGCCTGGCGACCGTGCGACGCGCCGATCGGATCATCGTGCTGGATCAGGGCCGGGTGGTTGCGCAGGGCAGCCACGATCAGCTGGTGGCGGACAATCCGCTCTATGCGCGCCTTGCGCGGCTGCAGTTTCTCGCTGAAGGCGCGGATGCCGGCTGAGCCACACGCCGGGTGGTTTCGCCCGGCGTCATCGGCTGTGCCTCGCTCCGGGGGGCGGCCGACGAACCCCGGGCTACAGTGACCAGTAGCGGAACTTCTGCCCACCAACGGATGCTTCGGCCATCAGGCCGCCGCGAGCATAATTGAAGACTGCCACGCCTTTTTCGTAGCTGGTGGTGGCTGCCTTGCCTTCGGTGGCGGCAACGGCCGTGGCCTGAGCGGAAAACTCCAGGCTTTCGCGCTGAAAACGGCGCATGGCCGCCTCGTCGCGAAAGAAGATCACCTGGCTGTAGGACTGCGCACCGATCTGGGCGCCGATCGTTGCCTGAGATACGGAAGCCCGGCCTACCGGCTCACCCTGCTCGAAGGCGATGCCCCGGCCGAAGCCGCCACCGATCCAGAACCCACCCTTGCCGATATTGGGAAAGACCACATAGCCGTAAGCCTGGTCGACCCAGTGCTGCAGGCCGGGATCGCGATCGATCATGCTCGCCAGCGCGGAGCGCGATTCGCTGATCAGCACGCTGTCGGAAGGGGTGGCGGCACAGCCGGCCAGCAAGGCCAGAAGCAGCAAACCGGAGATGAACGGACGTTGCGGGAATGGGAATGACATGGGGTTCTCCGTGGGTTGGCGAAGACGCGATAACGGTTGATGATGTCTGGGCGTTCGATGACTTCACAGTATAGAAGGTTCACTCGTCGCCCGGGCCGACCGAAAATTGGCCCGGGCTGACGCCGTATCAGGCGTCCGTGATCCGCGGCCGCGGCCGCGCGCTGCGGCCCGGCGGCTCGCTGTCGGTCAGAAAAATGGGGTAGCATCAAAGCTGTTTCAACTTTCCGGGAGAGCATCCATGCCCGCCGCGATCCGACTCGCCTTTCTTGTGTTCTTGCCCGCGCTGGTCGTTGCCTGCGCTGATTCGGCCGACCCTTCCGACCCGACTGCGACTGCCGCGGTCGACGCCAATCAAATCGCGCCGGAGGCGTCCGGACAGGCTGACGAAAAGGCGGGCGATACAGCGCAGGGAAGCGAGTCGACGGATTTCGACGCCTTCGTCGACGACCTGATCGCTGACCTGCTGCGCCGCTCGCCGGAATGGGCCATTTATCAGGGGCGCTATGAAAATGCCGGGACGGTGACCATTCCCGATGCTCGCCATCGGCGTGAGGAGCTCCAGTTCATCGAGCGGTCGCTGACCCGGTTGCACTCATTCGACCGCGACTCGCTCCCGGTTGATCGACGCACTGATTACGAGCTGCTGGAAAATCGACTCGAGTCGATGCGTTTTTACACGCAAACGCTGAAAAGCTGGGAGTGGCAGCCCTCGCAATACAACGTCGCTGGACCGTTGAGCATCCTGCTGAATACCGAATTCGCGCCGCTGCCCGAGCGGCTTGCGCTGATTCGCGACCGTCTCGAACAGGTGCCCGCCTATTATCAGGCGGCGCGGGAAAGCCTCGGGGTGCCTACCATCGAGCATACCGAGCTGGCCATCAGCCAGAACCGCGGTGCCTTGAGCGTGCTCGGCAGTGTGCGTGAGCATGTCGCCGGTGGCGCCGTCGAGCTGGACCCCGAACTGGCCAGCTCAATGTCGAGCGCGCTGGATGATGCCGCGGCAGCGATCGAATCCTGGGTGTCCTGGCTGGAACAGCGCCTGGCCCGTCTGGAATCATCGGACCAGGCTCGTTCCTTCCGGCTCGGCGAGACGCTCTACGAGCAGAAATTTGCCCATGATATCCAGGCGGACTTCACCGCCGCCGAGCTCTACCAGCGCGCCCTGGATGAAAAACAGCGCCTGCTCGAGGAGATGGATGGCTACACCCGTGAGCTGTGGCCGGAGTATTTCGACGGGCAGGAGATGCCGGAAGCGCGGCTGGAGCGCATTGGGCAGATGATCGATCGACTGTCCCGAGACCATGTGGCAGCCGAGGACTTCGTCGAAGAAATCCGCGGGCAGATGCCGCAGTTGGCGGCCTTCGTGCGCGAAAAGGATCTTCTGGATCAGGACCCCGACAAGCCTCTGGTGGTGCGGGAAACGCCTGAATACATGCGCGGCACCGGTGCCATCGCCTCGGTGAGCGCCCCGGGGCCGTTCAATCCGCAGGCCGAGACTTACTACAACGTCACCCCGCTGGAGACCTATGGCGAGGAGCAGGCGGCAAGCTACCTGCGCGAGTACAACGACTGGATGCTGCAGATTCTCAACATCCACGAAGGGATCCCGGGGCATTACACGCAGCTGCTGCACGCCAACACCTCGGCGAGCCTGGTCAAGAGCCTGTTCGGCAACGGTGCAATGATCGAGGGCTGGGCGGTCTATTCAGAGCGCATGATGCTCGAGGCAGGCTGGGGTGAACAGGCCCCGGAGCTGTGGCTGATGCACGGCAAATGGCTGCTGCGGGTCGTGCATAACGCCATTCTCGACTATGCGGTGCACGTGCGCGGCATGGAGCGGGACGTGGCCGTCAGGATGATGCAGGACGAAGCTTTCCAGGAAACATCGGAGGCCACCCAGAAGTGGCGTCGGCTGACGCTGAGCCAGGTGCAGCTGACGTCCTACTACGCCGGCTATGCCGCGATCATGGATCTGCGTGAGCAGCGCCGGGCCGAGCTGGGAGATGCATTCGACCTCAAGGCCTTCCACAATGAATTTCTCAGCTACGGCTCGGCCCCGGTCGACACGATTGCCGAACTGATGACCGACTCGGACTGAGTCGGCCATGCTGACCCGGCGCCTTGCCGGGTCAGCGGCGGTCGATCAGGGCGTGGAGCAGCTCGGTTTTTTTCTCGAGCAGGGCTGGGTCGGCGCGTGTTTCCACGTTCAGCCGAATCACCGGTTCGGTGTTGGAGGCGCGCAGGTTGAATCGCCAGTTGTCGAACGCCAGGCTGATGCCGTCGGTGCGATCAAGCTGCGGTTGATCGGCATCGAAGTGCCTCAGAACGCGGTCAATGGTGCCCTGGGTGTCTGCGACCGTGAAGTTGATTTCGCCGCTGCAGGGAAAGGTGTGGATGCGCTGATCGACAAGCTGCGCCAGCGACTTGCCGGTGGTGTTGATGCGCTCGAGCAGCAGCAGCCACGGAATCATGCCCGAGTCACAGTAGCTGAAGTCGCGGAAGTAGTGGTGCGCCGACATTTCGCCACCGTAGAGCGCGTTTTCCGAGCGCATGCGTTCCTTGATGAAGGCGTGCCCGCTCTTGTTGACCAAGGCCTGCCCTCCGGCATCGGCCACTTCATCGAGCGTGTTCCAGGTCAGGCGCGGGTCGAGCACGATCTTCTCGCCCGGTGACTGCTCGAGCAGCTGCCGCGCGAACAGGCCGACAAGATAATATCCTTCGATGAATCGACCGTTGTGGTCGAAGAAGAAGCAGCGGTCGAAGTCGCCGTCCCAGGCAATACCCAGGTCGGCCTTCGCGTCGATCATGGTCTGCGCAGTTTCCCGACGGTTTTCCGGCAACAACGGGTTGGGCACGCCGTTGGGAAAGCTGCCGTCGGGCGCATGATGCAGACGCACGACATCGAGCGGCAAGCCGCTGGCAATCGCATCGAAAGCGGGGCCGGCACAGCCGTTGCCTGCGTTGACCACGATTTTCATTGGCGCCAGCCGGTCGGCGTGGATAAAGCCGCGAACGCGTTCGATATAGCTTGCGAACACCGACAGTTCTTGATGGCTTCCCCGGGCCCCGTTGCGCGGCGAATCGATGCCCTGGGCAACCAGCGCTTCCATCTGTTTCAGGCCGGTATCGGCACTGACCGGGATGGCCTGCTCGCGCACCATCTTCATGCCGTTGTAGTCGGCTGGATTGTGGCTGGCCGTGATCATGATGCCGCCGCCCATTCCTTCCAGCGAGGCGGCGTGATAGACGACCTCGGTTCCGCAAAGGCCGATACTGCGCGTGTCCACCCCGGCGCGGTTGAGGCCATCGGCCAGGGCATCGGCCAGCGCCTGGCTGGAGGCGCGCATGTCAAATCCGATCGCGACCGGACCTTGCGGCTCGATCACGCGGGCGTAGGCCAGGCCGATCAGAAAGGCGCGCTCCTCGTTGAGCTGGTCAGGAACGCGTCCGCGGACGTCGTAGGCCTTGAATGGCGAGTCTGGAAGCTTGTGCATGGAGTCGTCTCATCTGCCGGGAGAACCTGTTCGCAGACTACATGATAGGCGAGGCGGCCTGGCGACAGTGACCGGCGAACCCCGGGTGACTTGGTGATACCATTGATGCGCCTGCAAAAACCACTGGAATATTCAACTCATGTTCGACAAATCTTTCACCATTGCCGGGTTCGATGATGAGCTGGCGCGCGCCATTCGCTCCGAGGAGCAGCGTCAGGAAGATCACATCGAGCTGATCGCCTCGGAAAACTACGCCAGTCCGCGCGTGATGGAAGCGCAGGGTTCGGTGTTGACCAACAAGTATGCCGAGGGATATCCGGGACGGCGCTATTATGGCGGCTGCGAGTTCGTCGACATTGCCGAAAGCCTGGCCATCGAGCGTGCCAAGAAGCTGTTTGATGCCGGGTATGCCAACGTGCAGCCGCATTCGGGCTCGCAGGCCAATCAGGCGGTCTATCTTTCCCTGCTTCAGCCCGGCGACACGATTCTGGGCATGGATCTGACCGAAGGCGGGCATCTGACGCATGGCGCCAAGGTGAATTTTTCCGGCCGGGTGTTCAATGCCGTTCACTACGGGCTCGACCGCGACAGCGGCGAGGTCGACTATGAGCACATGGCCGCAATGGCGCACAAGCACAAGCCGAAAATGCTGATCGGTGGCTTTTCTGCTTATTCCCGTCTGGTCGACTGGGCCCGGATGCGCGCGATTGCCGACGAGGTCGGCGCCTGGTTCATGGTCGACATGGCACACGTCGCTGGCCTGATCGCCGCCGGCATCTATCCCAACCCCGTTCCCCACGCCCACGTCACGACCTCGACCACGCACAAGACGCTCCGGGGCCCGCGTGGCGGCATCATCCTGTCACCCGGTGATGATGAAGAGCTGACCAAGAAGTTTCAGTCGCTGGTCTTTCCGGGTTGCCAGGGTGGGCCGCTGATGCACGTCATCGCCGCCAAGGCCGTTGCTTTCAAGGAGGCCCTGGAGCCGGAGTTCACCGATTACCAGCAGCGCGTGGTCGCCAACGCCCGCGCCATGGCCGCGACCATCATGGAGCGCGGCTACAAGGTGGTCTCCGGCGGCTCCGACAATCATCTGTTCCTGATCGATCTGACCGACAAGGACATCACCGGCAAGGACGCCGAAGCAGCGCTGGGCCGGGCCAACATCACGGTCAACAAGAACACCGTGCCGGGCGAGTCGCGCTCGCCATTCGTCACCTCGGGGCTGCGCATCGGCACGCCGGCATCGACCACGCGCGGGTTCACCGAAGACGACTGCCGCGAGCTGGCCGGGCTGATCTGCGACGTCCTTGACAACATGGGCGACGAATCCGTCGAACAGCGAGTGAAGGAGTCTGCCCTCGCTCTCTGCCGCAAGCATCCGGTCTATGGGGATTGATGGCTCACTCCCTGGCGTCACGGTTTAAGGTCGGAGCTGTCTGAGTCGTGTGGTGCCCGTTCTGCAATCACACCGATACCCGCGTGGTCGACTCACGTCTGGCCTCCGACGGCTTCCAGATCCGGCGCCGACGCGAGTGTGCCGATTGCGGCGCGCGCTTCAATACTCTGGAGACGGCGGTCCTGAAAGCGCCCAACGTGATCAAGGCCGACGGTTCGCGGGAGGCGTTCAGCGAAGACAAGCTCCGGCGCGGCATGCTCAAGGCGCTGGAGAAGCGCCCGGTGGAAACCCAACTGGTCGAGCGCGCTATCCGCACCCTGGTGCGGGCAGTGCATACCCTTGAAGAACCGGAGATTTCCAGCCAGAAGCTGGGCGACTGGGTGGCGGCCGAGCTGTCGCAGCTTGATCAGGTGGCCTATGTTCGTTTCGCGTCGGTCTACCGGCGCTTCGAAGATGTGCAGGCCTTCCGCGTGGAAATCGAGAAGCTCGAGCGCGACAACCCCGGCATGATCGATCGGCGCCAGATTCCTTTGCTTGACGACGGTCAGAAATGATGCCGAACACGCCTGCCGCTGATCTCTGACTGCTGTTTTTTTGCGTATGTCCTTTACCGCAGACGATCATCGCTACATGGCCGAAGCCCTTCGTCTGGCCGAGAAGGGCAGCCTGAGCGCCGACCCCAACCCGGTCGTCGGCTGCGTGATCGTCCAAGCAGGTGAGGTTGTGGGTCGCGGCTGGCATCGGGCTGCTGGCGAGCCGCACGCTGAAACGCTTGCCCTTCAGCAGGCCGGCATCCGGGCGCGCGGTGCGACGGCCTATGTCAGCCTCGAGCCCTGCAGCCATCAGGGGCGTACGCCGCCGTGTACCACGGCACTGATCGAGGCTGGTGTCGCTGCGGTGGTTTCGGCCATGCCCGATCCGGACGGGCGCGTGGCCGGCGCGGGCCACGACCAGCTCACACGCGCGGGGATCACTGTGCGAACCGGGTTGATGGAGGATGCTGCAAGGGCGCTCAACCGGGGCTTCATCAGCCGGCACGAGCGTGGCCGTCCCTGGGTGCGCGTCAAGCTGGCCGCCAGCCTGGATGGCTTGACCGCCGGGGCCGATGATCGTTCGCAGTGGATCACCGGGGCCTCTGCCCGCGCCGATGTGCAGCTCTGGCGCGCTCGAGCCTCATGCATTCTGACCGGGATCGGGACCGTGCTGACCGACGACCCGAGGCTGAACGTACGCCTGAGCGGCTTTGATCGCCAGCTGCCGCGCGTTGTCGTCGACTCGCGTGCGCGCCTGCCCGAACAGCCCCGGCTGATGACGCTGCCCGGGCCGGTCATCGTGGCCAGCTGTGCCCCGGGACAAGAGCGGGACGGCGTGGAATGGTGGCAATTGCCGGCGGATGCCACCGGTCGGGTCAGCCTGCCGGAGCTGCTGCAGCGCCTGGCCGAGCGCGAGTTCAATACGGTTCACGTCGAGGCCGGCCCCACCCTTTGCGGCGCGCTGACGGCGCAGGGGCTGGTCGATGAGCTGCTGGTCTATCAGGCGCCCTGTCTGATCGGGCGCGGGCGACCGCTGCTGGATCTGCCGGGGATGGAAAAATTCGACGACCGCCTCCATGTCCAACTGGTCGAAGCGCGTCGCTTTGTCCAGGACTGGCGCTTTCTGTACCGATTTGTCTCCTGAAAGGGGCGCAGTGATGTTTACCGGAATTGTCCAGTCTGTCGGGCGGGTCAGCAGGATTATGCCCGCTTCGGGCGGCTGTCGCATGCGTATCGATTGCCCCCGGCTTGAACCGGCGCAGTGGCGCGAAGGCGACAGCGTGTCGGTTGCCGGCTGCTGCCTGACCGCGCTGGCCATCGACGAGCAGGGTTTCTCGGCTGATCTGTCGGCCGAGACGCTCGAGCGAACCAGTCTGGGCAGCCTGCGTGCCGGCAGCCCGGTCAACCTCGAGCCGGCGCTGGCGCTGGGTGATCGTCTGGGCGGTCATCTGGTGACCGGCCATATCGACGGCCTGGCCGAAGTGGTTTCGATTCAGCCGGTCGGCGACAGTCGTGTTGTGCGCTTTCGTGTTCCTGAAGCGCTGGCGCGCTTCATTGCTGAGAAGGGTTCGGTCACGCTCGACGGCGTGAGCCTGACCATCAACGCCGTCGACGGGCGCGAGTTCGAGGTCAACCTGATTCCGCACACCCTTGCGGTGACCACACTGGGCGGGCTCGAAGTCGATGGCCGGGTCAACCTCGAAGTGGACCTGCTTGCCCGTTATCTGGAACGGCTCACTGGAGTGACCTCATGAGTTTTGACTCGATTGAATCCATCCTCAAGGATGTTGCTGCCGGTCGCATGGTCGTCATGCTCGATGATGAGGATCGCGAGAACGAGGGCGATCTGATCATGGCCGCGCCGATGGTGCGCCCGGAAGACATCAATTTCATGGCGCGTTACGGCCGCGGGTTGATCTGTCTGTCGCTCACGCGCGAGCGCTGTCGCCAGCTGGGCCTGCAGCTGATGGTGCGCGATACCGATCGCCATCATCAGACCAATTTCACCGTATCCATCGAAGCGGCCACCGGCGTGACGACCGGCATTTCGGCCTACGACCGCGCGCATACCATTCGCACGGCGGTGGCCCCGGACGCCGGGCTTGACAGCCTCAATCAGCCCGGCCACGTGTTTCCGCTCATGGCCCAGCCCGGGGGGGTGCTGGCGCGTGCCGGGCACACCGAGGCGGGCATGGATCTGGCGTTGCTGGCCGGGCTGGAGCCTGCCGCTGTTCTGGTCGAGATTCTCAACGAGGACGGCACCATGGCGCGGCGGCCGGAGCTCGAGGCGTTCGTCAAGGAGCACGGCCTGAAGATGGGCACCGTGGCTGACCTGATTCGCTACCGCATGAGTACCGAGCAGAACGTCGAGTGTGTGCACACCCAGACGGTGGGTACGGCCCACGGCGAGTTCCTGCTCAAGGTCTTTCGCGACCGCATCACCCAGCGCCTGCACTGGGCGCTGATCCGCGGCGAAATCGATCCGGAAAAATCGATTCCGGTGCGGGTGCACGTCCCCGAGCTGCTCGGCGACGTGATGGGCATTACCGAGCCCGGCTTCGGCATGCCGCTGGATGCCGCCCTGGCCGACATCGCCCGCCGCGGCCACGGCCTGGCCCTGGTGCTGGGCCACGATGAAGAGGACGCCAGCCGATTGGCCGGTCTGACGGCGGCCGAAAGCGGAGCCGAGGCTGGCCAGACCGACCACGCAGCCAACGAGCTGCGCAGCTATGGTATCGCCGCGCAGATCATCGCCGAGCTCGGCATCCGCCGCATGCAGGTCTTCGGCGCGCCCAAGCGCCTGCACGCGCTGGACGGCTTCGGCCTGGAGATCACCGACTACCTTCTGCCTGAAGAAGAGGGCTGAGTTGACATCATGACTGAACCGCATCGGGCTGCAGACCGCAGCCGCGTCGCCATCGCCGTGGCGCGTTTCAACGCCGAGATCACCAACCTGATGCTGGCCGGCTGTCGCCAGGCTTTGCTGGATGCCGGCATGGACGAGGAGCACATCGAGGTCCATCCCGTTCCGGGCGCCTGGGAGCTGACCCTGGCCGCAGCAGCGCTGGCCGCCAGCGGTCGCTTTGATGCGATCATCGCGCTGGGCGCGGTGGTGCGCGGCGAGACCGCGCATTTCGATTTCATTTCCGCCGAGTGTGCGCGCGGGCTGCAACAGGTTCAGCTCGAGAGCGGCCTGCCGGTCGGCTTTGGCGTGCTCACCCCGGAAAATGCTGAGCAGGCGCTTGAGCGCGCTGATCCGGAGCGCAAGAACAAGGGCCGGGAAGCGGCCATGGCGGTGCTCGACATGATCGAGTTCAAGCGTCGGGTGGGGGCATGAGCCGACGGCGTACGGTCAGCCCTTACGAGCCGCGTCGCCGCGCCCGGCGCCGAGCCTTGCAGGCGCTCTATCAGTGGCAGATCAATGACAGCAGTGCGCCGGCCATCATCGAGCAGTTCCGTGAGGAGCAGAACTTCAGCGGCGTGGATGAAAACTATTTCGAGACGCTGGTGCGCGAGGTCGTGGCCAATCGCGAAGCGCTGGATGCCGCGCTCAATCCCCACGTCAAGCGTGCCGATGCCAGCCTTGATCAGATGGAGCGCGTCATCCTCCGACTGGGTGCGTGCGAACTCATGCATCACCCGGAAACTCCATATCGGGTGATTATCGACGAAGCCGTCGAGCTTGCGCACCGCTTCGGGGCCGAGCAGGCGCACACCTTTGTCAACGGCGTGCTCGATCGCCTGTCGCGCATGGTGCGCAAGGCAGAGCGTGACGCCAGTGCCGGCGATGGATGAGTTCGGGTTGATCGAGCGCATCCGCGCACGCGCCGCCCCGGGTCATGGTGTGACTCTGGGGATTGGCGACGACGCCGCGGTGCTCACGCCCACACCTGACCATCAGCTGGCGGTCACCACCGATTCGCTGGTTCTTGACCGCCATTTCACGCCCGACTGGCCGGCCGAAGACGTCGGCCACCTGGCTGCGCACGCCAATCTGAGTGATCTGGCCGCCATGGGCGCCGCGCCGCGCTGGGCCCTGCTGGCGCTGACGCTGCCGCATATCGAGGAGCGCTGGATCGATGGCTTTCTCGATGGTTTCCTGGCCGCCGCGGAGGCTGCCGATATGGCGCTGGTGGGCGGCAATCTGGCGCGCGGCGCGCTCAATATCGGCGTCGAGCTGATCGGTGAACTGCCCGCGGGCCAGGCGGTGACTCGCCACGGCGGCCGGCCCGGAGATCGACTGGTCGTGACCGGCACGGTTGGCGATGCGGCGGCGGCTCTGAGACTGGGTGATCAGGCTGGTTCTGATTTGCGTGCGCGCTTGCGCCGACCCACCGCGCGGGTCACGGCGGGTCAGGTGCTGCGCGCGTCAGCCCGGGCCATGATCGATCTCTCCGACGGCTTGCTGGCCGACCTGAATCACTTGCTGCAAAGGGGCCTGGGCGCTGAAGTCGATCTCGATGCCCTGCCGGCTTCAGCCGCCCTGAAGCGTGCCGTCGCCGATCCCGTCGAGCGTTTTCGCCTGCAGACCGGCGGCGGCAGCGATTACGAGCTGCTTGCCGTGCTGCCGGCTGCTGCCGACCTCGAGGCGCTTGCCCGGGATGCCCGGGTCGATCTGACCGCCATTGGCGTCATTGGCGGGGAGGGCGGCGTGGTTTGCCGCTCGGCACAGCATGCAGTGCCGGCCGGTCTGGGAGCGGGCTGGGACCACTTTCGTCATGACTGAGCGAGCGCGCACGCGCGAGGTGGCGCTGGGTTCGGTCGACGGCTTTCTGGCCTTTGGTTTTGGCAGCGGGCTGTCGCCGTATGCGCCGGGCACGGCCGGCAGCCTGGCCGCGGTTCCGTTGGCGCTGCCGCTGGTGTTTCTCCCCACGGGCCTGGCGCTGCTCGTGCTGGCGCTGGCTTTTGCCTTCGGCGTGTGGCTGTGCGGGCGCGTCGGGCGTCGTCTTGGCGTGCACGATCACAGCGGCATTGTCTTCGATGAGTTCGTCGGGCTGTGGCTGGTGCTGGTCTGCCTGCCGTTGAGCTGGGGCTGGTGGTTGGCGGCCTTTATCCTGTTTCGCGTTTTCGATGCCCTCAAGCCCTGGCCCATCGGCTGGTTCGACCGGCGCGTTCATGGCGGCCTTGGGGTCATGCTCGATGATGTGCTGGCGGCCGCGTATGCGCTGGCCTGCCTGCTGCTGGCCGCGGTGGTGCTTCAGGCGTACTGAAGGTACGTGCGGCGGTTGGTGCTCAGGCCGACAGCTCGAAAGCGCCGGCAATCCAGCGCAGGCGGTTTTCCTTTCCGTCGATACCGACGACGTCGAAGCGGCAGGCATGCTCCTGCCATTGCGGACGGCTCATCAGGAAATGACGCGCGGCGCTGATCAGCCGTCGCTGCTTGCGCTCGTCGATGCTGTCAATGCTGTCGACTCGGGCACCGGGGCCGCGCAGGCGCACTTCGATGAATGCCAGCACCTCGGTATCGTGGGCGGAGGGATCGAGCATGACCAGGTCGATTTCTCCCGCTCGGCACTGGTAGTTGCGCTCGACCAGCTTCAGGCCGCGTTCTGCAAGCCAGCGTTCGGCTTGCTGCTCCCCCTGCTCACCGCGGACTTGCCTACTCATCTTCCGGCTCTGCCGGTGTGGCAATGCCGCCGTTGATTCTGACCATCGGCAGGTCACGCCGGACTATCCGGTCGGCCGGCAGGCTCAGATCACCCATGGCCCCCGGTAGCGACAGCGCCGGATCGTCGCGCATCATCGCCAGCCAGGGCACCAGCGCCATGGCGTCGCGCCCCAGCGCGTGCAGGCGCGAAAGCGTGGCGTTGTCGAGGCCGGCATAGAGCGCGTCGGCACGCTCTCGCAGCGTGCCCGCAGTGGTGTAGTCGAGAAACCAGGGTGGCATGGGCGTGATGATGCCGTCGAGGTCGCGGTCGCGATCGGGGTGCGGGGCGCCGTCAACGATGTAGGAGGTGGCCATGATTGTCAGATCGCCGGCGTCAAAAAACTCCAGCTGCGGGCGCAGCAGGCGACCATCGTCTTCGCGTGCGCCGAGAAAGATGAGGTCGATATCGCTGCGCCGTCGGGCAACCGACTCGGGCCGGGTTCCGATCACGCCGGCCAGCCGCCGCGCCCGTGCCTGCGACTGGTCGACTTCGAGAGTCTCGCGCAGCAGCGTGGAGTGATCGGGCAGCGCAGGGTCATAGATGCGGTTGGCCAGGACCTGGCCGCCGCCGAGACGAAAGGTTTCGATAAAGGCGTCGGCGACGCGTTCACCCCAGTCGGAATACTGCGCCAGCACCAGCGCGCGCCGGTGCCCGGTGGCCAGGGCGTGAACGGCGGCCAGCTCGGCTTCGTCCTCCGGCGGCAGAGCCAGCGCAGCCACCTCGCCATCGGCAGCAGACAGTTGCTCGGGCTCCTCGGGCAGGTTGAGCAGCAGGGTTGGAATCAGGCCGGCATCGGGCAGGTCGATCAGGGCATCGACCTTGTCGCGCTGCAGCGGGCCAATGAGAAAATCGCTGCCGTTCTCGCGCGCATCGAACCAGGCCGCGTGCACGCTTTCCTGATCCTGGTCCAGGTAGTGGAACCTCAGTCGTGGTCGTCGATCCGGCGGCAGGCGCAGCCAGGCAGCCAGCAAGCCCTCACGCAGCGCCTCTCCCGGTCGATACAGCGGCGTGTCTGCGGCCGGCAGCAGCACCGTGATGTGCTCCGGCATCGGGCGGGTCTGGCGCCAGGCCGCGATCCAGCGACGGGCCTCGTCGGCCCGGTAGTCCTGCTCCGGCCAGCGCCTTTGCCAGGCAGACAGGGCCTGATCCAGGGCCGCGTCGTCGAGCAGCTGTTCGCGTGCGGTAATGACCAGGTCCAGCCAGGGCAGCAGGCGTGGCTGGTCAGACACCTGATAGAGCACGCGCTCGAGCTCGGCGACGGGATAGTCGAGCATCAGTGCCAGGGCGGTCTCCGGGCTGAATCCGGGCTCCGCGACGGCTGTCTGCAGCGCCGTCAGCGCGTCGCGAATGGGCCGGGACTCGTGTTCCTTCAGGCGGGCTTCCAGCTCGGCATGGCGCGCCTGCAGGCTGCGAGGCAGGCGCTCGGCGGTGCTTGCCAGCAGCCAGCCGGCGTTGGCCAGGTCGCCGCGGCGCATGGCCAGCTCCGCCTGCACCAGGTCCAGGCGCACGAGCTCGGCGTCGACCAGGGCTGCCGTGTCAATGCGCCTGAGCGTCTTCTCTGCCTGATCGAGCCGCGCGGCCTCGAGCCAGGCTTCGGCGGCGCGAAGCCACAGCCGATCGGCATCCAGGGGCCGGCTCAGCGCTTGCTGTTCAAAGGCCAGCGCGGCTTCGGTGTAATCACCGCGGGCCAGCATGCGTTCGATACGGCCGCCGTCGATGCCGGTTTCGCTGCGCGTGCCGGGGCCGGAGGGGGCGCAGGCGGTGAGCAGCGAAAGTGAAAACAACAGGAGAATGAGTCGTTTCATGCCGGGAATGATAAACCACGCCGGCCGTTGCCGGCACGGTGCGGCGCGATCTGGCATGATGCACGGGTTTGTCGATGTAGTCACTTAATCACTGGACATGAAACATGAAGCACCTTGTTGCGCTGTTTATGCTTGCCGGGGCGTTCGCCCCGACCACCGCCATGGCCGCTGACGATCCCTGGCTGTGGCTGGAAGACGTCGAGGGCGAAAATGCCCTGGCCTGGGCGCGCGGGCAGAACGAACGCGCCCTCGACTACCTCGAGTCGCAGCCGCAGTTCGAGTCGATCCACGCGCGTGCGCTCGAGATCCTGACTTCAGACGACCGCATTGCCTATCCCGGGCTGATGGGCGGGAAGGTCTACAACTTCTGGCGCGATGAGGCGCACGTCCGCGGACTCTGGCGCCAGACCTCTCTGGAAGACTATCGCAGTGACGCACCGGCATGGGACGTCATCCTGGATATCGACGCCCTGGCCGAACGCGAGGAAGAAAACTGGGTCTGGGCCGGGGCCAGCTGCCGCTATCCGGATTACGACCGCTGCATGGTCGGCCTGTCGATCGGCGGCGCGGATGCCGCAGTGAGGCGCGAGTTCGACCTGGAAACGCGCACATTCGTCGATGACGGATTCCAGCTGGATGAATCCAAGAGCTCGATCACCTGGCGCGATCGCGACAGCGTGTTCGTCGGCCCCGCCTTCAGTGACGACCAGGTGACCGATTCGGGTTATCCGCGCACGGTGCGGATCTGGCGGCGCGGCAGCGACTTGTCCGCGGCCGAGACCGTGTTCGAGGGTGAGAAGGGCGATGTCGGCGTATTTTCCGCCCGCATCCACGATGGCGATGAGCACTATGACTTGATCACGCGCGCGGTGACCTTCTTCACCTCCGAATATCATCTTCACGATCAGGGCCGGGTCCGCCGCATCAACGTCCCCGACGATGCCGCGCTGGCCGGCGTTATCGACGGGTACCTGCTCGTCGATCTGAAGTCCGACTGGACCGTGGGCGACCGAACCTTTTCGCAGGGCAGCCTGGTGGTGGGCCCGATCGAGTCGTTTCTCGACTCCGTGCCGGCGCTGGAGGTGCTGCTTCAGCCCGGCGAGCGGCAGTCGATCAACGGCGTGACCACGACCGAAAACGCGGTGCTGGTCAACCTGCTCGACAACGTCAGCGGCAAGCTGCTCAGCTTCACGCATGACGACGAGGGCTGGCGGCAGCGCGAGCTCGATGTGCCGGAGATGGGCACGATTTCGGTCGTGACCGCCGATGATCGCTCGGATCGCTTCTTCTACAACTACACCGGCTTTCTGACGCCGTCGACGCTCTACGAAGCCGACGCGCTGGCCGACACGCATCACGAGGTCCGCTCCGAACCGGCTCGATTTGACACCCGGGGCATGGAGGTGGTTCAGCACCAGGCCGAGTCGGCCGACGGGACGATGATTCCATATTTCGTGATCACGCCCGACGGTTATCAAGCTGACGGTGCCAGCCCTACGCTGCTCTCGGCCTATGGGGGCTTCGAGGTTTCGAGGACGCCCTACTATTCCGGCGTGGTCGGCACCGCCTGGCTGGAGCGCGGCGGCGTGTTCGTGCTCGCCAATATTCGCGGCGGCGGTGAGTTCGGGCCTGGCTGGCACCAGGCGGCGCTCAAGGAGAATCGTCAGCGCGCCTACGATGATCTGATTGCCGTCTCCGAGGATTTGATCGAGCGCGGCATCACCTCGCCGCAGCACCTCGGCATTCAGGGTGGTTCCAACGGCGGGCTGCTGGTCGGCGCGGTGATGGTACAGCGCCCCGACCTGTACAACGCCGTGGTCTGTCAGGTGCCGCTGCTTGATATGAAGCGCTACCACAAGCTGCTCGCCGGCGCCAGCTGGATGGGTGAGTACGGCAATCCGGACGACCCGGAGCAGTGGGCGTTCATCAGCGAGTACTCGCCCTACCAGAACGTGGCGGCCGGGGTCGAGTATCCGAAAGCGTTTTTCACGACCTCCACGCGTGATGACCGCGTCCACCCCGGACATGCGCGCAAGATGGTCGCGCGCATGCTCGATCAGGGCCATGACGTGCTTTATTACGAAAACATCGAGGGCGGTCACGGCGGTGCGGCCAACCTCAAGCAGCGCGCGTTCCTTTCGGGGCTGATCTACGCTTACCTGCACGATCGTCTGGCATCGGGTGCCGCCGGGGAGGCCGAGTAGCCCCCGACTCACGCCGTGCCGCGCAGGCAGGTTGCAGCTTGCCGGCGGTTCGCCGCCGGTGCAGGCGCATCAGCAGCGGGCTGGGTTTGCAGCCGGCGGTCGGCCTGATGCTGCGGCAGGCGTGGAACTTCGCCGCCGCGGTGGCGTCAAAACGCGCGAAAGGCAATAAAGGACCGAATCATTCCTGATTCAATCGGGAGCGTCTGATTTGGTATAATTTGCGGTGTATCGAAGGAGAATTACATGGCCAAGGATCTCGTACCCAGTCATCTGCTTGCGCCCGCCGGAACCGGCTCGCTGGATGCCTACATCCAGGAAGTCAACCGCATTCCGGTGCTGACGCTGGATGAAGAACAGAGCCTGGCGCGCCGCTATCGTGACGAAGAGGATCTGGACGCGGCCCGCAGGCTGGTCATGGCGCACCTGCGCTTCGTGGTGCACGTTGCGCGCGGCTACTCCGGCTACGGCCTCCAGATCAGCGACCTGATTCAGGAAGGCAACATCGGCCTGATGAAAGCGGTCAAGCGCTTTGATCCTGATCAGGGGGTCCGGCTGGTGTCGTTCGCCGTACACTGGATTCGGGCGGAAATGCACGAGTTCATTCTGCGCAATTGGCGCATCGTCAAGGTGGCCACCACCAAGGCGCAGCGCAAGCTGTTCTTCAACCTGCGTCGACAGAAAAAGCGCTTGGGCTGGCTCAATCAAGCCGAGGTCAACGCGGTGGCCGATGACCTGGGCGTCAAGCCCGAAGTGGTCATGGAAATGGAGTCGCGCCTGTCGGGCCAGGATATCGGCTATGACATGCCGACCGACGACGATGAATCAACCTACATGGCGCCGGCCGCCTACCTCGAGGGCTTGACGGCATCTCCTGACGATATCGCCGAAGCCGAGGACTGGGAGCAGCACCATCGCAACCTGTTGTTTGATGGTATCGAAAGCCTCGATGACCGCTCGCGCGACATCATTCAGGCCCGCTGGCTGATGGATCCGAAGACCACGCTCCAGGAGCTGGCTGATCATTACGGCATTTCGGCCGAGCGCATCCGCCAGCTCGAGGCGGCAGCGATGAAAAAGCTCAAGGCGCGCTTCAAGGCCTGAATCGACCGCGAGCGAGCGGCTCTGCGGGTGCAGGGGCCCAGCGAACAGCAGCTTCAATACAGGCGGTGACCCGGCGCTCCCGGGCACCGCATCTTGCGGTTCATTTTTCGACACCTCCCACCATCATCGGCTCGGGTTCGAGCGCCAGCCCGAATTGCTGAGCTACCGATTCGGTAACGGCGGCAACCAGCTCCAGCAGCTCGGCGGCGCTGGCGCCACCATGGTTGACCAGTACCAGCGCATGGTGCTGGTAGACGCCGACCCGACCGATGGTGCGCCCTTTCCAGCCCAGACGCTCGATCATCCAGGCGGCCGCCAGCTTGTGGCGCCCGTCGGCCATGGGCCAGTGTGGCAGCTCGGGATGGGCAGCAAGCAGTCGCTCGGCGACGTCGGCATCAACGATGGGGTTCTTGAAAAAGCTGCCGGCATTGGCCAGGCGGCCCGGGTCGGGCAGACGATGACGTCGCAACCGCATGACGGCTGCTGCCAGCTGTCGCGCTCCGGGTCGGTCGATTCCCGTTCGCTTCAGCTCCCCGGCAAGGCTGGCGTATCCGGTTTGCGGAGTAAACGTCCTGGACAGCCTCAGGGTGACGTCGCAAATCACGAAGCGGCCGCGATCAGTGGACTTGAAGCGGCTGTCGCGATAGCCGAAGCCGCAGTCTTCGCGCCCGAGGGTGACCAGCTCCCGAGATTCGCGGTCGTAGGCGCTGAGTGATTCGAAGACATCGGCCAGTTCCATCCCGTAGGCGCCGATGTTCTGCATTGGTGCGGCGCCAACTGAGCCGGGGATCATGATCAGATTCTCGATGCCATAAAGGCCTGCACTCAGGCAGCGCCGAACCAGGGCATGCCAGTTCTCTCCGGCGGCCGCGGTGACCAGCACCTCCTCGCCGGCACAGCGACTGTGCACGCCGCGCATCTGGTTCAACACGATCCGGCCGGGAAAGTCGTCCACGAACAGGGTGTTGGAGCCGCCACCGAGAATCAGCTCCGTCCCCGGCTTGTCGGGCAGGGCAGCCAGCTGTCGGCGGGACTGGATGCAGACCAGCTCTGCGGCACGGGCCGGCAACCGGAAGGTGCTCAACGGCTCGAGATCGGCCTGATGAATGATCTCAGCTGCGTTCGGCAACGCCATCGGCGCTCCAGGCGCGGATGCACTCGCGGATCAGTGCCGGGCCGTGGTAGATGAAGCCGGTGTAGATCTGCACCAGATCAGCGCCGCAGTCCTGCTTGTTCGCGGCGTCGGCTCCGCAGCTGATGCCGCCCAGGCCAATGATCGGAAAGCGGCGCCCGAGCACGCGTCGGGCGTGGCGCAGTACCCGATCGGCCTGCGCTCTCAGGGGCATGCCGCTCAGGCCACCCACTTCATTGGCGTGGACATGGCCGTTGACGGCCTGGCGGGCGAGCGTCGTGTTGGTCGCGATCACGCCGTCAATGCCTGATTGACCAATGATGCCCAGCGAGCTGGTCAAGGCCTGCTCATCCCAGTCCGGTGCAATCTTGACCAGCAGCGGGCGCTGGCTGCCGTGTTCTGCCGCGAGCTGGTCGCGGGTCCGGGTCAGCTCGCTCAGCAGCTCGCGCAGATGGCCGGTATCCTGCAGCTCGCGCAGCTTGGCGGTATTGGGCGAGGAGATGTTGACCGTGACGTAGTCGCAGTGCCGGTAGACTTTCTCCAGACAGTAGCGGTAGTCACCGGCCGCCTCGTCTACCGCCGTGTCCTTCTGCTTGCCGATATTGGCGCCCACGATGCCGGCGAAGCGTCGGCGCTGCAGGCGTTCGACCAGGTGGTCGACGCCCTGGTTGTTGAAGCCCAGGCGATTGATCAGGGCCTGATGCTCGCTCAGGCGGAACATCCGCGGCTTCGGGTTGCCCGGCTGCGATCGGGGGGTAACGGTGCCGACTTCGATAAAGCCGAAGCCAAGATCACCCAGGGCATCGATGTGATCGCCGTTCTTGTCCAGCCCCGCGGCCAGGCCAACGGGGTTGGGAAAGCGCAGCCCCAGGATCTCGACGGGCTTGTTCTCAGGCCGTCCGCCCATCAATCGGGGCAAGCCGACGCAGCGGCCCGCCGACAGGGCGCCGAGCGCGAGCTCGTGCGCCGTCTCCGGCGGGAGCATGAACAGGCCGTTGCGAAGCCACTGGTACATGGTTGGTGCCTTCAAGGGGTGCCGAGCGAGGCGACAGGGAGGGCGCGGCGCAGGTCGCGGTTACAGCCGCGACCGAAGAGGTTTCAAGCCTGACCACGCATGGCTGTGCGTGTACAGGTTCCGACTCTCGTCCGTCGGCGATGTAACGCCGACCTGCGCGCAACCACCCCGCCGCCTCGGTATCGCCATCAGAGCTCGAACTTGATGCCCTGGGCCAGCGGCATTTCGGTTGACCAGTTGATAGTGTTGGTCTGGCGGCGCATGTAGGCCTTCCAGGCGTCCGAGCCGGATTCGCGGCCGCCGCCGGTTTCCTTTTCGCCACCGAAGGCGCCGCCGATCTCCGCACCCGAGGTGCCGATGTTGACGTTGGCGATGCCGCAGTCAGAACCCTGGTGCGACAGGTAGTATTCGGCGTTGCGCAGATCCGTGGTGAAGATCGACGAGGACAGGCCCTGGCGCACGTCGTTCTGCATTGCCACGGCGTCTTTCAGATCGCTGAACTTCATCACGTAGAGGATCGGCGCAAAGGTCTCTTCCTGAACGATATCCCAGTGGTTCTCGGCCTCGACGATGGCCGGCTCGACAAAGAAGCCCTCGCGATCGATGCGCTTGCCGCCGGTCAGGACCTTGCCGCCGGCTTCGCGCGCGCGCTCGATGGCCTGCTCGAAGCGCTTGACCGAGGCTTCGTCGGTCAGCGGGCCCATCAGCGTGTCGTCATCGAGCGGGTCACCGATGCGCACCTGGCCGTAGGCGTTGACCAGAGTCTCGACGGTCTGATCGTAGATCGACTCGTGCACGAACAGGCGGCGGGTGGAGGTGCAGCGCTGGCCGGCCGTGCCCACGGCGCCGAAGACCACGGCGGGGATCGCCAGGTTCACGTCGGCGGTCTCGTCCATGATGATGGCGTTGTTGCCGCCCAGCTCCAGCAGGCTCTTGCCCATGCGCGCGGCCACCCGTTCGCCGACCATGCGTCCGACCTGGGTGGAGCCGGTGAACGACATCAGGTCGACGCGCTCATCGTCGATGAAGCGCTCGGCCAGCTCGTTGCCGCCTTCCATGAAAGAAGTGAACACCGGCGGATAATCCGTGTCGGCCAGCGCCTCGTTGATGATGTTCTGCACGGCAACGCCGCACAGCACGCCCTTCGGGCTGGGCTTCCAGATTGTGGCGTTGCCGCAGATGGCCGAGATGAAGGCGTTCCAGGCGTATACGGCCACGGGAAAGTTGAAGGCCGTGATCACGCCGACCACGCCCAGCGGGTGCCACTGCTCGTACAGGCGGTGGCCCGGGCGCTCGGAATGCGTGGTCTTGCCGTAGAGCATGCGCGACTGGCCCAGCGCAAAGTCACCGATGTCGATCATTTCCTGGACTTCGCCGTCGCCTTCGGGCTTGATCTTGCCCATTTCCAGCGACACCAGGGAGCCCAGGGCGTCCTTGTAGTCGCGCAGCGCGTCGTTGGCCAGGCGCACTGCGTTGCCGCGCTCGGGCGCGGGAATCTTGCGCCAGGCCAGTGCTGCCTCCTGTGCGGTCTTGATGACCTTTTCGTAGTCGGCTTCGCTGGCCGCGCTGACGCGGGCGATGGTCTTGCCATCGGTGGGGTTGATCGATTCGATCAGATTGTCCTCGCGTACCGGGGCGTACTGGCCCGGGCCGAAACAGGTGCCGGGGTTGATGTCCTTCAGGCCCAGGCGTTCGAGCAGTTGCTTGTGATCACTCATGACCGTGGTCTCCTACGTGTTTTGGATCAGGAATTCAGCCGCCTATTATCGCACCTTGGAGCGGCCCGGGTCGAAGCGCTGCGCTGGCTGATTCGCCACGGCGGATGACGCGACGGCGTACCGCAGGCCGGCGGCGTGATATTCTCTGTCGGCAGGGAGTCTGCAGGATCTCCATGAAACTATCCGACCGGGCCATGGTCTAGTTCATCACATGCGCCCGGTCGCTCATGCAAGGACAGGAATTGCCCCGATGGGCGAGCGGGAAGTTGATCAGCAACTGGTAGAACGGGTACAAGGCGGTGACAAGTCGGCTTTCGATTTGCTGGTGGGCAAATACCAGCACAAGATCGTGAGTCTGGTGTCTCGCTATGTGTCCGATCATGCCGAGGCCCTCGACGTGGCCCAGGAGGCCTTCATCAAGGCCTATCGTGCAATTGGTCGCTTTCGTGGCGACAGTGCCTTTTACACCTGGCTATACCGGATTGCGATAAATACCGCCAAGAATCATCTGGTGGCACAGAGTCGTCGGCCGCCCCAGTTTGATGTCGATGCACAGGATGCGGAACAATTTCAGGTTGATTCACGTCTCAAGGAACAGGACTCGCCGGAACATGATCTCCTTCGATCCGAGATCGAGCAGACCATTCACCAGGCGATTGCGGATCTGCCGGACGATTTGAGAGTGGCCATTACACTGCGTGAGTTCGAAGGCATGAGCTACGAAGACATTGCCACAACCATGGATTGCCCGATCGGAACCGTCCGATCCAGAATCTTCAGGGCCCGCGAGGCCATCGACACGCGGCTGCGGCCGCTGCTGGACAATCAATAGGACAACTGCGATATGACTGAATCGAGCCGGGAACATCTGTCGAGCCTGATGGACGACGAGCTGGACCGCAAAGGATGCAAGTTCATGCTCAGGCGGCTTGCTGGCGATGCCGAACTCAAGGCCCGCTGGAGTCGCATGCACATGCTGCGGGCGTGTCTGCGCAACGAGCGTCTGGCCGGCGGTGACCTGGTAGCACGAGTGGCCGTTGCGCTCGAAAGCGAACCGGCGCCCAGTAAAAGCCTGTCTTCGAGGCTGCTGCGGCCGGTTGCCGGCGGCGCCATTGCCGCCAGCGTGGCGGTCATGGCCATTGTCGGCATCAACTCCAGTATGCTGGAGCAGAGCGGTTCCGGCGGTCTCGCTGAAAATGAAGAGCCCGGTTTCGTCAGTCGCCCCACGCAGCTTGATCAACCTTTCACCCAGTCGGCTGTTCCCGTCAGCTATTCCGAAGACCAGCGCTCGCAGCGCCAGCGGCTCAGCGGCTACGTCATGCGCCACCATCAGGCCGCGGGCAGCACGGGTTTCGTCTCCTGGGTGCCGATCGTTACCGAGCTCAACGCCGTCGAGAAAGAGGTCCGGGGAGAGCCGGTCGGTACCGAGGCGCCAGTAAACACCCCCTGACACCATGCATCGATCTCAGCCCCGCAGAATCCTGGCAACCCTGATGACCGGCGCGCTGCTGCTGGCACCGCTGGCCACGATGGCTGCCGAGCAGGGTGTGCACCACTGGCTCGATCGCATGTCACGGGCCATCGAGACTCTCAACTATCGCGGCACCCTGGTACACGTGCGCAACGGCGCCGTCGATACTCTCAATATCCTGCATCGTGCCGACGACGACGGCGTCCACGAGCGCATCTATTCGGTTGATGGCTCCCCGCGGGAAATCCTGCGCAGCGGCAACCGCGTGAGCTGTATCCTGCCGGGCACCGAGCCGATGATGCTCGAAAGCCAGCTGGCCGGGCGGCTGCTGCCCTCGCTGCCGGTCAATCGCCTGCTCGGTCCCGAGTCGGGTTACCAAATGAGTCTGGGGGGGCGCGAGCGCGTTGCCAACATGATGGCGCGCATCATTCACATCCAGCCGCGCGATGCCTATCGTTACGGCTCCCGGCTGTGGCTGGAGGAGCATACCGGCATGCTGCTGCGTTTCGCGCTCATCGACCATGATGGCCAGCAGCTTCAGCAGTTGTCGTTCACATCACTGGAGCTGGGCGGCAATATTTCCGACGCCGAGCTCGAGCCGGGGCTCGATGGCGATGCCTTCACGACCCAGATAGTCAACAAGACTTCCAGTGCGGCCAGCACCAGCATCAGTTCGATCCCGGTGAGCCCGCGTGTGCCGCGCGGTTTCCGCCTGGTCAACGCCGGCCGGGGCCTGGGGCCGGACGGCAAACAGTTCGAGCATCTGCTCTACAGCGACGGTCTGTCGAGTTTCTCGATCTACGTCGAGCGCGCCGCCGGCGAAACGGTCACCGGGCAGGTCGACACCATGGGTGCGGTGCACGCCTACACCACCCGGGCTGACGGTCAGCTCTATACCGTCGTTGGCGAAGTGCCGGCGGCGACGGTCGAGTTTGTCGGCCGCCAGCTGCGCCATGGCCGCCAGCCACGGGAACAGCGCTGAGTCGCGGCCATGATCTGGCAGCCGGCGCGGGTGGATGCCCGGGATTGCGACCATCTGACCCTGGTCTTCTTTCGCGCCGATGAATGTCAGCGATGCGCGCGCGGCCGGGGCTGCGGCGCCGGCGTGTTTTCCAGCCTTTTCAAACGCAGCGAGAGCCGGGTGCGAGTACCTGCCAGGCCGGGCCTCGTGCCGGGAGACCGGGTGCACGTGGGGCTTGAGCCGGCGGTGCTGACCGCCGCGGTGATGCGCCACTATGGTTTACCGCTGGTCGGGTTTCTTGCCGGCGCGGTGGCTGGCCACCTGCTGGCCGGCGAGAGTGGCGACCGCGATCTGTTTGCGCTGGGGGGCGGGCTGGCTGCGGCTGCGCTGCTGTTGCGCGCGCTTCCCGGCCGTCGGCAGCCGCTGTTGAACCTGGCGATCCGGCGCTTGCCCTGCAGCCGCACAGACACCAATTCGTGATTCAGCCAAACTCAAACCGAAGGAAGAGTGCAATGAATGGAACACTCAAGGCGATTGCCATTGCCTGCCTGCTGCTGACCGCGCAGTCGGCATTTGCACAGCCGGACTTTACCGAGCTGGTGGAAGAGTCGATTCCGGCTGTCGTCAATATCGAGACCACGCGCTTTGGCACCCGTCCGGACGAGACCGGCGGTGAGGCGCAGCGCATGCCCGAAGGCATGCCCGAGTTCTTTCGGCGCTTTTTCGACCAGCCTTACGGACGCGGCGGCCAGCCCGATCGCCAGGGCGGCGGATCCGGGTTCATCGTCGAGTCCGATGGCCTGATCGTGACCAACCATCACGTCATCGACGGCGCCGACGAGATCATCGTTCGCCTGGCTGATCGGCGCGAGTTCGAGGCCGAGCTGGTCGGCTCCGATGCCGAGACCGATATTGCCGTGCTGCGCATCGATGCCAACGACCTTCCGACGCTCGATTTCGGCTCCACCGATGAGCTCAAGCCCGGCCAGTGGGTCATCGCGATTGGCTCACCCTTCCAGTTCGAGCAGTCGGTGACGGCAGGGATCGTCAGCGCCAAGGGCCGCAGCCAGGGCGCGCGCCAGCAATACGTGCCCTTCATTCAGACCGATGTGGCCATCAACCGCGGCAACTCCGGTGGCCCACTGATTACCACCGACGGCAGGGTGGTCGGTATCAACTCCTGGATTCTCAGTTCCCACGGCGGCAATATCGGCCTGTCGTTTTCCATTCCCAGCGAGATCGCGCGCAATTCCATCCGGCAGCTGCTCGAGCATGGTCGCGTCATGCGTGGTTATCTGGGCGTTGTGCTGCAGGCCGTTACCCGCGAGCAGGCCGAGGCGCTGGGCCTCAAGCGCCCCGCCGGCGCCCTGATCAACCAGGTCGAACCCGGCAGCCCGGCCGAAAAGGCCGGTGTCGAAGTCGGTGACGTCATTCTCGAATTCAACGGCACGCCCATCGATCGTCACTCCGAGCTGCCACCGCTGGTAGGCATGGAGCGCCCGGGCACCAAGGCAGAGATGACCATCTGGCGCTGGGGCGAACGCCAGACGCTCGAGGTCACCCTGGAAGAGCGCGAGTCCGCCGCCGGGCGCCAGGGCATGGGCGGCAGCGGATCCGGCGAGCCGTCGAATGCCCTGGGCCTGGTCGTGGAGCCGCTGAGCGGTGAGCTGCGCGAGCGCTATGACGATCCTGAAAGCGGCCTGCTGGTTGCCGAGGTCGAAAGCGACAGTGCATATCGTGCCGGCATCCGCCGCGGCCAGTTGATCCTGATGATCAACAATCAGCCGGTCGGAGACATGGACGATTTCAATCGCATTGCCGCCGAAATCGAACCCGGCCGAACCGTGGCCTTGCTGGTACAGCAGCCCAACGGGACCACCGCTTTCCTGGCCTATCGTCCCGAAACCGAGAGCAAGGAGTGACGCGATTGGTCGCCGGCCCACCCCGGTCGGTATAATCGGCTACTCTTTAGTCCTCGCGATCGCCCCCGTGACTGGCGGGGGCGATCTGGTTCCACAGCGCTGAATCTTTCATGACCGACACTCGCCATATCCGCAACTTTTCGATCATCGCCCACGTCGACCACGGCAAGTCGACGCTGGCCGATCGTTTCATTCAGGCCTGTGAGGGCCTGAGCGAGCGGGAAATGGCGGAGCAGGTCCTCGATTCGATGGATCTCGAGCGCGAGCGCGGGATCACCATCAAGGCCCAGAGCGTGACGCTGGACTACCACGCCGACGACGGCGAGGTCTATCAGCTCAACTTCATCGATACGCCGGGCCACGTCGACTTTTCCTACGAAGTGTCGCGGTCTCTGGCCGCCTGCGAAGGCGCGTTGCTGGTCGTGGACGCAGCCCAGGGAGTCGAGGCCCAGAGCGTGGCCAACTGCTACACCGCCGTCGAGCAGGGCCTGGAAGTGATTCCGGTGATCAACAAGGTCGACCTGCCGGCGGCCGATCCCGAGCGCGTCAAGCACCAGATCGAGGACATCATCGGCATCGATGCCTCGGATGCGCTGATGGTCAGCGCCAAGACCGGCGTGGGCGTTCGTGAAATCCTGGAGGCTCTGGTCAAGCGGATCCCAGCGCCGGAGAACAAGGCCGATGCGCCACTCAAGGCCTTGATCATCGATTCCTGGTTCGACAATTATCTGGGAGTCAACTCGCTGGTGCGCATCAAGGAGGGGCGTCTGCGACGCGGCGAGAAGATCCGCGTGATGTCTTCGGGCGAAGAGCACCAGGCCGATCAGATCGGTATTTTCACGCCCAAGCGCCGCCCGGGCGAGTCTCTCGGTTGCGGCCAGGTCGGGTTCGTCGCCGCCGGCATCAAGGAAGTCAACGGTGCCCCGGTGGGCGATACCATCACCAGCGCGCGAAACCCGGCGGCAACGCCGCTGCCCGGCTTCAAGCCGCTCAAGCCGCGGGTTTTCGCCGGCATCTTTCCGATCGACGCCTCCGACTATCCGGATTTGCGCGAGGCGCTGGACAAGCTGCAGCTCAACGATTCGTCGCTGCAATTCGAGCCCGAAACCTCGATGGCTCTGGGTTTCGGCTTTCGCTGCGGTTTTCTGGGCATGCTGCACATGGAAATCGTCCAGGAACGCCTCGAACGCGAGTATGCGCTGGATCTGATCACCACTGCGCCGACGGTGATCTACGAGCTGGCAATGAATGACGATGAGCTCATCTATCTTGACAATCCGGCTGGCCTGCCTGCAGCCAACAAGATCGCCGAAATTCGCGAGCCGGTCATTCTTGCCAACATTCTGGTGCCGCAGGAGTATGTCGGCGGCGTTATCGGCTTGTGCGAAGAAAAGCGTGGCACGCAGCACGACATGCGTTTTCTCGGCGGCCAGGTACAGCTGACCTATGCGCTGCCGATGTCGGAAGTGGTCATGGACTTCTTTGACCGACTCAAGTCGGTCAGTCGCGGGTTCGCTTCCTTCGAATATGATTTTGCGCGTTATGAGGCCGGTCCCTTTGTGCGCCTTGATCTGCTCATCAACGGCGAAAAGGTCGATGCGCTGTCGACCATCGTGCATCAGGATCATGCCGAGCGCCGCGGCCGGGAACTGGCCGATCGCATGCGCGAGCTGATTCCGCGTCAGATGTTCGACGTTGCCATTCAGGCCGCGATTGGCGCCCACGTCATCGCCCGCTCGACAGTCAAGGCCTATCGCAAGAACGTGACCGCGAAATGCTACGGCGGCGATGTCAGCCGCAAGCGCAAGCTGCTGGAGAAGCAGAAGGCCGGCAAACGGCGGATGAAGTCGGTCGGCAAGATCGAGATTCCGCAGGAGGCTTTCCTGGCCGTACTGCGAACCGACCAGGAGAGCTGAAACGATGCATCTGGATTTCGCCCTGATTCTGACCGTGCTGACGCTGCTCACCGCCGTGTTCTGGCTGTTCGAGCGCTACTACTTCCGCCGCCGTCACGACAGCGACAAGGAGCCGGAAGGCGCCCACAAGACTGTCGAGGTGGTCGGTTCGCTGTTTCCGGTGCTGTTGCTGGTGCTGGTGTTCCGCTCCTTTCTGTTCGAGCCGTTCAAGATCCCTTCCGGCTCCATGATCCCGACGCTCTGGATCGGTGATTTCATTGCCGTCAACAAGTATGCCTACGGACTGCGCCTGCCGGTGATCAATAACAAGATCGTCGCCGTCGGCGAGCCCGAGCGTGGCGATGTCATTGTCTTTCGCTTTCCCGAGGACGAGCGGGTCAACTACATCAAACGCGTGATCGGGTTGCCCGGCGATACCGTCACCTATCGCAACAAGCAGCTCTATATCAATGGCGAGCCGATCGAGCAGGAGCCGGCCGGTCGCTGGGAAGGCGTGGGGCTCAATCGCAACCCGCCGGGCAGCGAGCCGATGAAGCGGCTGGAGTATCTGGAACAACAGCCGCACCCGATCGTGGTCTATCCGGGGCGGTCCAACCACCGGGTCGAGTCGGTGAAAGTGCCGGCAGGACATTATTTCGTCATGGGCGATAATCGTGATCAGTCGCTCGACAGTCGTGCCTGGGGCTTCGTGCCAGAAGAGAATCTGGTGGGCAAGGCCGTACGCATCTGGATGCACTGGGACTGCTCCCGGGGATGTGTCGACTTCGGCCGAATCGGTGATAGAATCGATTGAGCCTGTGGGGATTGAAATTCTGAGGGACCCGGGATAATGGAAACAATGCACAACCAGCGTGGACTGAGCCTGCTCGGCTTCATCTTCATTCTTGTTCTGGTGCTGTTCTTTACCTACATCGGCATCAAGCTGGTGCCGGTTTATCTGAACCACATGTCCCTGATGAGCGAGGTCAAGGCCGTGGCGTCCGAACCCGGTACCGCCAACCGCCCGCCGAGCGCAATTCAGCGCGATCTGGTTCGTCGGCTCAATATCAGCTATGTCGACTACGTCGAGCCGCAGCACATCACCATCGAGCGCGGCGATAAGCCGCAGCTGGTCGTGCAGTACGAAGTCGAGAAGCACCTCATGGGCAATATCGACGCCATCATTCGCTTCAATAGTGCCAAACCCCTGCAGAACTGAGCACCGCCGGCGGCTTCCGGGAATCGACTACCGGTTCCACGATGCCGGTTTGTTGGCGCAGGCGCTGACCCATCGCAGCTTTGGTCCGGGCCATTATGAGCGGCTGGAGTTTCTGGGCGACAGTCTGCTGAGCATGGTCATTGCCGAGCAGCTTTTCCACGCCCGGCCGCACGCTTCAGAGGGTGACCTCAGTCGTTTGCGCTCGCGCCTGGTGCGTGATGTGACGCTGGCGCAGCTCGCTCTTGAGCTGAGTCTGAACGACCATGTACGACTCGGCGGTGGTGAGCTCAAAAGCGGCGGCTTTCTTCGTCCTTCCATTCTCGCCGACATGATCGAGGCCATCATCGGGGCGGTTTATCTGGACGGAGGCTTTGATGCCGCCCGGCGGGTGATCGTCGAGTTGTTCGCTGAACGTCTGGCGGACTTGCCCGATGCCGACAGCCTGAAAGATCCCAAGACCCGGCTGCAGGAGTTGCTGCAGGGCCGTGGTCACGAACTGCCCGAGTACCGGGTGATATCCGAATCCGGTGCCGACCACGCCCGGCATTTCGAGGTGGAGTGCCGGGCCGGGTCGCTGGTCGATCCGGTGCGCGCCGGCGCCGGCGGCCGGCGCAAGGCAGAACAGGCAGCCGCCCGCTTGATGATCGAACAACTTGATACCCTGTTCGCAAGCGCTTCCGGCCGCAACGCCGGACCCGATACAGGTGAATGACAGCAGCATGAGTGCAACTCACAGCGGATATGTGGCCCTGCTGGGGCGCCCCAACGTCGGCAAGTCGACCCTGCTCAATGCGCTGGTGGGAGAGCGGGTGGCGATTGTCACGCACAAGCCGCAAACCACGCGCCACCGCATTACCGGGATTGTTACCGAAGAACGCGGGCAGGTGGTGTTCATGGACACGCCCGGGTTGCACCGGCGCCGCGATCACGCGCTCAATCGACGCCTGAATCGCATTGCGGCTGACACTCGTCTGGGGGTGGACCTGGCGATCATGCTCGTCGATGCCACGCGCTGGACCGAGGAAGACGATGTGGTGCTGGAGATGCTCGGGCAGCTCGAGCAGCCGCGTATTCTGGCCTTCAACAAGATCGACCTGCTCAAGGACCGTTCCCGCTTGCTGGAGCAGACCGCTGCGTTGAATGCCCGGGTCGAATTCGATGCGACTGTCTATATCTCGGCGGCCAAAAGCAAGGGGCTTGGCGACCTGCTCGACGAGGTGTTCCGACACCTGCCCGAAGGCGAACCGGTTTTTGAGTCCGGCATGTTTACCGACAAGTCCGAACGCTTTCTCGCCGCGGAGCTGATTCGCGAACAGCTGATGCTGCAGCTGCACCAGGAGATACCCTACGGCATCACCGTGATGATCGAACGCTTTGATCGCGGGCCCGGCCGTGTCGAGATCGATGCCTTGATCCTGGTAGCCAGTAACCGGCACAAGGGGATGGTGATCGGGCGGGGCGGTGAGGTGCTCAAGCGCGTGGGAACGCGCGCGCGGCTGGCCATAGCCGAATTGTTCGATGAGCGGATTCATCTCGAGCTCCACGTAAAGACCCGGTCGGACTGGATGGACGACGAGGCCGCGCTCGAGGAGCTGGGCTACAGGCGCTGAACATGGCGCGGGTGGAGCAGTGTCCCGGCTGGGTCATCCATCGTCGGCCCTGGCGGGAGTCCAGCCTTCTGATAGAGCTCTTCACTCGCGACTACGGGCGCGTCGGGCTGGTGGCCAAAGGGGCGCGCGGAGCGCGCTCGCCCTGGCGCGGCCTGGCCGAGCCTTTCGTCCCGCTGGTCGCTTCCTGGTCACGCCGGGGCGAGCTGGGCACGCTGACACAGCTGGAAACGGCCGGCTCCCGCTGCGCACTGACCGGTCGCGCGCTGTGGTGCGGTCTCTATGTCAATGAACTCCTTTTGCGCCTGCTCGAGCGTGATGATCCCCACCCCCGGGCGTTCGATGCCTGCGCCGGAGTGTTTCAGGCGCTGGCCAGCGGCAGCGAAACACAGTCGCTGCTGCTGCGCCGGTTCGAAATCACGCTGCTCACCGATATGGGGGTGGCGCCGGAGTTCGGCCTTGATGCAGCCAGTGGTCAGGCCGTCGTCGCCGGGCAGCTGTATCATCTGCAGCCTGAGGTCGGTTTCGTGGCCGTTGGTCGGCCGGGAGCCGATGTGTTTCGCGGTGAAGCAATTCTTGCGCTCAAAGCCGGCTGGACAGACGATCGCGATACCGCACGCGCCATGCGCGAGCTGATGCGGCGCTTGATCGACCACCAACTCGACGGTCGCCAGCTCAATTCGCGCCGGCTGCTGGCGGGTGCAAGGGGTTTGAATACAGGAGAGAAAACATGAGTGGACCCATGCTGGGTGTCAACATCGACCACGTCGCCACCCTGCGCCAGGCACGGCGCGGTCATTATCCTTCGGTCATCCAGGCGGCACTGGTGGCGGAACAGGCCGGCGCCGATGCGATCACGATTCACCTGCGCGAGGATCGCCGGCATATTCAGGATGAGGACGTGCGGCTGCTTGCGGCCACCATCGGCACACGCATGAACCTGGAGCTGGCGGTGACCGAAGAAATGCTGGCCCTCGCCGAGGAGATCAGGCCGAGCGATGTCTGCCTGGTGCCCGAGCGTCGCGAAGAACTGACGACCGAAGGTGGCCTGGATGTGGCTGCCGGCCGCGAGCGTATCGCCGCGGCCTGTCAACGCTTGACTGCTGCCGGCGTGCGCGTGAGTTTGTTCATCGGCCCTGAACCGGAACAGCTCGAGCTGGCCGCGGCCGTCGGGGCCCCGGTGGTTGAAGTGCATACCGGCGTCTACGCCGAGGCGCGGGGCCAAGACGTGGCCACGGAGCTGGCTCGCCTGCGCGAGGCCGTGGCCGTGGGCAATCGCCTTGGGCTCGTGGTCAATGCCGGGCACGGGCTGGATTATCACAACATCCGGCCGGTGGCGGCGATGGAAGGCATTGCCGAATTCAACATCGGCTATGCGATTGTCTCGCGGGCGATATTTACCGGGCTGGAAAGCGCGGTGCGTGAAATGCGCGCGCTGATCGGCGGCGCGGCCGCCTGAGCCCCCCCCGACCGGCTCAGAGGTGGCGCAGTGAGCGCCGGGTGGCGTGCGCGATCCGCAGAAAGCTCAGATAGGAGGTGCCCGGCGAGCTGTCACGGTCGGAGCGCAGCCGCTGGCGCAGCATCTCGCAGGCCTGGGTCATGCGGATGGCCCCGGCATAGCCGCTGGCGCCAACCCACTGGTGGAGCAGGTCAGCGACTTCGGTGTAGCGTCGATCGGCCATCAGCCGATCAAGCTCCGGCAGTTTCTCGTCGAGTTCGCTCGAGAGCATGTCCTGCAGTCGCGCGGCCAGTTCGGCATCGCCATTGGCTGCTGCCAGGGCGCGGCTGCGGTCGATCAGCTGGGTCGGGGCGGCGGGCCTTGCCTGTGTCTGGCGCGGCGCTTCCGGGTTGAACAGCGCGTCCAGGGCAGCCAGCAGATCGGCAATGCTGATCGGTTTGTTCAGGTAATCATCGAAACCGGCCTCGAGCAGCCGGATGCGCTCCTCGGGGCGTGCATCAGCGGTGAGCGCCACCATTCGGGCGCGGGCCGAGCGCGACTCGAGATCGCGTATCCTGTTGGCCGTGGCCAGTCCGTCCATGCGGGGCATGTGCAGATCCATGAGAATGACGTCGAAATCCTCACGTTCGCACAGTTCGATGGCACCCTCGCCGTCTCCGGCCAGGCAAACCCGGGCTGCTACCCGGCTCAGGCCGGTGCCGAGAAACTCCCGGTTGATGCGGTGGTCATCGACGACCAGCACGCTGAGCCGCTCGACCGCGTAGCGTGATGTTTTTGCGCTCATGGCTTGCATCTTACCCGAGGGCCGCGGCGGGCAAAACCGTTCTGGCACTGGCCGGCCTGCTGCTCGGAGCGGTCGCCATCGGCGCTGAGGATCCGGCTGACAGCCGGTTGACGGTCGAGTCGGGGCCGGGTCGGGCCGGCGCTTTGCAATGGCAATCGCTTGATCTGGAGCTCCAGCCCGGAAAGGCCGGGGCTGCGGCCGGGGCGTGGTCGCTGCGGGTCGCCGGCGTCGATGCCGCCGGGGTTCGTGGCACGCTGCGCGTGGACTGCAGCGAGGGCCGGCTGAGCGCGGGCTATCCACGCTGTGCCCGGGGCGAGTTCGAATGGCGCGGAGCCGATGACCGCCCGGTGCTCAGCGGGCGCCTGCGACCGCCGCCGAACGGACATGGCCTGGGCTTCGAGCTTGCCGGAGGTGGCCTGTTCGCACAGCTCGAGTGGCCGTCGTCTGACCAGCCGGAGCTGCGGCTGGCGTTGCAGGCGAATGGTTTCGATCTTGCCGCCGTGCCCGCGCAGTTCATCGAGCCGCTGGGCTTGAGCGTGCTGGAGGGCAGGGCCAACGGGGAGTTGCATTTCGAGCAGGGCCGCCTGGAGCTCGATCTGAAGCTGGCCGGCGTAGGCTTTGATCGTCAGGACGGACGCGTGGCCGGGGCCGATCTGGGCCTGTCGCTGCGCGCTGCCGTCGCTGGGTTCGGGGCCGACTCGGCGCTGCGGTTTTCCGGCCGCATTGCGCAGCACGCCGGCGAGCTGTTGATCGGGCCGGTCTATCTGCCACCGCCCGAGCAGCCGCTTGAACTGCAGCTGGCGGGCTCCGGCCTCACGGACAGTGCGCTGACGCTGGATACCCTGACGTTTCGCGACGGCGAGCTGCTCGAGGCCGATGCTTCGCTCGTGTTGATTCGCCAGCCCGATGGCTGGCGCCTGCAGCAGGCCGATATCGAGCGCGTCGAACTGCAGCTGCCCGGCGCCTGGCAGCGCTGGGCCGAGGGACTGGCTTCAGCGCGCGGGCTGGGCGGACTGGAAACGGTGGGTGAGATCACCGGCTCCGCCCGCTGGCAGGAGGGTGGCCTGAATTCGCTGGCGCTATCGTTCGACGGCGTGAGCGTGGAAGATCCCTCGGAACGCTTCGCCCTGAGGTCCCTCGACGGGCATCTGCGGCGGCTCCCCGGGCAGTTCGAAGCCGAATTGTCCTGGCAGGGGCTGGGGCTCTACCGGCTGGCTTTCGGCGCATCGAGCCTGCAGCTTGTGGGCCAGCCACAAGACTGGCGTCTGGCCCGACCGCTGCGCCTGCCTCTGCTCGACGGGGCGCTGGTGTTCGACCGGCTTGAAATGACCTCAGCGGATCGTGAGCTGCCCTCGCTATCGCTGGATGCACGCATCGAACCGCTTGACCTGACGCCTCTGACGCGCATGCTGGGCCTTCCCGAGTTCGGCGGCGAGCTGTCCGGCGCTTTCCCGGGGGTCGAGCTGGAGGGCGAACGCATTACGTTTTCCGGCGGCATCGACGTGCAGGCGTTTTCCGGCGCCATTCGGCTGGAAGAACTGGTCATCGAGCGGCCTTTCGGGTCCTTGCCGGCCCTGGCCGCCCAGGTTGACATCGAGCGGCTTGACCTCGCCGAGGTGACCGGTGCGTTCAACTTTGGTCACATGGGGGGCAGGGTGTCGGGCTGGATGCGTGACCTTCGGCTGCTCGACTGGCGCCCGGTAGCGATGGACGCCCGACTCTATACTCACGAGGACGTGCCCGGCCGACGCATCAGCCAGCGCGCGGTCGAAAACCTCTCGCGGCTGGGCGGCGGCGCGGCCGCTCTGGGCGCGACGCTGTTGAGAATGTTCGAGGAGTTTCCCTACCGCCGCGCCGGCCTGGCCTGCCGCCTGGATCGCAATATCTGCCACATCGACGGCGTCGCCCCGCACGAGTCGGGCGGCTTCTACATTGTCGAGGGGCGCGGCCTGCCGCATCTGGATGTGGTCGGGCATCGGCGGCTGATCGACTGGCCGCGGCTCGTTGCCCAGCTGGTGGCGATAACGGAGGGATGAGCCGCAGCGGGTGCGCGCGTCACCGCTGCCGCGTCAGGAGCCGGTCGTTATCTGCCAGCTGCGATCGAGCACGACTTCCAGCACCAGCTTGCTGCCAAAATAGCCCAGCGCGAGAATGGCCATGGCCGTCAGGGTCCAGCGCACCGCCCGGCGACCGCGCCAGCCCAGACGCCACCTCCCCAGCAGGAGCAGACCGAACAGCAGCCACGACAGGATGGACAGCCCGGTCTTGTGTGCCAGGTGCTGGGCAAAAAGGTGGTCGACGAAGACCAGTCCCGAAGCCAGGCTCAGCGTGAGCAGCAGCCAGCCGGCCAGAATCAGGCGGAACATGATGGTCTCGATCACCGTCAGCGGCGGCAGAAACTCGAGCCGGCGAACCAGCCTGGGGTGGCGCAGGCCGTAATCCTGCGCGGCGAGCATCAACGCATTGATGGCGGCGATGCTGAGCAGGCTGTAGGCCAGCAGGGAGCTGACGATATGCAGTCGGGCAGCTGCCGTGATCCGGCCGAGTATCAGCGGATCCATCGGCACCAGCCACTGCAGCGCTACGCACAGCGCGGCGCCCGGGGCGGCAATGATACAGGCTTCGATCGCCCGTGGACGGGCCGCCGCGGCTGCCACCAGGCTGGCCATGATCAGCGCTGCGGCCAGCGAGAGCATGTTGACGAAGTTGGCGTCGCGGCCGGCCGGGCTGTCGATGGCGTATGCCAGCGACAGGATATGCAGCAGCACCCCGAGTGCGGACAGAATCATCCCCAGATGCCGCAGGCGGCGGCGATCGAATGCCTCGGTCAGCACCAGGTCAGCGGCGCCGGCCAGGTAGAACACAATCGGCAGCAGGTGGATCAGGGCGTTGTTGTCCAAGGATGTTCGACTGAAATGGACTCCACCCCAGTATAATGTGTCCATGACCACTCGTAATAAGCATTCTGATGTTTGATCAGCTCAGTAAAAGACTATCCGGTTCTCTGGAGCGGCTGAGAAGCCGCGGCCGTCTGACCGAGGACAATATCCGTGAGTCTCTGCGCGAAGTGCGCGTTGCTCTGCTCGAGGCCGACGTGGCGCTGCCCGTGGTCAAGGACTTCATCGCCCGGATCAACGCGCGTGCGGTCGGGCAGGAGGTCACCCGAAGCCTGAAACCCGGGCAGGCCCTGATCAAGGTCGTTCACGAGGAGCTCAAGCACGTGCTCGGCGACGAGCAGGCGCCGCTGGCCCTGGATCGCCAGGCGCCGGTGGTGATTCTGCTGGCGGGCCTGCAGGGCGCGGGCAAGACCACCACCGCCGGCAAGCTGGCAAAGCTCATCCAGGAGCGCGAGAAGAAAAAGGTCATGCTGGCCAGCTGCGATGTCTATCGCCCGGCCGCCATCGACCAGCTCGAAACCCTGGCCGGGCAGGTGGAGGCGGGGTTCTTCCGTGCGGACGAGAACGCAGATCCGGTGCGCATTGCCGAAGATGCGATCGGCCAGGCGCGCCGGCAGTTTGCCGATGTGCTGATCCTGGACACGGCCGGCCGGCTGGCCGTCGACGAGGCGATGATGGACGAGATTCGGCGGCTGCACGCCGCCGTCGATCCGGCCGAGGTGCTGTTCGTGGTCGACGCCATGACCGGTCAGGACGCCGCCAATACTGCCAGGGCCTTCCACGAAGCCCTGCCGCTCAGTGGCGTGGTGTTGACCAAGACCGATGGTGATGCGCGCGGCGGTGCAGCGCTCTCGGTGCGCCACATCACCGGCGCGCCGATCAAGTTTCTCGGCACCGGCGAGAAGGTCGACGGCCTCGAGCCCTTTCACCCGGACCGCCTGGCTTCGCGCATCCTCGGCATGGGCGACGTGCTCAGCCTGGTCGAGGAAGTCGAGCGCAAGGTCGATCAGAAACAGGCCCGAAAACTGGCCGGCAAGGTCGGCAAGGGCAGCCGCCGTTTCGGGCTCGACGACTTCCGCGACCAGTTGTTGCAGATGGACAAGCTCGGCGGCATGGGCGCGCTGATGGACAAGTTGCCGGGCATGGGCAACCTGCCCGAAGCAGTCAAGTCGCAGGTCGACGATCGCCAGACCCGGCGCATGATTGCCATCGTCAATTCGATGACGCCCAGGGAACGGCGTTACCCCGATACCATTCGCGGGTCGCACAAGCGCCGTATCGCCGCGGGCTCGGGGCAGCAGATACAAGATGTCAATCGCGTGCTCAAGCAGCACAAGCAGATGCAGAAGATGATGCGCAAGGTCGGCAGCAAGGGCGCAATGGCAAAAATGATGAAGCGCCTGCCCGGCGGCATGCCCGGCGGGGGTGGTCGGCCGTTCTGATTGCGGCCGGCCGGCGCCAGCGAGCCGGCCTCGGGCGCAGCCCGAGTCCGCGGGCGCGTCGGGTTTTTGCGGCACACCAGCTCTTCCCATAGCCGGTGTAATCCGCTAGAATTGTGGGTTTGCCGAATTCAGCAATTGCAAGCGTCGGGTCCGGAAGCGGGCCCGGCGACACCCAGGAGAGAAGATGGTCAAGATTCGCATGAGCCGGGGCGGTGCCAAGAAGCAGCCCTTTTACCACATTGTCGTCACCGACAGCCGCAAGGCGCGTGACGGTCGCAATATCGAACGCCTCGGGTTCTTCAATCCGGTTGCACGCGGTCAGGACGAGCGCCTGCGCGTTGATCTGGAGCGCGTCGACTACTGGCTGGGCCACGGCGCCCAGATCTCCGAACGGGTTCGCGACCTGGCCAACGAAGCGCGTCGGGCCCAGTCGGCGGCCTGAGTCGGATGGTGGACGAATCGGTCGTCGTCGGCCGATTCAACGGCCCCTGGGGGGTTCGTGGCTGGGTCAAGGTATGGTCCGACACTCGGCCGCCAACCGCCATTTTCGACTATCAGCCGTGGCGCTGCGGCGAGCACGGCGACTCCCTCCGGATTGATCGCTGGCAGCAGTCGGGCCCCCGCCTGGTGGTCAAGCTGCACGGCATCGATACCCCGCAACAGGCAGCAGCGCTTGGGCGACAGGTCATTCGGGTGGCGCGCACTGCGCTGCCCGAGCCGGCGCCCGGCGAATATTACTGGCATGACCTGATTGGCCTTGAAGTGGTCAACCTTCAGGGGCACCGCTATGGCCGGGTGGCAGCGATGCGGGAAACCGGCGCACACGACGTGCTCGAGATCAGCAGTCAGGGCGACACCGTCCTGATTCCCTTCGTGGTCGACCAGTTCGTGCGCTCGGTGGACCTGACCGCCGGCCGGATCACGGTCGACTGGCCGCTGGAGTGGGCCGAGCCGGTTTGATGCCATGCTTTCGCGCGTCGACGTCATCACGCTTTTCCCTGACTGGATCCACAGCCTGCGCCAGCTTGGCCTGACCGGGCGGGCGCTGGCCGACGGCCGCATCGACCTGCACTGCTGGAACCCGCGCGACTATGCCCTCGGCGTGCACAAGAGCGTCGACGATCGTCCCTATGGCGGTGGTCCCGGCATGGTGATGCGCCCCGAGCCGCTGGCGCAGGCCATCGAGGCGGCGCAGGCTGAGGGGGCGCCTGCGCGCGTCGGCTGTCTCACGCCGCAGGGGCGGCGCCTCGACCAGCAGGCGGCGCGCGAGCTGGCCGGCCGCGAGCGCCTGATTCTGGTGTGTGGCCGCTATGAGGGAATCGACGAGCGGGTGATGCAGAGGCTGGTCGATGAGGAATGGTCGGTCGGCGATTTTGTTCTCTCCGGCGGCGAGCCGGCAGCGGCCGTCATGATCGATGCCGTCGTGCGTTTGCTGCCGGGCGTGCTGGGCCATGAACTGTCGGCCGAGCAGGACTCGTTTTCAGATGGGCTGCTCGATTGTCCGCACTACACCCGCCCGGAGTCCTGGCGCGGACTGGACGTGCCGTCGGTGCTGCTCAGCGGCGATCACGCCCGGATCGAGCGCTGGCGACGGGCGCGAGCCATCGAACGCACCCGGCAGCGGCGGCCGGATCTGCTGGAGGCGGCCGAGCTCGACGACACCGATCGGGCGGTGTTGGAAGAATTTTCCGCGCTCGAGCGAGACAAGCGCTGAAAAACCGGTTAGAATACTCGGCTTGTCTGCCCCGGTGCGGGGCAAAAGAAATGCGCTCTTAGTCAACGCGCCAATCGGGAATCAGCAGTCATGAGCAATATCATCGACGAAATCAACAAAGAACAGACTGAACGCGAACTGCCGCCTTTTGCCGCTGGCGACACGCTGGTGGTGAATCTGTGGGTTCGTGAGGGCGAGCGGCAGCGCCTGCAGGCTTTCGAGGGCGTGTGCATTGCCAAGCGCAACCGCGGCGTCAACTCGGCCTTTACCGTTCGCAAGGTGTCCTACGGCACTGGTGTCGAGCGGGTGTTCCAGACCTACAGCCCGCTGATCGAGTCGATTCAGGTCAAGCGCAAGGGCAAGGTGCGTCGCGCCAAGCTGTTCTATCTGCGTGAGCTGGAAGGCAAGGCCGCCAGAATCAAGGAAAAGCTCTCGGGGGCCGCGCGCAACCGCGCCAGCGCCTGAATCCGGCCAGAACCTCGAGCAACCAAAGGGCCGACCATTGTGTCGGCCCTTTTGCTGTGCGTTCAAAGGCGGCAGGCGATGCGTATCGGCTGTCAGCCCGTGCCGGCCCTGACCTTGCCGTCTCTTTCCTTGTCGCTGCGCTTGCCGGCAGCCGCCGGCGGTTGATCGTCCCTGTCTGCAGGCTGGCCGGGCGCCTCGCCCCCGTGGAGGTCGTCTTCGCGGATGATGCGGCTGTTGCCGTTGAAGCGGGCGCCGGGCTCGATGACCAGTTCGGCGACGGTGAGGTCGCCAGTGACCCGGCCGCCGGCCACGATTTCAAGGCGTTTGGCGCTGATGTTGCCCTCGAAGCCGCCGCAGATCACGACGTGTCGCGCCTGCAGTTCTCCCTCGATGCTGCCCGTTTGCCCGATGGCGACTTCCGCCTCGGAACAAATCGTGCCCTCGATTCGACCGTCAACGTGAAGGTTGTCGCTCAGGGCAAGGTCGCCGACAAATTTTGAACCGGCGGCAATGAGGGTCGATTCGGCGTGTTGGCTGCTGCCGTTCGCACGACCTCGCTTAATGATTCCCATTGAACGCGATCCTCTTCGCTGAACAGTATGTCGTACTCCTCCAGCGACCAGCGCAGGAAGGGCGAGGGGTCGAGGCGGCGCTGCAGATAACGCACCTCGTAATGCAGATGTGGTGCGGCCGATTGCCCGGTATTGCCCGAATAACCCAGCAGGTCCCCGCGCTTGACGTAGCTTCCCGAATCGATCTCGATGGCGTCAAGATGGCCATAGATGGTCGAAAAGCCGTAGTTGTGAATGAGTTTGACCATCTTGCCCAGGCCGGAGTCGGGGTGCATGGCGGCCCATTCGACCACACCGTCGGCGGTGGCATACACCGGCGTACCGCGTCTGGCGCGCAGATCGACGCCGCCATGCAGGGCTTTGCTGCCGCGGATGGGATGGTGGCGCATGCCGTAATTGCTGGTTACAAGTTCCGATGTCACCGGGTAGCCGCTGGGTATCGAGCGCAGCATCAGGCGCTTTTCCAGGGCCGTCTGCGCGGCGCTGTCGAGGCGCTGCGCCAGCGGGCGTTCAGCGGCGGGCTCGAGGCCGATCAGGGTTTCGATACGTTGCACTTCGCTGCCCAGGGCCGCCAGTTCGCTGCGGCGCTGATGGACTTCGTGTTCGAGGCTGCGTCGCTGCCTGGCCAGCTGCTGCTTGTCGGCGCGAACGGCCGCTTTTTCGGCAGCCAGCTCGGAGACCTCGCTGTTGAGCGCGCCGACTCGGCTCGACAGCAACACAAGGCCGGCGGCGCCGGCGACCATGACCACCGCCAGGCTGACGGCGGCGCCGGCAATCACCCGCCGTACCAGCTGGTCGAAAGTGAAGTGGCGCGAGCCGCGATAGTCGGTAATGGTGACGTGGTAGCGTTGCCGCATTTGCAGGATTGAAATCGTGTTGTTGTTGGTGGCCCGCGTGGATCTGCGGGCGGGACCGGCCGGAGTTCGGGGCGCCAATTATGCGAGTCCCGGGCGACGGTTGCAAACGCGCGACTGGCCCGACCGTTACAATTCGAGCTGTCTGCCAACATCGTGTCAAGGGAGTCCGGGTCATGAACAAGCTGATTTTGGTGCTGCTGTCGTGCCTTTTTCTGATTGCCTGCGGTGGCGCCGAGGAACCCGGCGCCGGCCCGTCAGACGGCACCGGTGACGAGCGGGCCGCTCAGGCCCCCTCGGGTGTTACCGCCCCCGAGAAATCCGGAATATCCGAAAAGTCCGAAGCATCGGGACCCCCCGGGGCCGTCGCCGAACCGCGGCCGGAAATCTATTCCGAATTCACCCTCACGGCCGACCTGAGTCACCTCAGCGCTGATCAGCGGGCAATGGTGGCGGTGCTGATCGATGCCAGCCGGATCATGGACGAGCTTTTCTGGCGCCAGGCCTTCGGCAACCGCAACGCCCTGTTCGAGCAGGTCGAAGGCAGGGCCGCGCGGGAGTTTGCTCGTATCAACTACGGTCCCTGGGACCGTCTGGCCGGTAACCGGCCGTTCATTCCGGGTTACGGGCCCAAGCCCCCGGGAGCCAACTTCTACCCGACCGACATGACCGACACCGAGTTCGACGCGCTCAATGATCGCCGCAAGGATGATCTCTACAGCCTGATCCGGCGCGACGATGCCGGCGCGCTGGTCGTCAAACCCTATAACGAGGCCTATGCCGAGCGCCTGGATGACGCCGCGACACTGCTCGAACGGGCCGCAGAGCTGGCCGAAAACGACAGCTTCAAGCGTTACCTGGAGCTGCGCGCCGATGCCCTGCGCACCAATCGCTACCGGCCCTCCGACCTGGCCTGGATGGAGGTTGCCGACAACCGGATCGATTTGATCTACGGCCCGATCGAAACCTACGAGGATCAGCGCTATGGCTACAAGGCCGCCTTCGAGGCGTATGTGCTGATCAAGGACCTGGCGTGGAGTGAGCGCCTGGCCCGCTTCGCCGGGTTTCTGCCCGAGCTGCAGCGCCAGCTGCCCGTGCCCGCCGCTTACAAGGCCGAGCAGCCCGGCAGTGAGGCCGAGCTCAATGCCTACGACGTGGTCTACTACGCTGGTGACTCGAACGCCGGCTCCAAGACCATCGCCGTCAACCTGCCCAACGACGAGGAGGTGCAGCTGGCCCGGGGCACGCGCCGCCTGCAGCTGAAGAACGCCATGCGTGCCAAGTATGACCGCATCCTGCGGCCGATTGCCGAGGTGGTCATTGCCGCTGAGCAGCGCCAGCATGTCACCTTCGACGCGTTTTTCGGCAACACCATGTTCCACGAGGTAGCCCACGGTCTCGGCATCAAGAACCTGGTCGAGGGCGAAGGTGCCGTGCGTTCGGCGCTCCGGGAGCACGCCAGTCCGCACGAGGAGGGCAAAGCCGATGTCCTCGGGCTCTACATGGTGCGCGAGCTCCACGAGGCCGGGGAAATTGACGGTGAAATCATGGATTATTACGTCACTTTTCTGGCTTCGATCTTCCGCTCGGTTCGTTTCGGTGCCTCCAGCGCCCATGGTCGCGCCAACATGATGCGGTTCAACTACTTTGCTGATTTCGGCGCTTTCGAGCGCGACGACAGCGGCCATTATCGCGTGGTGGCCGAGCGCTTCAGCGAGGCCATCGACGCCCTCTCGCGAGAGATTCTGGTCATGCAGGGTGACGGCAATTACGCCAAGGCCGGCGACATGCTCGATGAGCTGGGCGTGATTGGCGCCGAACTGCAGTCCGATCTGGATCGCATTGATGAGGCGGGCATTCCCGTGGACGTGGTCTTCAGGCAGGGCAAGGACGTGCTGGGCCTGGATGCGCCGTGACGATTGCCGCCAAGGAGGCCTCGGCAGCAATCTGGCGGACTTGAAACCGGTCGTGTTCGTGCCCACTTCGAAAGGCAGTTGAACAACTGTCCCGAAAAGGTCATGACTGAAGTAAACGCCCCTGAAACCCGTCGTTTCGACACCGAGGTGCATCAGCTGCTCAAGCTGATGATCAACGCGCTGTATTCCAACCGCGAGATCTTTCTCCGGGAGCTGATTTCCAACGCTTCCGATGCCAGCGACAAGCTGCGCTTCGAGGCGCTGACCAGCGAAGCCCTCAAGGGCCTGGATCAGGATCTGGCCATCGATGTGCGCTTCGATGAGGCTGCGGGCACGCTGACGGTTGCCGACCGCGGCATCGGCATGAACCGCGAGGAAGTCATCGCCAACCTCGGCACCATTGCCCGCTCCGGAACCAAACAGTTCCTGGAGTCGCTTTCGGGCGACAAGCAGCAGGATGCGGCGCTGATCGGTCAGTTCGGCGTCGGCTTCTACTCGGCTTTCATCGTCGCCTCGGAGGTCACCGTCGAGAGCCGGCGCGCCGACGAACCGGCCGACCATGGCGTGCGCTGGACCTCGACGGGCGACGGCGAATACCAGCTCGAGTCGATCGAGCGAGACGCACAGGGCACCACGATCACCCTGACCCTGCGCGATGAGCACAAGGACCTGCTGTCCGAGTGGCAGCTCAAGCGCATCATCCGTCATTATTCCAACCACATCGCCTTTCCGATCCGGCTGAGCGCCGCCGGGGAGGACGAACAGGTGCCCGCCACCGTCAACGACTCCAAGGCGTTGTGGGCGCGCAGCCGGGCAGAGCTTTCGGATGAAGACTATCAGGAGTTCTATACCAGCCTGACCGGCGACGAGGAAAAGCCCCTGAGCTGGGCCCATCACCACGTCGAGGGCAGCCAGCGCTACAGCATGCTGCTGTATCTGCCGTCGCAGGCGCCGTTCGACATGCTGGTCAATCGCGATGAAAGAGAGGGCGTCAAACTCTACATTCAGCGAGTCTTCATCATGGACGCGGCCGAGCAGGTCGTGCCGCGTTATCTGCGTTTCATGCGTGGAGTGATCGACTCGGCCGATCTGCCGCTCAACATCTCGCGAGAGATCCTGCAGGACGATCCGCTGATACGGAAGATTCGGGCGACGGTCGTCAAGCGCTCGCTCGACCTGATCGAAAAGCTGGCGAAAGAAGGCGGCGAAGCCTGGGAGAAGTTCTGGCACGCCTTCGGCAGCGTGCTCAAGGAGGGGGTGATCGAAGATTTCGAGCAGCGCGAGCGCATCGCCTCGTTGCTGCGTTTTGCCTCGAGCAAGAGCGACGACGAATCAGTGGGGCTCGACACCTATATCGAGCGCATGGCCGCGGACGATGACAGCGACCGCAGCGGCGATGACGACAGCGGTGGTGATGGCAGTCAGGGCACGATCTGGTTTCTGACCGCCGACAGCCTGAAGGTGGCGAGAAGCTCGCCGCATCTGGAAGCCTTCCGCAAGCGCGGAATCGAGGTTCTGCTGCTGACCGATCGCATCGACGAGTGGCTGGTGGCGCACCTGCACGAGTACAAGGGCAGGCAGCTCAAGTCCGCGGCCAGCGGGCAGCTTGATCTGGGCGACGATCAGGCCGAGCCCGACGAGTCGGCGCAGGCGCTGGCCGGGCGCATCAAGAAGGCGCTCGGCGAGCAGGTCGGCAACGTGCGCGCCGGCAGCCGTCTGACGGATTCTCCGGGCTGCATCGTGGGTGACGATGACGCGATGAGTCTGCAGATGCAGAAAATGCTGCGTCAGGCCGGCCAGGAAGTGCCCGAGAGCAAGCCTGATCTGGAAATCAACGCCGATCATCCGCTGTTGCAAGCCATGGCCGCCGAAAGCGGCGAGGCGCGCTTCAGCGAGCTCTCGCAGTTGTTGTTCGACCAGGCCCTGCTGGCTGAAGGCGGTGAGCTGGCCGACCCGGCTGCTTATGTCAGTCGGGTCAACGCCCTGTTGGTCAGTGCCCTCAGTGGCGCTGACGGTGGCTCGAAGTCGTAGGTTTGCGTTGTATTGTCGTCGGATGAGTTCCTGATCTTCGTGGCCCTGGTGGTGTCATCAAAGCCCGCAAAAGGCGGAGCGCGGCTGTTGTCCGATGAGTGAGGCCGTTCGGCTCGATAAATGGCTGTGGGCGTCGCGTTTTTTCAAGACGCGTGGCGTTGCTCAGCAGGCGATCAAGGGCGGCAAGGTCGAGATCAACGGTGCCTCGCCGAAGGCTTCGCGCCTGGTGCGCCACGGCGATCGTCTGCGCGTGACCAAGGGCGAGGTGCGCTTCGAGGTCGTGGTGGAACAGCTGGGCGAAAAGCGCGTGTCCGCGCCGTTGGCCCGGGCCATGTACAGCGAAACCGACGCCAGCCGGCAGGCGCGTGAGCGCCTGGCCGAGGAGCGCCGATTGAATGCTGCCGCGGGTATCTCGCCCGCGCGCCGGCCCGACAAGCGCGAGCGGCGTCAGCTGCGCAGGTTCAACCGCGGCGAGTGAATGCCCTCGCGCCATCGCGAAGCCGGGCTGAAAGGCTCTCGCATGTCTGATAAGCGCCACCGCGGCATGCCGCCAGCCGGTCGCTTCGCCCTTCTGGCGGCCCTGTGTTCTTCTTTCGGCCAGACCTTCTATATCGGCTTGTTCGGCGCAGACTTCCGCGCCGAGTTCGGCTTGAGCGAGTCGCTTCTGGGAACGCTCTACGGTACCGCGACGTTGATCAGCGGCTTGAGCATGTTCTGGCTGGGCACCATTGCCGATCGGCTGGCAATGCGCCATGCGATCGCTCTGACCATGGCCGGCCTGGCCGCGGGCGCTGCCCTGGTCGGGTTGACCCCGGGCGTGGCCGGCCTGTTCATCGGCCTGTTCCTGCTGCGTCTGACCGGGCAGGGCCTGGCCGGGCACCTGGCCGTCGTTGCGGCCGGTCGCTATGCAGTCGCGCGGCGCGGGCGCGCCGTGGCCATGGCTACCTACGGGTTCATTCTGGGCGAGGCGCTGCTGCCGCCGGGCGTGGCCGCAGCCATGGGCTGGCTCGGCTGGCGCGAGATCTGGGGCGTTGCGGCGGCCGGAATTGCCCTGCTGGCGCTGCCGGCACTGGCAGGGCTGGCGCGCCCGCTGATCGGCGAAGGGGCCGCCGAGAGCGCCGCCACCGACGCCATCGACCATTCGGTGCAGTCGCGCCGGAGCCTGCTGGTCAACGGCCGATTCCTGCGGGTGCTCAGCGTCGCTCTGGTCTCGCCGCTGGTGGTCACGGCGCTGTTCCTGCACCAGGGAACCCTGGCGGAACGGCTTGGCTGGTCGCTGAGCTCGGTCGCGTCGGGTTTCGTGCTGTTTGCCGCCATGCAGGGCCTGGCGGCTTTCGCCGGCGGACGTCTGGTCGATCGCTTCAGCGCGCGGGCGCTGCTGCGTTTCTATCTTCTGCCCCTGGGCATCGGGGTGCTGGCGCTGGGAATTCTGCCGCCGGCCACGGCGATGTGGATCATGTTTGCCGGTCTCGGTCTGACGGCCGGGGTCAACGGCGTGGTCTGTGGGGCCGTCTGGGTCGAGCTGTTCGGTTCCGCGCGCCTGGGGATGATTCGCGGCGTCTATGCGGCGTTGATGGTGGTCTCGACCGCGATCGGGCCGATCGTGCTCGGCCTGGCTTTCGAGGCCGGGATCAGCCAGCGCATGATGGGCGTGGTCGTGATGGCCTGGGTCCTGGTCATACCGGCGCTGCTGGTACCGCGGGTGAGCCATTCACGTCGCCGTTGACGCCTGGTGATCCCGTGGATGCCCGCTCACCCTGGCGGCCATGAAAAAGGGCCTCGCGAGGGAGGCCCATATCTGGTTTTGTATCGAGTCGGTGGCGATCAGGCCGCGACGGTACCCTGGGAGACCTCTTCTTCGGTGGCCTCGCGCACGCCCTTGATGGCCACCTTGAAGTTGAGCACCTGGCCGGCGAGCATGTGGTTGCCGTCGACCGTAACCGTTTCATCGCCCACTTCCTTGACGGTGACCGTCATCGGGCCAGCATTGGATTCGGCGCGGAAGGTCATGCCTGGCTCGACGGTGTCAACGCCGTCAAAGGCCTCTTTGGGAACGTCCTGAACCAGCTCGTCGCGGTACGGGCCGTAGCCTTCTTCGGGCTGGACTGCCACTTCCAGTTCCTCACCTTCGCTCTTGCCCTCGATCGCCTTTTCCAGGCCGGGGATGATGTTCTGGTGGCCGTGCAGATATTGCAGCGGCTCGCGCTCTTCGGAGCTGTCGATGACCTGGCCATCGTCTCCGGTCAGGGTGTAGTCAATGCTGACAACGGTATTGTTGGCGATTTGCATGTTGAACCTGCTTGCTTAAATCAGTGAACAAATTAACATGGAGCAGGGGTTCGCCGCTTTCAACCGGTCGTGTCTGCCGGCAGTCATAGCGGAAATGTGCGCTCGACGATGGCCGCCGAATCGATGTCTGCAGGCAGGCCGCCGTACATGCCGGTGTCTTGTTGCGCCAGGCGCGCTTGACAAAATGCTTCGGCCAGCGGGCTTTCGGCATCGATCAGGGTGGCCGCCTGCAGTGCCAACGCCAGATCTTCGGTAAGCCTCCGCGCCTGTTGTGGCGCCTCTTCGGGGCGGCTCAGCAGCTGCTTTGCATCGTCAATTCGCCACGCAATGCCGGCATGGGCGCCGCGTCGGCGCTCGAGATGGCGCAGCAGGGCCTCCATCGAGCCCGGGTCTCGCTGCGTGGCGCGCAGCACGTCCAGGCACTGAACGTTGCCGGAGCCTTCCCAGATGGCGTTGACCGGCGCTTCGCGGTAGAGCCGCGGCAGGATGCTTTCTTCCACATAACCCGCGCCACCCAGGCACTCCTGGGCTTCATTGATGGCGCCAACGGCGCGCTTGCACACCCAGTACTTGGCCACCGGGGTGGCGATGCGCGCCAGTTTTTCGGCTTGTTCGTCACCCCTGGAGGCGCGTTCGAACTGCCCGGCCAGGAACATCGCCAGGCTCAGCGCGGCTTCCGACTCCAGCGACAGGTCGGCCAGTACGTTGCTCATCAGCGGCTGATCGATGAGCTGCTTGCCGAAGACCTGGCGGCCGCGCGCGTGCTCGATGGCCTCGACCACGGCCTTGTGGATCAGCGCAGCCGAGCCGATCACGCAGTCGAGCCGGGTTTCGGCCACCATGCGAATGATGGTGGGAACGCCGCGACCGGGTTCGCCGACCATGCGCGCCCGGGTGCCGGGGTATTCGATCTCGGCGGAGGCGTTCGAGCGGTTGCCGGGCTTGTCTTTCAGACGCATGATGTGAAAGGGATTGATGCTGCCGTCGGCGGCAAAGCGCGGCACCAGAAAACAGCTCAGCCCGTCATCGCAATGGGCGAGGGTGAGGAAGGCGTCCGACATCGGCGCCGAGCAGAACCATTTGTGGCCGATCAGCTCGTACTCTTGCCCCGGCCCCGGCGTGCCCAGCGCCCGGGCGCGCGTGGTGTTGGCGCGCACGTCCGAGCCGCCCTGTTTTTCGGTCATGGCCATGCCCAGGGTCACGCCACGTTTTCGGGCTGCGGGCAGAAAGCGCGGGTCATAGTCGGCGGCAAGCACGCGCGGCTCCCATTCGGCTGCCATTTCCGGCTGGGTTCGCAGCGCCGGTATGACGGCGTGCGTCATGGTGATGGGGCACATCGTGCCGGCCTCGAACTGGTTGTGCAGAAACATCATGGCCGAGCGCGCGATACGGGCCCCCGGCTGGCCTGTCCAGGTCAGGCTCGCCAGGCCATGCCTGAGCCCAAGCGCCATGATGTCGTGGTAGGCGGGGTGGTAATCGACCTGATCGATACGGTGGCCGAAGCGGTCGTGGGTGCGCAGCCGCGGGGTGAATTCGTTGGCGTCGAACCCCAGCGGGCCGATTCGGGTGGCAGCCAGCTTTCCGAACTCCTGCACCCGGTGTTCAAAGGCGCTGCCGCCTTCACGCGCCAGCGCCTCGCGCAACGCCGGATGGCGCGCGAAGGGGTCGTATTCGCCCAGCGGTTCGGGCTGGTTGAAGACTTCGTGGGTGACAAAGCGGGCCGGTCGGTGTTTGGCTGGATCGTGCGACATGCTGTCCTCATGCGTGCGCGCGCCGTGGAGTTCACTATACAAAAGCCGTGGGCCCGCGGGGTAGAATCACCGGATGAGACTGACCCAATACACTGACTATGCGCTGCGGGTGCTGATTTATCTGGGTCTGCACGCGACCGATGGTGCCGAGCACCGCTGCACGATCCGCGAGATTTCCGAAGCCTACGACATTTCGCGCAACCACCTGATGAAAGTGGTTCAGCACCTGGCCGCCGAGGGCTTTGTTCACTCGGTGCGCGGAGTGGGTGGCGGCCTGAGCCTGGCCGGCCGCCCCGACAGCCTCAATATCGGTCGCATCGTGCGCGCCATGGAGTCCGACTTCGAGCTGGTCGAGTGCATGCGCGCCGACAATCGTTGCGTGATTGCTCCGGCCTGCTCCTTGGCCGGCATGCTCGAGCAGGCGCAGGCGGCCTTCCTCGGCGTGCTCGATCAGTACTCGCTGGCCGATATCCTCACGCCCCCGCATCGCCGTGAACTGGCGCGCCTGCTCGATATCCGGCTTGAGGTGATTTGCTGACCCGGCGTCAAAGTAGGTTCTTGGAAGGCTCTACAAGCGCCGGATTTAGCTTGAAAAAAAATTTCTTTCAGTGCATGATTGCCTTGACTTTATGGGCCAACGGCAAAACCGATGCGCAAGCTGACAGTTCTGATCGCGATGGTGCTGCTGACCAGCTCGCTCGCTGCGGCGGCCGGCGAGGTGCGCAATCTGCGTGTCTGGGCGGGGCCTGACAATACCCGCGCTGTCCTCGATCTGGACCAGCGCGTTGACTATCGCCTGTTCACGCTCGACAACCCCTCGCGTGTGGTCATCGACATTGAAAATGTCGCTCTCGAGGATGCCCTGGAACTCGACGAGGAGCACAGCGGCGTCATCCGGCGGGTGCGCTACGGCGTGCGTAACGAGCGTGATCTGCGCGTCGTGCTCGATCTCGATGACAAGATCAGGCCGCAGAGCTTTCTGCTGGCACCGGCCAGCGAGTACGGGCACCGCCTGGTCGTTGATCTGTATCCGGAAAATGCCCAGTCCGCCGCCGAGCGGGTTCGTGAAGCCACTCAGACCGCCCTGGACGGTGAGCGCGACATGATCGTTGCCATCGACGCCGGCCACGGCGGTGAAGACCCGGGCGCCATCGGCCCGTCGGGCACGTATGAAAAAGACGTCACCCTGGCACTGGCGCGCGAGCTCAAGGAGCAGATCGACGACGAGCCGGGCATGCAGGCTGTGCTGATTCGCACCGGCGACTATTACGTTCCCCTCAAGGAGCGCTTTGCACGCGCGCGCAAGGCCAGCGCCGACCTGTTCTTGTCAATTCATGCCGATGCCTTTCGCGATCGCCGCGTGCGCGGCAGCTCGGTTTACGTGCTTTCGCGCAGCGGCGCGTCCAGCGAGGCCGCCCGCCTGCTGGCCAGAAGCGAGAACCGTGCTGACCTGATCGGCGGCGTCAAGCTCGATCGCGGCGACGACATGCTGTCTTCGGTGCTTCTCGACCTGTCGCAGAACGTGGCGATCGAATACAGCACGGAAGCAGCCGAGGTGATTCTGGGTGAGCTGGCGCGGGTGGGCAAGCAGCATCGCAAGCAGGTGGAGAGCGCCAATTTCGTTGTGCTGCGCTCCCCGGACGTGCCCAGTGTTCTGGTAGAGGTCGGCTTCATTTCCAATCCGCACGACGAGGCCAACCTGAAAAACGGCGCCCAGCAGCGCAAGCTGGCCGGGGCGATTGTCAACGGCGTTCGCCAGCACTTTTTCGAGACCGCGCCGCAGGGCACCTGGATTGCCGCCAACCGCGAGGGCAGTCGCCACATTGTCGAGCGTGGCGATACGCTCGGTGTGATTGCGCAGAAATACCGCACCAGTATCTCGCGCATTCGGCAGGCCAACAACATCAACGGCGATGTGATCCATCCGGGAGCAGTGCTGGTGATCCCGGCCGGCTCCTGATTCCATTTTCAGAGAAGTCTCCGAGAAAACTTTCGGGAAACCCCCAAGAGAAACTGGAGCCACGTAACACGCGGAACTGCGCGAAAAACTTGCCTCGGCCCTCGAGACGGGCAGGCGGGTTCGAATTCTGCCATTGTTTTGCCTTTTCCGAGTGAAGGCGCGCCATCCTGGCGGCCACAATCGGTAAACTGAGCGCCATGCCGGTTCGTAAGCTGCCTGTCCATCTTGTCAACCAGATCGCCGCCGGTGAGGTCATCGAGCGGCCTGCGTCCATCGTCAAGGAGCTGGTTGAGAACAGCCTCGATGCCGGCGCCCGGCGTATCCGCGTCGAGATCGAACGCGGTGGTGCCCGCCGCATTCGCGTCAGCGACGATGGCCGCGGCATTCCCCGCCAGGACCTGGCGCTGGCGCTGAGCGCCCACGCGACCAGCAAGATCGAGTCGCTCGAGGATCTCGAGGGCGTGGGCACGCTGGGGTTCCGCGGTGAAGCGCTGCCTTCCATTGCGTCGGTCTCACGCCTGCGGCTGGCCTCCAGGGTCATGGGCGCTGACAGCGGCTACGAGGTCGAGGCCGAGGGCGGGACGCTTTCGGAGCTGCGGCCGGCGGGCATGCCCGAGGGCACGGTGGTCGAGGTTCGCGATCTGTTCTACAACACGCCCGCGCGGCGTAAGTTCATGCGCACCGAACGCACCGAATTCGGTCATATCGACGATTTGCTCAAGCGCCTGGCGCTGGCGCGCATGGACGTGGCGCTGGACCTTGCGCACAACGGCCGGGTGGTGCGCAGCCTGGGCCCGGCCGTCGACGAGGCCGCGCGCAGCCGCCGGGTGGCGGCCGTCTGCGGCGATGGTTTCATGGCGCAGGCGATCGCGCTCGAACAGGCGCATGCCGGGCTGCAGCTGAGCGGCTGGATTGCCCGGCCGGGCTTTTCGCGCAGTCAGGCCGATCTGCAGTTCTTTTTCGTCAACGGGCGCCTGGTGCGTGATCGGCTGGTGGCGCACGCCGTGCGTCAGGCCTATCGCGACGTGCTCTTCAGCGGCCGCCATCCGGCCTTTGCGCTGATGCTCGAGCTCGATCCGCAGCGCGTTGATGTCAACGTCCACCCGCAAAAGCACGAGGTGCGCTTTCGCGATGGTCGCCTGGTCCACGATTTTCTGTTCAAGACCATTCACCACGCGCTGTCGGGTACGCACCCGGGCAGCGAGTCGGCGCAGACGGCGGCTGCTTCGCGGGCGCAGGTGGCCAGTCCCGAGCCGCCAGGGCTGCAGCAAGGAGGTGGCCAGGCCGGGCTGGGTCTGGCCGTGGCTGAAAGCGTTTCGCGCTACGCCGAGCTGGCCCGCGCGCCGCGGCCGCGAGATCAGGGCGGGCAGAGCGAGATTCCGCCCATGGGCTTTGCTGTTGCTCAGATTCACGGCGTATTCATTCTTGCCGAGAATGCCGACGGTCTGGTGGTGGTCGACATGCATGCCGCCCACGAGCGCATCGTTTACGAACAGCTCAAGCAGGCCTGGCGCGAAGAGCGCGTGCGCTCCCAGCAGCTGCTGGTGCCTGAAAGAATCGCCGTGTCCGAGCGCGAGGCGCAGGCGCTGGAGAGCCACATCGATGATCTTGCGCGGCTTGGCTTCGAGCTCGGTCTGGCCGGCCCCGAGGCGGTCATGATTCGCGCCGTGCCGGCCCTGCTTGCCCGTGCCGATGGACAAGGGCTGGTGCGTGACGTGCTGGCCGATCTGGTGGCGCTGGGGCAGAGTCAGCGGATCGACACCATGCTCGACGAGCTGCTGTCAACCATTGCCTGCCACGGCTCGGTCCGGGCCAATCGGCGCCTGAATATCGACGAGATGAACGCTCTGCTGCGCGACATGGAGCGCACCGAACGCTCGGATCAGTGCAATCATGGTCGTCCGACCTGGGTGCAGCTGGACATGCAGGCGCTCGATCGGCTCTTTCTGCGTGGGCAATAACGCGTTTTCTTTGCCCGCGCTGCCGCCGGCGATCTTCCTGATGGGGCCAACGGCTGCGGGCAAGACGGCCGCCGCCTTCGCGCTCCGGGATCGCTTGCCGGTCGAGCTTATCAGCGTTGACTCGGCGCAGGTCTATCGCGGCCTGGATATTGGTTCCGCCAAGCCCGACGACGCCACGCTGGCGCGCTACCCGCATGCCCTGATTGATATTCGCGAGCCGGAAGAAGCCTACTCGGCGGCCGACTTTGCCGCCGATGCGGCCGCCGAGATTCATCGTATTCATGCCGCCGGCCACTGGCCGGTACTTGTGGGCGGCACCATGCTCTACTACCGGGCGCTGCTCTATGGCCTTGACCCCATGCCGGCGGCCGACCCGGCGTTGCGCCACACGATCGCCGCCGAAGCGCGCGAGCGCGGCTGGCCGGCGCTGCACGCGGAACTGGCGCAGCACGACCCGGCCGCCGCGGCCGCGATTCGGCCTGCCGACAGCCAGCGTATTCAGCGGGCCACCGAGATTCTGCGCCTGACCGGCAAGGGCCCCAGCGCGTACCACGGGCACAACCGCCTGCCCCGAATGCGGGCGCTGCGCCTTGTTCTTGCGCCCCGTGATCGCCATATTCTTCATCAGCGCATCGAAAAACGCTTTCAGCAGATGCTCGCCCAGGGCCTGGTGGCAGAAGTCGAGCGTTTGCGGGAGCGGCCGGAATTGAGCGCGGCTCACGCCTCCATGAAGAGCGTGGGTTATCGTCAGGTCTGGTCGTTTCTCGATGGGGCCGGTCGCCTGGACGATTGCCGTCATGCGGCCGTGGCGGCAACCCGGCAGCTGGCCAAGCGGCAGCTGACGGCCCTGCGAAGAATGCCGGGCGCCCTCTGGCACGATTCGCTGCAAGAACGTACCATTGACTTGATTGTCAGGCAGGCAGGTGACTTTTTTGCACAGCCCCGCGCCGATCAGACCTTCGCTTGACCGCGCTGCGGTCGGATACGCGGCCTGGTGTCGATCCCGCAAGTGTCATGCCCGCAAGCATCAGCCGGGCCAAATAAGAACATCAAAGGAGAGTCACAATGTCCAAAGGTCAGTCGTTGCAGGACCCGTTCCTCAATGCGCTTCGGCGCGAGCGTGTCCCGGTTTCGGTTTTTCTCGTCAACGGCATCAAGCTCCAGGGGCAGATCGAGTCTTTTGATAACTTCGTGATTCTTCTCAGGAACTCGGTCAGTCAGATGATCTACAAGCACGCCATTTCCACCATCGTGCCCGCACGCAACGTGCACCTGGGTGATGCGGCGGAGGAAGAAAAGCCCTGATAGAGGATTTTGCCCCAGCCCTCGCCGGCGGCGCTTCCAGGGCCGTGCTGCTGCACCCGGTCCTCGGGCCCGGCCAGGGTGACGAGTCGCGCAGCGAGTTCCGCTTGCTGGCGCGCTCGGCCGGCCTCGAGGTGGTTGACGAGGTGCTCGCCCCGCGCGATGCGCCCGATCCCCGCTACCTGGTTGGCAGCGGCAAGGTCGAGGAGGTGCGCCAGACGGTGGCCGCCGGCGAAGCCGGGGTGGTGCTGGTCAATGCCCGGCTCAGTCCCGTGCAGGAGCGCAACCTGGCCCGCAGCCTCAAGTGCAACGTCCTCGACCGCACCACGCTGATTCTCGATATCTTTGCCCAGCGAGCGCGCTCGCATGAGGGCAAGCTGCAGGTCGAGCTGGCTCAGCTGCGCCACCTCTCCACCCGCCTGGTTCGCGGCTGGACCCACCTGGAGCGTCAGCGCGGGGGAATCGGCATGCGTGGCCCCGGCGAAACGCAGCTCGAAACCGACCGTCGCCTGCTGGGGAATCGCATTCGTCAGCTCAGCGTGCGGCTGGAGAAGGTGCAGCAGCGTCGCGAGCAGGGGCGGCGCGCGCGGCATCGCAGCGAGGTGCCGCTGGTAGCGCTGGTCGGCTACACCAACGCCGGCAAGTCGACGCTTTTCAATCACCTGACCTCGGGCGAGGTCATGGCCCGCGATCAGCTGTTTGCCACGCTTGACCCCACGGTGCGACGTATCGAGGGCCTGGCCGGTTCGGACGTACTGATGTCCGACACCGTCGGCTTCATCCGTGATCTGCCGCACGAGCTGATTGCCGCTTTCCGCTCCACGCTGGAAGAGACGCTCTCGGCCAGCCTGGTGGTACACGTCATTGATGCCGCCGACCCCGATCGGCTCCAGCAGCAGTCGGTGGTGGAAGAGGTGCTCAACGACATCGGCGCCGGCGACCTGCCCGTGCTGAAGGTCTTCAACAAGGTCGATCTGACCGATCGTGAAGCCGGCCTGGAGCGTGACGCTGATGGACGAGTCACGTCCGTCTGGGTATCTGCCGAGCACGATCACGGCCTCGATGACCTGGCCGTGGCGCTCGCCGAGCGCCTGGCCGAGGGACGGATCCGGCGCTGCATCCACGTGCCGGTCGAGGGGCAGCGCCTGCGCTCGCGCCTGTTTGATCTGGGCGCCGTGGTTGATGAGCACGTCGAGGACGATGGATCCAGCCGCCTTGAGGTTGATCTGGACCAGCGCGACGCCCGAAAACTGGCCCGCTTGAAGGGAAGTGACGGACAACTGGCCGAGCAACTCCTGTTAAACTAAACGATTGCGAGCGTCGGGCGCTGCGCGGTTTTCCGTGGTGGCTGCACGCAGTGCGCAGGCCGCCTGCCGATAACCCGATGCAAGAACGAACTCACGGAGAGATCAATGCCCTGGAATGAACCCGGACGCGGCGGTGGCGGCGGCGGTGGTCGCGATCCCTGGAAAGGGGGCAACGGCCAGCAGCCGCCCGATCTGGATGAAGTGTTTGCCAATGTGCAGCGACGCCTGAAGAAGATCATGGGCGGTGGCGGCAACGACGGCGGTCGCAAGGGCAGCCCGAGTGGTGGTTCCTTCGCGCCGATCATCGGCCTGGTGGTGCTGCTGCTGGTGATCTGGGCTGCGTGGAGCTCGGTGCACATCATCGATGAATCCGAGCGCGGCGTTGTTCTGCGCTTCGGCGAGTACAACCGAACGATCAACCCCGGCCTCAAGTTCACCTTGCCGCAGCCGATCGAGACCGTGCAGACGGTCAACGTCAGTCGGATGCGTTCGCTGGAGAACTCCACCCGCATGCTGACCGGCGATGAAAACCTCATCGATCTGGCGTACGCCGTTCAGTATCGGGCGCTGGATCCGGAAGACTTCCTCTTCAACGTTGCCCAGCCCGAGGCCTCGCTCGCCCATGCCGCTGACAGCGCCATCCGCGAGATCGTCGGCACCAACAACATGGATTTCATCCTCGAGATCGGCCGCGGGCAGATTGCGCTCGACACCCAGGCCCTGCTCGAGGAGATCCTGGCGCGTTATCAGCCCGGTATCGAGATCACGTCCTTCAACTTGCAGGAGGTGCGACCGCCGTCGCAGGTCCGCGAGGCTTTCGATGATGTCGTGCGGGCACGTGAGGACCAGATCCGCTTCGCCAACGAGGCCCAGGCCTACGCCAATCAGGTGGTGCCGGAGGCCCGTGGTCAGGCGGCTCGCATCACCCAGGAGTCGCAGGCTTACCGCGAGGCCAAGGTGGCCCAGGCCACCGGTGAGGCCGATCGTTTCTCCGCCTTGCTGGCCGAGTACGAGCAGGCGCCGGATGTGACTCGCGAACGCCTGTACATCGAGACTCTGGAGAAGGTCTTCGGTCGCTCCGCCAAGGTGCTGATGGACACCGAGTCGAGCAACAACATGTTCTACCTGCCGCTGGATCGCATTCGCGACGGCAACCCGGCGCTCAAGGCGCCGCCGATGCTCTCGCCACAGCAGCGTTCAGGGCAGAATTCGGGGCAGGGCGCGAGTCGAACGACCGATCCGCGCAGCCGTACCGGCAGGGAGGGTCGCTGAGATGAGAATTCTGATTCCTGTTGTTTTGATCGCCCTGCTGTTCGTTGGCATCAACAGCCTGTTCATCGTCAAGGAAACCGAGTTCGCGATTCGGTTCCGCCTCGGTGAAGTGGTGACCGATGACTATGAGCCTGGGCTGCACTGGAAGCTTCCGTTCATCAACAATATTCGCAAGTTCGATAACCGCCTGATGACCATGGACATGCGGCCCGAACAGATGAATACCGCCGAGCAGAAGTTCGTTGAAGTCGACTACTACGTGAAGTGGCGCATCATGAACCCGCGCGACTATTACGTGGCGACACGCGGTGATCAGGTCTTCACGCGCGCCCGCTTGTCCGAGCTCATCCGCAATGATCTGCGCGACGAGTTTGCCCAGCGCACGCTCAGCGAAGTGGTTTCCGAAGAACGCCGCGAGATGATGGAGAAGCTCGTGGTGCGGGCCGATCGACGTTTCGAGGACTACGGGATCGATGTCATCGACGTTCGCATCAAGCGCATCGAGCTGACCGAAGAGGTGCTCGCCTCGGTGTTTGACCGCATGGACACGCAGCGGACCGAGTACGCCAACGAGCTGCGCTCGCTGGGGCGGGAGCAGGCAGAGCGCATTCGCGCCGATGCCGATCGCCAGGTGCGCGTGTTGTTGGCCGAGGCCGAGCGTGATGCACAGCGACTGCGCGGTGAAGGCGATGCCGAGGCAACCGCCATTTATGCCGAAGCGTTCACTCAGAATGAGAAGTTCTACTCCTTCTGGCGCAGTCTCGAGGCCTACGAGCAGAGCATCGGCACGGAAAATGACATGATGCTGCTCGATACCCAGTCGGACTTCTTCCGCTACCTGGATAAACAGCAGCAATAACCATGTTTACAGAGCTGTTGATGGCCGGCGGCCTGGTGCTGATTATCGAAGGGCTGGGGCCGGCCATCAGCCCGTCGGGCTGGCGCAACCTGGTTGGCCAGGCCGCCCGGCTGCCCGATCGCAGCCTGCGTTCGGGCGGCGTGGTGCTGATCCTGCTTGGCGCGGTGATTTTTCACCTCGCCGGCTGACTCTCATATTTCGGGGATAAGCAATGTCTCGATCCGTCGTGATTCTCGGTACCCAGTGGGGCGACGAGGGCAAGGGCAAGATCGTCGATCTGCTCGCACATGAAGCCGACGCCGTGGTGCGTTTCCAGGGCGGCCACAACGCCGGCCATACGCTGGTGGTCGGAGGCGAAAAGACCGTCCTGCACGTCATTCCTTCCGGCGTGCTCACCGAGCGCGCCCGTTGCCTGATCGGCAACGGCGTGGTGGTTGCGCCGCATGCCCTGGTGGCCGAAATCCGCGGGCTGGAAGACAAGGGCATCGACGTGCGTTCGCGCTTGGGCATTTCGCCGGCCTGTCCCGCCATTCTTGGCTGCCACGAAGCCCTCGACCGCGCGCGCGAGAAATCGCGCGGCAAGAACGCCATCGGCACCACCGGCCGCGGCATCGGGCCGGCCTACGAAGACAAGGCCTCACGCCTGGGGCTGCGCCTGGCCGATCTGGCCGATCCGGCGCGGCTGGAGGAAAAGCTTGGCAGTGTGATCGACTACTACAACTTCCTGCTGACCCGCTACTACGATGCCGATCCGGTGGATGGCCACCGGATTGCCGACCAGGCCGCCGCCATGGGCGAAGAGCTCAAGCCGATGTTTACCGATGTCACCGGCGAGCTCCATGAGCTGCGGCGTCAGCACCGGTCGATTTTGTTCGAGGGCGCCCAGGGCAGCCTGCTCGATATCGATCATGGCACCTATCCGTTCGTGACCTCGTCGAACACCACCGTTGGCGGCGTGATGACCGGCACCGGCGTGGGCCCCGGCGACATCGACTACGTGCTTGGCGTGACCAAGGCCTACGCCACGCGCGTGGGTTCGGGGCCGTTTCCGACCGAGCTGCATGACGACGACGGCCGCCTGATGGCCGAGCGTGGCGTCGAGTTCGGCGCCACCACCGGCCGCGCGCGCCGCTGCGGCTGGCTCGATGCCGTCGCGCTCAAGCGTATGGTGCGCACCAACGGCGTGACCGGCCTTTGCATCACCAAGCTCGATGTGCTCGACACTTTTGATCGCGTACGTATCTGCGTTGACTATGACGGCGTCGATGGATTCCCGGTCGGCGCTGAAGAATGGGAGCGCGCCGCGCCGGTCTACGAAGACCTGCCCGGCTGGGACGGCTCGACCCAGGGACTGACCGATCCCGACAAGCTGCCGCCGGAAGCGCGCGCCTATCTTGATCGCCTGGAAGAGCTGATCGAGGCGCCGGTGCACATGCTCTCGACCGGGCCCGAACGCGATGCCAATGTCATTCTCAGGCATCCCTTCGAAGCTGATTGAAGCGCCGAGGGGCCAGGATTCGAAATGCGAAATCTCGAATACGAAACAAACCCGAAACACGAAATTCGAAACGCGCTCGTGAACAGGGCGGTGTAGAGAGCCATTTCAGCACGACGTATCGAGGTCGCGGTTTCTGTTCGGGTTTCGTGATTCAGGATCCAGGATCCAGGATTCATTCCGGGATTGGTGCTTTTGGTTTCGCGCACTCAACGACTGAAGAAGAACTGTCATGCTTGACCCACATTTGCTGAGAAACGATCTTGAGTCCGTGGCAGCGCGTCTGGCGCGTCGCGGCTATCACCTCGATATCGAGAACTACGCCGCGCTCGAGGCGCGGCGCAAGAAGCTGCAGACAAAGACCGAAGAGCTGCAGGCCGAGCGCAATCGCCGCTCGAAATCGATCGGGCAGGCGAAGGCCGCCGGTGAGGACATCGCGCCGTTGGTGACCGAAGTCGGCCGGCTTGGCGATGATCTCAAGGCCGCAAGCGATGAACTCGAGCAGCTTCGCCACGAGCTCGAGCGCGTTCAGCTTGACATGCCCAATCTGCCGGACGCGTCCGTGCCCGAGGGCGATGACGAGGCCGATAACGCGCTGGCCCGCAGCGTTGGCGAACCCACCGCGCTTGATTTCGAGCCCCGCGATCACGTCGAGATTGGCGAGATGCTCGACGGTATCGACTTCGAGCTTGCAGCCAAGCTCGCCGGCAGCCGCTTTGCCGTGCTGGGCGGACAGGTCGCGCAGCTCCACCGGGCGCTGGCGCAGTTCATGCTCGACATGCATATCGGCGAGCACGGCTACCGCGAGATGTACGTGCCCTACATGGTCAACGCCGAGGCCATGCAGGGAACCGGACAGCTGCCGAAGTTCGAAGACGATGCCTTCGCCATCGACGACGACCCGCCCCGCTATCTGATCCCGACCGCCGAGGTGCCGCTGACCAACCTGGTGGCCGCCGAAATTCTTGACTCAGCGCATCTGCCGCTGAAATTCGTGGCCCACACGCCCTGTTTCCGGCGCGAGGCGGGCGCCTATGGCAAGGATACCCGGGGCATGATCCGTCAGCACCAGTTCGACAAGGTGGAGCTGGTCCAGATCGTGCGTCCCGACGAGTCCGAACAGGCCCTGGAGGCCTTGACCGGGCATGCCGAGAAAGTGCTGCAGGTGCTCAAGCTGCCGTATCGCGTGATGACGCTGTGCGCCGGCGACATGGGCTTTTCCGCGCGCAAGACCTACGACCTCGAGGTCTGGCTGCCCGGCCAGAGCGCCTATCGCGAGATCTCATCGTGTTCGAATTTCGGCGACTTCCAGGCCCGCCGCATGCAGGCGCGCTGGCGCAACCCCGAAACCGGCCGGCCCGAGCTGGTCCACAGCCTCAATGGTTCGGGGCTGGCCGTCGGCCGCGCCCTGATCGCGGTGCTGGAAAACTACCAGCAGCGTGACGGCTCGGTCAGCGTGCCCGAGGCCTTGCGGCGATATATGGGCGGCCGGGAGTCACTGTCAGTGGCCGAATGATCGTGTTGCCCACGGGCGCCGGAGGCACGCCATGAAAGTGCACAACTTCTCCGCCGGGCCCGCCATGCTGCCGGTCGAGGTGCGCGAGCGCTTGAGCGAAGCGCTGGCGCCGGCGGCCGGCGGCTTGCCCTCCATTGCCGAGGTGTCGCATCGTGGGCCGCGTTTCATGGCGGTGGCCGAGGAACTGCAACAGCGGCTTCGCGATCTGGCCGGCATCGGCGACGAGCACGCCGTGCTGCTGCTGCACGGCGGCGCGAATGCTCAGTTTGCCCAGCTGCCGCTGAACCTGGCCGCCGACGGTACGGCGGCCTTTCTGATTTCCGGGCACTGGGGTAAAAAGGCTTTGGCTGAAGCCGGGCGCGTTGCCTCGACACAGGTGGTCGGCAGTAGCGAGGAGGGCGGCTTCATCGACCTGCCCGAAATCGGACGCCTGCCCGAAAGTTGCGCCTACCTGCACTTTACCGGCAACGAGACGATTCACGGGCTGCAGTATGCGCAGCCGCCGCGAGCTGCAATACCGCTGGCTGCGGACTTGTCTTCGGAATTCCTGTCGCGGCCGTATCCCTACCGTGATCTTGGCTTTGCCTACGCCGGTGCGCAGAAGAATCTGGGCATCGCCGGACTGACCGTGGCCTTCATTCGACGTGATCTGCTCGCGCGCGTGCCCGATACGCTGCCGCGCTTTTTTGACTATCGCAGCTGGGCGGAGAGTGACAGCCTCTACAACACCCCGGCCAGCCTGGCCTGGTTCGCCGCTCTGGAAGTGTTGCGCTGGATCGAGCGCCAGGGCGGCCTCGAAGCGATCGCTGACCGCAATCAGCGCAAGGCGGAAACCCTCTACCGCGCCATCGATCGGTCGGATTTCTGGCACAACCCGGTGACCAGGGCCGCACGTTCAGTGATGAACGTGCCCTTCTGGCCGACCGATCCATCACTGGTGCAGCCTTTCGTCGAGCAGGCCGAGGCGGCCGGCCTGCATGGGCTCAAGGGCCACCGCGCGCTCGGTGGCCTGCGAGCCAGTCTGTACAATGCCCAGACTCTTGACGCTGTGGAGGCACTGGTTGACTTCATGCAGGAATTCGAACGACGCCATGGATAAGATCGATCTCGGTCAGGTGCGCCAGCAAATCGATGCGCTTGACGAGCGTATTCAGGCTCTCATCGCCGAGCGCGCGGGCCTGGCGCAGGCGGTACGCTCTGCCAAGGGCGCGATGGCCACGCCTGCCGACTACTATCGACCCGACCGTGAGGCTCAGGTGCTGCGGCGCGTGATCGAGCGCAACGATGGCCCGCTGACCGATACGGTCATGCTGCGCCTGTTTCGCGAGATCATGTCGGCTTGCCTGGCCCAGCAGGAGCCGCTGCGCGTGGCCTTTCTGGGGCCGGAGGGCACCTTTACCCAGCAGGCGGTTTTTCTGCAGTTCGGGCATTCGGTCAGCGCCAGCTCCGAGACCGGTATCGACGAGGTGTTCCGGCGCGTGCAGGGCGGTGAGGTCGACTTCGGCGTGGTGCCGGTCGAAAATTCGTCGCAGGGCGTGGTCACGCACACGCTCGACATGTTCATGCATTCGGACGTGCGCATCGCCGCCGAGGTGGAGCTGAGGATTCATCAGCACCTGTTGACCGCGGCGCGTTCGCTCGACGGCGTCGAGCGCGTCTACGCGCATCAGCAATCGCTGGCACAGTGTCGGATGTGGCTGGAAAGACATCTCGAGGGCGTCGAGCTGATCGCGGTCTCGAGCAACGCCGAAGCTGCCCGTCGCGTGCGCCACGCGCCGGATGCCGCCGCGATTGCCGGGCGCAGCGCCGCCGAAATCTACGGCATTCCGGTATTGTTCGCCAATATCGAGGATCATGCCGACAACACGACGCGTTTTCTCGTGCTCGGCCGCGAGCTGTTGCCGCCCTCGGGCGACGACAAGACGACCCTGATGGTGGCTGGCCCGGGGGGCGATGGCCCCGGCGCATTGTTCAGCCTGATCGAGCCACTGTCCAGACACGGCGTCAACATGACCCGGATCGAGTCGCGGCCCTCCCGGGAAGGGCGCTGGGATTACGTGTTTTTCATCGACGTCGACGGCCATGTCGAAGATCCCGGCTTCAAGAACGCCCTGGCCGAGGTCGAAGGCCGCTCGGCACAGGTGCGCATCCTCGGCTGTTATCCCCGCGCCGTCGTCGGTCGCCTGCCGGGCGAGAGCGGCGCCTGAGGCGTGAAGTCAGAAGATAATTGCTCAGGAATGAAACCAGACAATCAGGATCAAGGGCTTTTTGCCCACGGATGAACACGGATAAAAGCAAAGAAGAACTCTAAAGAGGAACTCTAATGGAAAGCAGTGATGAAAAACCGGAGCCTGGCTCTGGCATTCGATCGCTCGCCAATCCAGCAGGGTGGTGTTGTTTTCCATCTGTGTCCATCCGTGGGCAAAAAGGTGCCGGGGTTTTGGATATTTTGAAGTTGAACAAGGGATCTTAATGAAGCTACGAGACTATTCCGCTCTGGCCGCACCAGGTGTGCGCGATCTGACTCCTTACACGCCGGGCAAGCCGATCGACGAGCTCGAGCGCGAATACGGGGTCAGTGATTCGATCAAGCTGGCCTCCAACGAGAATCCTCTGGGCGCGAGCCCGAAAGCGATTGCCGCCGCCCGTGCCGCGCTCGATGATGCCTGGCTGTACCCTGATGCCAACGGCTTTCATCTCAAGCGGGCGCTGGCCGAAAGGCATGCGCTGCCGCCAGAGGCCATCACCCTGGGCAACGGTTCCAACGACGTGCTGGTGCTGCTCGCACAGACGTTTCTGCGGCCCGGTCTGGAGGCTGTGTTTTCGCAATATGCCTTTGCGGTCTATCCCATCGCGACTCAGATGATGGGCGCACAGGCGCAGGTCGCCCCGGCGCTGCCGCTCGACCATCCGGGCATGCCGTTGGGCCATGATCTGCGCGGCTTGTTCGAACGCGTTGGTGATGACACGCGGCTGGTTTTCATTGCCAACCCGAACAACCCGACCGGCACCTGGCTGGACGGTGATCGACTGAAGGATTTCATCGGCTCGCTGCCGCCCCAGGTCATCTGCGTGGTCGACGAGGCCTATACCGAGTACGCCGAGTCCGACACTCTCGGTGACGCCTCGACCTGGCTGGAGGAGTTTCCGAACCTGGTCGTGACTCGCACCTTCTCCAAGGCTTACGGTCTGGCCGGTCTGCGCGTGGGCTATGCGCTGTCGAACCCCGGGATTGCCGACCTGCTCAACCGTGTTCGGCCCGCCTTCAACGTCAACGCGCCCGCCCTGGCAGCGGCGCAGGCCGCGCTGGGTGATGAAGAGTTCATTGCCGCAACCCGTCGCTGCAACAGCGAAGGCCTGCGCCAGCTTCAGAAGGGCTTCGAAAAGCTGGGGCTGACGATCATTCCCTCGGCGGCCAATTTCCTGCTGACCGGCTTTGATCGTTCCGGTGCCGAGCTCAACGAAGCCCTGCTCAAGCGCGGCGTGATCGTGCGGCCGGTGGCTAACTATGGCCTGGATGATTACCTGCGCATCACCATCGGCACGCGCGAACAGAATGAGCGCCTGCTGGCGGTGTTGTCGGAGGTGATCTAAGCGATGCGCCTGATCGTTCAGCCAGCTGCGCGCGCTTTGAGCGGCCGCTATCGCCCCCCGGGCGACAAGTCCGTTTCCCATCGCGCCGCGATCCTGGGCGGGATTGCCAGCGGCGAGACCGAGATTCATGGTTTCCTCGAGAGTACCGATACCCGGGCAACGCTGGCGGCGATGCGACAGCTGGGAGCCGGCGTTGAGGAAACTGATGGCGTGATCCGGATGCGCGGCGGCGACCTGCGGCCGCCGTCCGGGGCGCTGGACCTGGGGAATTCAGGCACCGGTATCCGCCTGCTTGCCGGCGCCCTGGCCGGGCATCCGGCACTGCGGGATGCGCCGATCGAGCTGGTCGGCGATCAGTCGCTCTCGAGCCGGCCGATGGCGCGCATCATCGAGCCGCTGGCGCGCATGGGCGCAGTCATCGACAGTCGGGAAGGCTGCGCTCCGCTCAAGGTCCACCCCACCCGCTTGCGCGGGCAGCGTCACGCGCTCAACGTCACCAGTGCGCAAGTCAAGTCGGCCATTCTGTTGGCCGGGCTGTTTGCCGAGGGAGAAACCGTGGTTGTCGAGCCGGGTGTGAGCCGCGATCACAGCGAGCGCATGCTGCCGGCGTTCGGCGCCTTGCTCCACGATGGCCGGCCGGGTGTGGCCGTGCGCGGCGGTCAGGCGCTGTCGGGCACGCGTGTGGAAGTGCCTGGTGACCTGTCTTCGGCGGTGTTTGTGCTCGCGGCGGGGCTGCTCGTCGACGGCTCGGTGATCGAGCTCGAGCGCGTCGGGCTGAATCCCACCCGCAGCGGCGTGATCGATATTCTGCGAGCCATGGGCGCGACGATGACCATCGAGGGCGACCAGACCGATGGTGGCGAACCGCTGGGCCGGATTACAGCTCGCGCGGGTCGGCTCTCGGGCGCCGATGTGGCCCGGGAGCTGGTGCCTCTGGCCATTGACGAGTTTCCGTTGATCATGGCCTTGGCTGCCGCCGCCAGCGGCCGCACGCGGATCCGCGGTGCCAGCGAGCTGCGGGTCAAGGAGTGCGACCGCATTGCCGTGATGTGCCGTCAGCTCGCCCGTCTGGGGGTGAGCGTGGAAGAGCTCGATGACGGCGCCATCATCACCGGCGGACCGGTGCGCGGAGGCGAGGTTGACAGTCACGGCGATCATCGCGTGGCCATGAGCCTGGCGGTGCTGGCCCTGGCGGCCGAAGCTCCGGTCACGATCAATGATGCCGAGTGGATCGAGACGAGTTACCCGGCGTTTGTAGACGATATGACGGGGCTGGGGGCGGAGATGGAGTGGGAAGGTTCGAGTGTGAAGTGTGAAGTGTGAGGGGCTGGCGTTTGGTTCTGTGCACTTTAGACTTCACACTTTACACGCAGCCTGGCTGGCGATGATGACTGAGACTGCCCGCAAAGAGACAACAACGATACCCGTATTGACCATCGACGGCCCTTCCGGTGCCGGCAAGGGCGCAGTTTCGGCGCGGGTTGCCGCGCGCCTGGGGTGGCGGCTGCTCGATTCCGGTGCGGTCTATCGGGCTGTGGCGCTGGCCGCGATCGACCGCGGCGTGGAGGCCGATGACGACGCAGCGCTGGTGGCCCTGTGTGATCAGCTGGATCTGCGGTTCTGCTCCGGCAGCGACGGCGTGAAGGTGCTGCTCGACGGCCGTGCAGTCGACGAACGACTGCGCAGCGAGGCCGTGTCGGTCATGGCCTCTCAGGTCGCTTCACGGCCGGCGGTCCGCCGGGCGCTGATGGATCTGCAGCGCCAGTTTCGGCGCGCGCCCGGCCTGGTGGCGGACGGCAGGGATATGGGCACCGTGGTCTTTCCGGAGGCCCCGGTCAAGGTTTTTCTCGACGCCAGCGTCGAAGAACGAGCGCGTCGCCGGCATAAACAGTTGAAAGAGAAAGGAGAAAGTGTTAAATTCTCCCGTCTTTTTCGCGATCTTGCCGAGCGCGACCGCAGGGATCGTGAACGAGCCGTCTCGCCGACGGTTCCGGCGTCGGGCGCAACCGTGATCGATTCGACTGAATTGACGCTGGCGCAGGTAGTCGAGCAGGTTCTTGATCTGGTAGCGGGCGCTGTCTGATTGCGAAAAAGAGGTTGAAGTCAGGTTCCGGCCCCGCACAGGTGGTGGTCGGGTTTTTTCACGAGCGTTCCTCGCGAGCGCAGACACCGTAGAGACAAGCGGACTTTGAACGCCAGGGCCGCGCAGATCTTGCAGGAAGAAACAAGCGTAATGACCGAATCCTTTGCAGAGTTATTTGAACAGAGCATTGCCGAAAAAGACCTTCGCCCCGGCGCGATCGTCAACGGCAAGATTGTCGATATCCGGGAAGACGTAGTCATCGTCAACGCCGGGCTGAAGTCCGAGGGTATCGTTCCCATTCACCAGTTCCGCCTGCCGGATGGTGAGCTGGAAGTGGCCGTCGGCGACGAGGTGGAAGTGGCGCTGGATACCGTCGAAGACGGTTTTGGCGAAACTCGCCTGTCGCGCGAAAAGGCCAAGCGGGCCCGGGTCTGGACCAAGCTGGAACAGTCTTACGAAAACGAAGACAACGTGATCGGTCAGATTTCCGGCAAGGTCAAGGGTGGCTTCACGGTCAATATCGACAGCATCCGCGCTTTCCTGCCGGGATCGCTGGTGGATGTTCGTCCCGTGCGTGACCCCGCCTACCTCGAGGGCAAGGACCTCGAGTTCAAGATCATCAAGCTCGACAGCCGCCGCAACAACCTGGTGGTCAGCCGTCGCGCGGTGGTCGAACACGAATACGCCGCCGAGCGCGAAGACCTGATCGAGCGCCTGACCGAGGGTGCGGTGGTCAAGGGTGTGGTCAAGAACCTCACCGATTATGGTGCCTTCCTGGATCTTGGCGGCATCGATGGCCTGCTGCATATCACCGACATGGCCTGGAAGCGCGTTCGCCACCCGTCCGAAGTGGTGGAAGTCGGCGAGGAGCTGGAGGTTCGCGTGCTGCGCTTCGACCGCGAGCGCATGCGCGTTTCGCTGGGCCTCAAGCAGCTGGGCGATGATCCCTGGGAAAACATCGATCGGCGTTATCCGCCAACCACCCGACTGTTCGGCAAGGTCACCAATATCACCGACTACGGCTGCTTCGTCGAGATCGAGGACGGCGTCGAAGGCCTGGTTCACGTCTCCGAAATGGACTGGACCAACAAGAACGTCAACCCGGCCAAGGTCGTGCATGTCGGCGACGAGGTCGAGGTCATGGTGCTGGATGTCGACGAGGAGCGTCGCCGCATCTCGCTGGGCATGAAGCAGTGCACCCCGAACCCCTGGGAAGCTTTCGCAGCCACTCACAACAAGGGCGACAAGGTCGCCGGTGCGATCAAGTCGATCACCGATTTCGGCATCTTCATCGGTCTGGAAGGCGGTATCGATGGCCTGGTGCACCTGTCCGACATTTCCTGGATGACGCCGGGAGAGGAAGCCATCCGCAACTTCCGCAAAGGCGAGGAAGTGGAGGCGACCGTGCTGGCTGTCGATCCCGAGCGCGAGCGCATTTCGCTTGGCATCAAGCAGCTCGAGCAGGATCCCTTTGCCACCTACATGGCAGCGCATCCGCGTGGTTCCATCGTCAACGGCACGGTCAAGTCCGTTGACCCCAAGGGCGCGGTTGTCGAGCTTGCCGATGGCGTGGACGGCTATATCAAGGCCTCCGATCTGGCCAAGGAGCGCGTGGACGACGCCACCAAGGTGCTTTCCGAGGGAGATACAGTCGAGGCCAAGTTCGTGGCGCTCGATCGCAGGACCCGTAACCTCACCCTGTCGATCCGGGCCAAGGATGACGACGAGCTCGCCGAAGCCGTTGATCAATACCATCGCTCCGGCAGCGGCGGCAGCACCACCCTGGGTGACCTGCTGAAGGAGCAGCTCGAGAACAAGGACGACTGACACAGCAAATCACCGGGCGTTCGCGTGTGCACCTGCAAACGTGAACGCCCGGATCTTTCCGGGGAGCAGCAATGACCAAATCCGAACTGATTGAACGCATGGCCGGTGAGCAGACTCATCTCAGTCATGCCGACGTCGAGCTGGCAGTGCGCTGCATTCTCGAGCAGATGAGTCGTGCGCTGTCAGAGGGGGAGCGTATCGAGGTGCGGGGGTTTGGCAGCTTTTCGCTCAACTATCGTCCGGCGCGCATGGGCCGCAACCCGCGCACCGGAGAATCGGTGGCACTGCCGGGCAAGTATGTGCCGCACTTCAAACCCGGGAAGGCGCTGCGAGAGCGGGTCAACGCCGGGGCGTCGTCAGATTGATCGCCGCATGTTTCGCTGGCTTCTGATTTTCCTGCTCATCGCTGCCGCGGCTGCCGGGCTGGTGATCGGCGCGCTCAATGTCGATCCCGTCAGTCTGGACTTTCTGGCTTTCAAGCTCGACCTGCCCCTTGGGGGGCTGGTCCTTCTGGCCTTCAGTTCCGGCCTGATTGCAGGGCTGGTGCTGGCATGGCTGCTGTTTTTTTTGCCCGGTCGCATCCGGCGCTCCAGCCGCTCACGGTCGAACGACAAGGGGAATGATCTGACCAGCCACGCCAATGGCTGAACTGCTGGTTCTGTTTCTCCTGCTCCCGCTGGCAGCTGCCAGCGGCTGGTACCTGGCCCGGCGACAGAATGCGCGCCATGATCGCCGGCGAACGAAAACCTTCTCCAGCAACTACTTTCGCGGGCTCAACTATCTGCTCAACGAGCAGCCCGACAAGGCGATCGAAATCTTTCTGAAGCTGGTCGAGGTCAACCCGGACACGGTGGAAACGCACCTGGCGCTGGGCAGCCTGTTCCGCCGGCGTGGGGAGATCGACAAGGCCATTCGTTTCCACAAGCACATCATCACTCGCCCCGGCCTGGACGATGAGCAGCGCGCCCAGGCGCTGATGGAGCTGGGCGAGGACTACATGCAGGCCGGCCTGCTCGACCGGGCGGAATATCTGTTCGCCGATCTGCTGGACCACGATGACTCGCATATCCGCCCGGTGCGACAGTTGCTCGATATCTACCAGCAGGAAAGGGATTGGGAGAAAGCCATCACTCAGGCGCGTCGCCTCAGTCGCGTCGACGGCGAGAATTCTGCCGGGCTGATCGCCAGTTTCCACTGTCAGCTGGCGCGGCAGGCGCTTGACGCCGGCGATATCGAGGCGGCGCGGCGATCTCTGCGGCAGGCGCGACGCTATGATCCGGCCAACCCCCGAGCCCATCTGATTCAGGCCGAACTGGCCGCCGGGGATCAGGCCTGGGAGGATGCGGCGGCGCTTTATCGCCGCGCCTGCGAGCTCGATCCGGACTGCCTGAGCTTCGCCTTTGAGGCCATGCTCGATGCACACCGGCGCGCGGAGCGCATGTCCGAGTTCGAGTCCTGGCTGGAGTCGCTGATCGAGCGCAGCCCGATGACCACGGCCATTCTGGCGCTGGCCCGACAGAAGGCAACGCACGATCCCGGGGCTGCAGTCAGCTTCCTGCTTGCTCACCTGTCGCGGCGGCCCACCGTGCGCGGTCTCGACTATCTGATCGAGCTGGTTTACCGTCAGGGTGCCAGCCTGGACGAGGTCGGCCCCGAACTGATCCAGGATATTCTCAAGCGTTTGCTCGACGGTCAGCCGCGCTATCGCTGCGAGCACTGCGGCTTCAGCGGCAGTGCCTGGCACTGGTTGTGCCCGAGCTGTCGTCGCTGGCATACCACCCGTGCCATTACCGGCGTGCTGGGAGAATGATGCCCGACGCGGCGTTCTGGCTGCTGGCGGTCCTGGCGGCAATTGCCTCTGCCGCGCTGACGGCGCCGCTGCGGCTGTGGCTGTTGCGGCGGGGCCAGGTGGACCAGCCCGGGCAGCGGCGCAGTCATGCCCGGCCGACGCCGCGTGGCGGTGGCTTGGCAATTGTTGCCGCGCTGGTCATTGCCTGGGTGGCATGGCCGGGGGCGCTAGCAGCCTGGTGGCAGCCCATGGCGGCAATCGTTTTCATGGCCGCGGTCGGCTGGATCGAGGATCGTCATCAACTGGCTGCGCCGTGGCGCTTCTGCCTGCAGTTGACAGGGGCGGTGGCGCTGGTCGGACTGGCCGGTGGCATCGGGCAGGCCGCCATCTTCGGCATCATGATCGAATCGGTGTGGCTGTGGAATCTGCTGGCCGTCATTGCCGTCATCTGGCTGATCAATCTGTATAACTTCATGGACGGCTCGGACGGCATGGCCGCGGCCCAGGGCGTCTGGGTCGGGCTGGCAGTGGCCGTATTGTTCGAGCGGGCCGGCCACCCTGAGCTGGCAATGCTCGCCATGGCAGCGGCGGGCGCCTGGGGCGGGTTTCTGTTCTGGAACAGACCGCCGGCGGGCATTTTCATGGGCGACGTCGGCTCACTGGCTCTGGGCGCCTTTGTCGCCGCCGCGGCCATCGCCGGTGCGGTTACCGGCGCCATCAGCATCTGGCTGAGCTTCATGGTGTCTTCGGTTTTCGTGGTCGATACCACCGCGACCCTTCTGGCGAGAGCCTTGCGCGGGCAGCGGTGGTATACTCCGCATCGGCAACACGCCTATCAGCGTCTGCTTGACTTGGGCTTGAGCCACGCCAAAGTGATGGGGTTGTATCAGCTGATCAATGTGCTGATTGTGCTGCCGGTGATCGCAGCGGCCTTGCACTGGCCAAAGCTGGACAGCGTTCTGGCACTTGGCCTCGCCGTGGCTCTTGTTGTGGGGTGGCGAGTCGTTCAGCCGGCTGCGACAGCGAACAACGACAAGGCAGAATTGTGACCGAACAGCCGGAAAAGCGAGGGGCGTTCCTGAATTTGCGCTCGCTGGTCGTGGCCCATGATCTGATCATGGTGGCTGCCGCCTGGCTGCTGGCGCGCGTCGCTTCGCAATGGCTGCTGGGCGCGCCGTTGCTGGAATGGCAGCGCTTTGTTCTCGAAGTCAATCTGATTGTCGTGCTGCAGGGGTTTCTGCACTGGCGAACCGGCCTCTATCGCGGGGTGTGGCGGTTTGCCAGCCTGCCGGATCTGGGCAATCTGATGCGCGCGACCATGTTGGCCGCCGTGTCCGGTGCCACCGTCCTGCTGCTGCTCGAAGCGCCGCTCGAGCTCATGGTGTTGATGGTCTGGCTGTTCCCGCTGCTGCTGCTGTTGAATCTCGGCGTGCCGCGGCTGACCTATCGCGTGTTCAAGGACATGCGCCTGGAGGTATATCGCCGCCGCCAGACCCGCCGTACCGTCATTCTGGGCGCCGGGCGTTCCGGCCGCTTGCTGCTGCCGGAGCTGCGTCGCCGCGGTAACTTCGATGTGGTCGGCTTTCTTGACGACGCGCGCGGGCTGCAGCACACCGAAATCGACGGGGTGCCGGTGCTCGGCGACATTGCCAGCCTGCCGCGCATTGCCAGGGAAGCCGATCTCGACATGGCGGCCATTGCCATTCCATCTGCAACCAATGCGCAAATGCAGCGAGTGGTGGAGGTCTGTGAGCGTGCCGGAGTCGAGTTCCGAACGGTGCCTACCCTCAAGGAGCTGGGCGCGTCCCTGACGCGTTTTGACGATCTCAAGCCGGTGGCGATCGACGATTTGCTGGGGCGGGAACCGGTTTCGCTCGACTGGGAATCCATTCGCTCCGGCCTGACCGGCAAGCGCGTGATGGTGACCGGCGGCGGGGGCTCCATTGGCGCCGAGCTCTGTCGCCAGATTGCGCGCCTTGATCCGGCTGGCCTGCTGGTGGTCGACAACAGCGAGTTCAATCTCTACCGCATTGACTATCGGCTCAAATCCGAGTTTCCCGATCTGATGGTCGAGACCGTGCTTGGCGACGTCTGCGACCCGGCCACGGTCGAGACCCTGATGCAGCGCTCGCGCCCGGAGGTGGTGTTCCACGCTGCCGCCTACAAGCATCTTCCAATGCTGCAGAATCAGGTACGCGAGGCCTTTCGCAACAACGTCGTCGGTACCCGGCGGGTCGCTGACGCCGCCGTGCGCTACGGCGTGGGCACTTTCGTTCTGATTTCGACGGACAAGGCGGTCAATCCCTGCAATGTCATGGGAGCGACCAAGCGCATTGCCGAGCTCTATATTCAGCAGCTCAATCAGTCGGCAGACACCAAGCTGATCACCGTTCGCTTCGGCAACGTCCTCAACTCCACCGGTTCGGTGGTGCCGTTGTTCAATGAGCAGATTCGCCGGGGCGGTCCGATTACCGTGACGCACCCGGAGATCACCCGCTATTTCATGACCATTGCCGAGGCCGGGCAGCTCATTCTGCAGGCCGGCGTGCTGGGGCGCGGTGGCGAGGTGTTCGTGCTCGATATGGGCGAACCGGTGCGCATCGGCTTTCTGGCCGAGCAGCTCATACGCCTGGCCGGAAAGGAGCCCGGGCGCGACGTCGAGATTGTCTATACTGGCCTGCGGCCCGGAGAAAAGCTCTTCGAAGAGCTTTTCCACGAGAACGAGTCCTACGCCACGACGGCACATGAAAAGATCTTTCTTTCTCAGGGTCCATGCCAGGCGCTCGACGGCATTGATGACAAGTTGCGGCGCGCAGAGGCGGCCGTGATGCGCTACGACAATGACGCGCTGCGATCCATCCTGCTCGAACTGGTGCCCGAGCTCGGCAAGGTGCCCCGGCGTGAGCGCAAGGTCATCCCTCTGGCCGGTTGAGCGTTGCCCCGGGGCGGTTTGATCTGATCCACGTTGTCCTTGTTCAGACCAGATTTGCGGAGATATTGATGTCGAAACTTCGTCCCGATCCCGCCGCTCGCCGCGGACGGGTAGTCGGCTTCGAGCACGGTTCACAAATCCTGAAAGGTAACGCGCTGGGCGATCCTGCGCACCGAAGTCACCCGGTCTATCTGCCGGCGGGTTATGACGATGACGTTGATCGCCACTACCCGGTTCTGTGGTGCCTGGCAGCTTACACCAACGCCGGGCCAGGGCAGGTGAGCTGGCGCAACCACGGCGAGAACCTGCCGGCACGGCTCGATCGGTTGATCGAGTCGGGTGCCATGCCGCCGGTCATTGTCGTGTTTCCCGACTGTTACACCAGCCTGGGTGGCAATCAGTACGTGAACACCCCGGCGATGGGCGCCTACGCCGATTATCTGATCGACGAGCTGATTCCGGCCGTCGATGCCGCCTTTCGCACCATCCCCGAGGCCGCAGCCCGGGCCGTATTCGGCAAGTCGTCGGGCGGTTTCGGTGCGCTGCATCTGAGCCTGTCGCATCCCGGGCACTGGGCGGCGGCGGCCAGCCATGCCGGTGATGCCGGATTCGACCGTGTCTATCGCGGCGACTTTCCGCTTGCCGCCGGCGTGCTGGCGCGTCATGACGGCGACCTCGAACATTTCGTACGCACCTTCTGGGGCGACAAGCGGCCCGGCGGCGCTCAGTTTCATACCTTGATGACGCTGTGCATGGCGGCCAGCTATTCGCCCGATGAGGCCTGCCAGCTGGGCCTGCGTCTGCCCTTCGATCTCCACACCTGCCAGCTCGATGAGTCCACATGGGCGCGTTGGCTGGCATTCGACCCTGCTCGACGTGTAGCTGCCGAGGCGGAGCGCCTGGCCGAGCTGGCGGGCCTGTGGATCGATGTCGGCAGCCGTGATCAGTACTTCATTCAATACGGCACCCGGCAAATGCATCAGCAGCTGGAAGCGCAGGGCATTGCGCATCATTTCGAGGAGTTCGACGGCACCCACTCGGGTATCGATTGGCGCTACGATCACTCGCTGCCCTGGCTGGCCGCGCGCTTGAAAGCGGACTGATTCGACGGCACATTTGAAAGACATACAGACGAGGTGATCTGAATCATGCTGACTGTCACTCCCGCCGCTCGCGACTATTTTTCCGATTTGCTCGAGCAGCAGCCCGATGGCACCAACCTGCGCCTGCGTGTGACCAACCCGGGCACGCCTTCGGCCGATGTGGAGCTGACCTATTGCGGCCCCGGCGATGAGGCCGAAAGTGATGCGTCGGTCGACTGCCAGGCCTTCAGGCTGTTTGTTGAAAAGGTCTCTGCAGACACCCTGAGTGGTGCGATGATCGATTTCGAGACCAGCCGCATGGGCGGTGAGCTGTCCATTCGCGCGCCGGGCCTCAAGGGCAATGCCCCGCCCGACGACGCCCCCGTGGAGGAGCGCGTCGCCTGGGTGCTCGAAAGCCGAATCAATCCCATGGTGGCTTCGCATGGTGGCCACGTCGAACTGGTTGAGGTCACCCGCGACAACGATGTGGTGCTGGAGTTCGGCGGTGGCTGCCACGGCTGCGGGATGGTCGATGTAACCCTCAAGCAGGGAATCGAAAAAACGCTGCGCCAGGAAATAGCCGAGCTGCGCGAGGTGGTGGACGCCACCGACCATGCTACTGGAGAAAACCCCTACTACTGATCCAGTGTCTCCCGCCACGCATTCTATCGCCTTGAAAGGCGGGGCGGTGCGCTTGTCTCGCTGAGAGTTACGGAACGAGTGGCGGGGTGAAATCAGACTCCGGCGGTTCGGTTGAATCGATTCGGGAGGTGCATCTCACAGGCTGGCTGGTCTCATCGGGTCTTGCTTTCCGGTAGATGCAGAATGTGGCCTTCTGCCAGGCTTGATTGCCGTGATCCAGGGTGCAAGGTCGACTGCCGCTACTGCAGACATGCGTAGTTTATAGAAACTCAAGTAGCGACCTGCCGGACTGGGATCGCGACTTCGACAGCGGCGGCCCTGCCTCGGCCGCCTTGTCTTGCCGTGCTGCGATCCCGAGCCGACAAAGCCTGCTCGGGACAGGCTAGCGGCGGCCGAGTCGCGGCGTTTTCAGTCCTTTCTGACTGGCGTACCAGGCGGCCAGGTCCGCAATATCCTGGTCGCTGAGGCTGCTGGCAAAGCTGTTCATCTGCGCGTCCTTGCGCTCGCCCGAGCGATACTGCTTGAGCGCGTAAACGAGGTAGCCGGCGTGTTGTCCGCCCAGCTTGGGCGTGTCCGGCGTCACCGCCAGATTGCCGTCCTTGCCGTGGCAGGCCTGGCAGGTCTGGGATTTCTCGAGGCCACGGCTGGCGTTGCCGGCGGCCAGGGCGTCGTTACCGGCCAGCACGAGAAGGGCGGCGGCGAAGGTCAGGGCGAGCGGTTTCATGAGTCGTCTCCTCCGTGGGCGCTGACGAAGTAGGCGGCGATGTCGCGCATGTCCTGATCGCTCAGGGTGCTGGCCTGTGCCCGCATCGTGGGGTGCTGGCGATCGCCAGCGCGGTAGGCTTTGAGGGCAGAGACGATGTAGCCGGAGGTCTGGCCACCAATTCTGGGTACCGGATAAGTCGGGTAGACGTTTCTCTGCTCGGGTTTACCGTGGCAGCCAAAACAGGTGTAGGCAATAACACGGCCGCGTTCGACGTCGCCTTCGTTCTCGCCCTGATCCTGTGCCATCGCGCCTTGGCTGATCATCGCGAGGAATGCAACGACAAGAATTCGATTCAGCATAGAGTTCGCCAGTGGAAAATGATCAAGCCGCCATTATACCCAGCCGATCGGCGCGTAGGAAACACCTCGGCTTCTTGACACAGCGCAGCGCATTGGAAGGGCTGCGATGGCTTGTTGGCGACGCGAGGTGGCAGCGGCGCCTTCCCCGAAAGCCGTGGCATCATTTCAGTGGGTTTTCCGGACGATCAGCTCGTAAGGCGTTTCCGAGTTGTTCCGGTGCCACTGGACCTGCACGCTGTAGTCGTGGCCCGGCTCGAGCGTGATGTCGAAGTCCACGTTCTCATCCCCGCGCCGCAGGCGCTGGCCGATGGCCGCCTTGGTGAAGCGTGCCGGCACCCGCGCGGTCAGCGTGTAGTTGCCCGGTTCGAGCGTGAGCATTTTCCGGGGGCCGATGTATTCGCCGTTGACTGCCGTGAGTTCGACCTCGTAAACGTATTGCGCGAGCTTGGGCGGGCCGCTGATGACGCGTGCCTTGGCCGGTTCGCCGTTGGCAGCGATGGCCAGTGAGCCGAGTGCCGCGAGCATCACGCCGGCGAGGAGGGCGGTTGCGTATCTCATGCGTTCATCTCCAGTGTGTACCGCGGCTGGAGCGGCGCAGGTCGCGTGGCCAGTTCAGGCCAGCGGGCCACACGGGCTCCGAGCCGGTGTCTTCATTGTTTAACATGGTGACGAAAGGTGGTCAAATCGAGCCTTTCTCGGTTGCCAGCGCCTTCTTGAGTGCCCGATCCAGTACAATGCACAGGCTGGCCCAAACCCATTGTCTACCGCCCATGCGCTCACTCGATACATTCGATTTGTACGATGTCGACGATCTGCTGACCGACGAAGAGCGGATGATCCGCGAATCGGTGGCCCGCTTTGTCGACGAAAAGGCCCTGCCGCTGATTCCGAAGTGCTTCGACGAAGCCCGCTTTCCCGAGGAGCTGATTCCCGAGATGGCCGAGTTGGGGCTGCTCGGCGCCAGCCTCGAAGGCTACGGCTGTGCCGGCTTGAACGCGACCAGCTATGGCCTGATCTGTCAGGAGCTCGAGCGCGGTGATTCAGGTCTGCGCAGCTTTGCCTCGGTGCAGTCCTCGCTGTGCATGTACCCCATTCATGCCTTCGGCTCCGAAGAGCAGAAGCAGCGCTGGCTGCCGGAAATGGCCGCTGGCCGGGTGCTCGGCTGTTTCGGCTTGACCGAGCCCCACGGCGGCTCCGACCCCTCCAACATGAAAACGCGGGCGCGGAAGGACGGCGACGAATGGATTCTCAACGGCGCCAAGATGTGGATAACCAGCGGCAGTATTGCCGATATCGCCATTGTCTGGGCGCAGACCGACGACGGTGTGCAGGGCTTCATTGTAGAGAAGGAGTTTGCTGGCTACGAAGCGCGCGATATTCACGCCAAGATGTCGCTCCGCGCCTCGATCACCTCCGAGCTGTATTTCGACAACGTGCGCGTGCCCGATGCCAACCGCCTGCCCGGAGTCAAGGGGCTCAGAGGGCCGCTGTCGTGCCTGAATCAGGCGCGCTACGGCATCACCTGGGGGCCGATCGGCGCGGCCATCGCCTGCCTCGAAGAAACGCTGGACTACTGCGCGGAGCGTGAGCTGTTCGGGCGCCCCGTTGCGGCTACGCAGAGCGCGCAGATCAAGCTGGCCGACATGGCGCGGCGCATTACCGGCGCCCAGCTCATGTCCTGGCGGCTGGGGCGTTTGAAAGACGAAGATCGGCTACACCCAAGCCAGGTTTCGCTGGCGAAGTGGAACAACGTGCGCATGGCGCTCGATATTGCCCGCGAATGTCGCGACCTGCTCGGCGGATCGGGGATCACGCTGGAATACTCGGCCATTCGTCATGCGCTCAACCTGGAGTCGGTGATTACCTACGAAGGCACCGAGACCGTGCACCAGCTGGTGATCGGCCGACAATTGACCGGGCACAATGCCTTTTGAACGTGTTCTGGCGAGCGCGAAATTCCAGGCCCGAAGCACCAGATTCGAAACCAGACCTAACGGCCAGAACCGCAGTGACCGAAACTCCGTCGGACGAGCGGTTCCTGGCCTGGCCGTAACTCCTGGCGCCGGCCTGTCTGACGCATTGGTTTTTCGAACATTCAGGTTTGTTTTGAATTCGCAGCATTCGATCGCACCCAGGCGATCGCGACATCTTTACCGATCAGACTCATGACCAAACCTTCTCAATCCCGTCAAATCAACCGCGCCGAAGTCGTCGATGAGAACTTTCTTGACCACCTGACCGCAATCGAGGACGGTCGGGTAGCGGTATTCGACCGGCCCGGCTTGCCCAACCCCGACCTGCTCGAGCTTTTTGACAGCCAGATGGTGTCGCGTCAGCTCGATCTGATGGCACGCATCAAGCGCCTGGAAAACAAGGTCTTTTACACCATCGGTTCTTCGGGGCACGAGGGCAATGCGATGGTGGGACGGCTGACTCGCGCGACCGATCCGGCCTTCCTGCACTATCGTTCCGGCGGTTTCATGGCCGAGCGCTATCGCAAGCGCGACGGCCTGAACTTCATTCACGATACCTGTCTGAGCTTCGCCGCCGCGCGGGCGGATGTTGCCTCCGGCGGTCGCCACAAGGTCTGGGGTCATCCCGACCTGTGGGTGTTGCCGCAGACGTCGACCATCGCCAGTCACCTGCCCAAGGCGGTTGGCACGGCGCTGGCCATTTCGCACGGCGGCGGTGGCCGGCATCCATTGCCGGTGCCCGACGACTCCATCGTGGTGTGCAGCTTCGGCGACGCCAGCCTCAATCACGCCGCTGCCCAGAGCGCGATCAACACCTGCGCCTGGTCGCGTCATCAGAGCCTGCCGGTGCCGGTGCTGATGGTCTGCGAAGACAACGATATCGGCATTTCCGTGCCCACCCCCAGCAACTGGGTGGCCGACAGCATGCGTACTCGCCACGGCATCAGTTACCACTATGCCAATGGACTGGATCTGGTCGCGGGCTATGATGCGGTTCAGCGGGCCGTTGATGAATGCCGCACGCGCCGGCGGCCGGTGTTTCTCCACCTCAAGACCACGCGTTTGATGGGGCATGCCGGCACCGACTTCGAAATTGAATACCGCTCCGGTGCCGAGCTCGAGGCGGCCGAAGCCCTTGACCCGCTGCGGACCAGCGCCGAGGCCGTTGTCGGTCGCGGCCTGATGACGCCGGCCCAGATTCGCGAACGCTACAAGACCCTGGCTGAGCGCTGCCTGGCCGAGGCCGACCGCGCCGACGGGGCAGGGCGGATCACTACACGCGCCGAGGCGATGGCGCCGCTGGCGCCGTTCACCCCCGACGCCGTGGCGAAAGAGGCGGCGCGCATGCCCGCGCGCGCGGAGCGCATACGCGTATTCGGCAACGAGCGTCTGCTGCCGGAAAATCAACCGGGCAAGCACATGGCCGTGCAAATCAATCGGGCGTTGACCGACCTGCTGGTCAAGTATCCGCAGGCGCTGGCCTTTGGCGAAGACGTTGGCCGCAAGGGTGGCGTCTACACGGTGACCAAGGGGCTTGCCTGGCGCTTCGGCCCGCGTCGCGTATTCAACACCCTGCTCGATGAGACCACCATTCTGGGGCTGGCACAGGGCTACGGCGCCATGGGTTACCTGCCGATACCCGAAATCCAGTACCTGGCCTATTTTCACAATGCCTGCGACCAGATCCGCGGTGAAGCGTGTTCGCTGCAGTACTTCTCCAACAACCGCTACCGCAACCCGATGGTCATGCGGATCGCCAGCCTGGGTTACCAGAAGGGTTTCGGCGGACATTTCCACAACGACAATTCAATCGCCGCCCTGCGCGATATTCCCGGCCTGGTCATCGGTTGTCCGTCTCGCGGTGATGATGCCGTGACGATGCTGCGCAGCATGATGGCGCTGGCCCGGGTCGACGGCCGGGTTTCGGCCTTCCTCGAGCCGATTGCCCTGTACATGACCAAGGACCTGTACGCCCGGGACGACGGCGAGTGGAGCTTCGACTATCCCGCTCCGGGCGATTCCATGCCGATGTTCGCGTCTCGCGTCTATGACGAGTCTGCAAGTGATCTGCTGGTGGTGACTTTCGGCAACGGTGTGCCCATGGCGCTGCGTTGTGCGCGTGCCATGTCAGAGCAGAAGGGCGTTCGTGTTCGCGTGCTCGACCTGCGCTGGCTCAAGCCGCTGGACGTGGAGGCCATTGCTCGACACGCGTCCGAGTGCGCCGGCGTGGTCGTCTTCGATGAAGGTCGACCTGATGGCGGTGTTGGCGAGGCCGTGGTCACCGCTCTGGTCGAAGCCGGCGTCGCCGATCGCCCGGTGCGCAGGCTCACCGGCGCCGATTGTTATATTCCGCTGGGTGATGCGGCCAATCTGATTCTGGCAGCGGAAGAAGAGTTGCTGCAGCTTTGTGTGGAGGTTGCCGGCGAATGCCAATGAGCTGCCCGCTCGGCGTTGTGGCTGATTGGGACTTGCATCCGGGCGCCAGCAATTGTAAAGTCTGTTTCGCTTGACCATAACGAAATATTAATTTTGTGGGTAACGACAGGCCTGTGATCGGTTAATCGTCGCCTGGAGAGCATCAAGGATGTCCGCTGGCTATAACAGCGATCGGTCACTTTGGCTCATGCGACCGAAAAAGGGGTCGGCCGGGCAGAATGAGGGTGCCGGATGATGATCAGGGTCCAAGTTTGCAGTTCATATGGAGGTTGTTAACAGTGCGCAACGCAAGAAAGAAATTGCTATACACGGCGCTGGTCGCCGGGTTGGGGCTCGTGGCAACGAGCGCTACCCCGGTGTGGGCGCAGGACGACGAGTCCCAGGTCGACACGACCGAGGCTCAGGATGAGGACCGCCAGGAGGAATCAACGCTTGATCGTATCGAGGTGACTGGCTCGCTGCTGCAGCGAGAGGATTTCTCCTCGGCGGCGCCGATGCAGGTGATCGATGCCGAGACTCAGTTCCAGGCGGGTCAGTTGTCGGCCGCGGATATTCTGCAGAGCTCCTCAGTAGCTTCCGGTACCACGCAGATGAATAACCAGTTCGGTGGTTATGTCGTTCAGGGCGGCACCGGCGTGCAGACCCTGGATCTGCGCGGCCTTGGTACTTCGCGCACTCTGACGCTGCTCAACGGGCGTCGCCCCGGCGGCTCGGGAACGCGTGGCGAAGTGCAGGCCGTGGACCTGAGCATGATTCCCGACATTGCAGTCAGCCGTTTTGAAATCGTGCTTGACGGCAGCTCTTCCATTTATGGTTCCGACGCCGTGGCTGGTGTGGCCAATATCATCACCCGTCGATCGGTCGATCGGACAGAGCTCAATGTCGCTGTCGACGCTCCGCTTGACAGCGGCGGCGAGTTCTATCGTTTTGGTGCCATTACCGGCGCCAACTTCGACAATGGCAGTCTGACCTTCTCGGCGCAGTACGAGAAGCAGAAGGCCCTGCGCGCTGGGGATCGCGATTTTCTCAGATGCGAAAAGGATCGGGTCTGGAATGCCGATGGCCATCGCATCGATCGGGAAGACCGCTCCGTTAATGCCGGTACTTCGACCGGTGGTTGTTACGGCATGTGGTACGACTCGATCATTGATGCGCTGACGGGTGATCGCTGGATCACTTCTCCCGATGGCGAGTTTACCGGCCCCTTCCCCGGTCGCCGTGATCTCCGTGACAATCGCTACGACGAAGAGCCGTATGGGCAGGCCTGGTACGAAACCGTACGCAACGGCAAGTTCATGGAGTCGGAAACGGTCATCAACGAACGCGAGCGCATGAACTTCTATGCGACGGCCGACTTCACCTTCGGCGATGTCGAGTGGGACGCCGATTTTCTCTACAGCAATCGTGAAACCACGCGTGAGGGCTGGCGCCAGTTCTTCCCGTTTGTTGGCGGCGCTCAGGCCGCTGCGCTGACCGGTGATGGCAGCCTTGCCTACGCTAATGATCCGACCTGGAATCCGCTTGACCCGGCGGTTTCACCGGTGGAAGGGCAGTTGACCCAGCCTATCTACCCGTACCCGCTCAACTCGAACATCGACGTTGACTACTACTATGCCTCGACCGGCCTCACCGGCCGCTTGCCGACCAAGAATTACTGGAGCTGGCAGGTGCATGGCAGCTACTCACGCTCGGACGGCGACTACCGGCAGAACGCCATCGACGGCAGTCGCACGGGTGACGTTGATTACGACCTCAACCCGCCAAGCTATGATCCGTTTGATCCGGGTTATCTGAACGGCAACAAGATGGACGAGTTGGTCAGCATTGTCGGTGCCGACACGCTCGGTAACACCCTTTATGAGCAGTGGCAGGTTACCGGTCTCATTACTGGCGACCTGTTCGAGCTTCCGGCCGGCACCGTCGGCACGGCGCTTGGGGTGGAATACCGCGATTTCCGTATCGACGACCAGCCCGATCCGCTGTCACAGGCAGGCGATTCCTGGGGCCTTTCTTCAGCAACCGTGACCAAGGGCAGCAACAACGTCGCCGAGGTCTTTGGCGAGGTCGAAGTGCCGCTTCTGGCAGGTATTCCCGCGTTTGAATCGCTGACCTTCAACGGTTCCGCCCGCTACTTCGACTACGACAGCGGCGGCAGCGATGCCGTGTGGAAGGCTGGCCTGAACTGGCAGATCGTACCCACCGTACGTCTCCGCTCCACGGCCGGAACGTCCTACCGCGCACCGGCACTGTTCGAGCAGTTCCTCGGTGACCAGAGCGGGTTTGTCGGTCAGACGCTCGACCCCTGCATCGAGTGGGAGGACAGCACCAACGAAAACATCCGTACCAACTGTGCCGCTGAAGGTATCCCGGGTGATTACGCGGGCGTGGGCTCTTCGATCACGGTCATCTCCGGCGGTGGCGTCGACAATCTCGAATCCGAGACTTCCGACGCGTACAACTTCGGTATCGTCTGGACGCCCGAATTCACCAACCTCAACGTGGCGCTGGACTGGTACCAGATCGAGGTCAAGGATCAGATCGCCCAGCTGGGTGCGAGCGCCATTGCGGCCGGTTGCTACACTGGTGACAACTTCCCGAACCAGTTCTGCGAACTGCTGACTCGTAACCCGGGTGATGCACCGATCGGTGCCTACAACATCGACGTCATCAACGACAGCTACGTCAATATCAACACCCAGGAAGTCGAGGGTCTGGATCTGAACCTCACCTGGAAGCAGAACTTCAACTGGGGTAGCCTCAACCTGGAGTCGCAGACGACACGGCAGCGCAAGAACGTGCTGCAGCTCTTTGCCCCGGGTGAAGTCGACGGATATGACGATCTCGACGTGGTGGGAGATATCGGTACGCCCAAGATCGTCAGCAATCTCCGTGCCACCGCCCGCAGAGGCGACTGGTCGGCCACCTATTACATGCAGTACGCTTCGTCCACGGACGCATCTCGCTTCGCCAATGCCGAGATCAGCTACTACGGTGAAGACAACGCGTACCGCGATATCAAGTTCGAAGCCTGGTGGCAGCACAACCTGTCGTTCCTGTATCAGCAGGACCGTTGGGACTTCCTTATCGGGGTCAATAACATCTTCGATGAGAAGCCCGACCTGGTGTCGGCCGGCGCTGCTGGCGCGGTCTATACGCACGGCAACTTCCCGATCAACGGTACTCAGGCGAGCCTGCTGGGACGGCGGATCTTCAGCCGTATCAACTACCGCTTCTGATCGACTGGAGACCCTGAAAAACCTTTCAAGGTTATTTCGCAGATGGCGCCCCACCGGGGCGCCATTTTTTTTAAACTAGCGAGCCAAAGATCACTTTCCACAGAATTGCTCTTGCGCTACAGCAGCGCAGTAAACAGTCAGCACAGCGGGATACGCATCATGTTCAAGGCCTTTCGGACACTCAGTATTGCAGCACTCATGATTTTTGGGAGCGCAGTTCATGCAGCACCCATCTCTATCGAGTCCATCGCGCGTCAGCCCGCGATCAGCTCGGTATCGATGAGCACTGACGGCAAGCACCTGGCAGCCATCATCAGCGCGCCGGGCAGCGACCATCGAGATACCGCGCTGGCGACCTGGGATCTGGACAATCTCGATCAGGGGCCGGTGATTACCCCCAGCGGCGACAAGATGAAGTTCATCCACGCGGCAGCGCTCAAAGCGGGGAAAGTGCTCGTGACGGGTCGGCAGGAAATGACTGCAGCCCTGGGCGGGTGTGGCGAAGGCAGGGACTTCGGCGCAGAGACCACCTTCATTTTCAAAAGCTATCTGACAGATGCCCAGCACAAGGATTTCGAGGAGGCCTTTGAGTCGGGCAAGCGCATGCTGGGCGCCAGCGAGGCGACCAAGCGCTGCGCTGAACTGACCGGCACCGCAGGCCTGGTCAGCCTGCTGCCGCTGGACCCTGAAAAGGTAATTGTCCGTAGAACCAACATGCTGAAGCTCACCAGCAACTATTACGAATACGACTTGACCAGCGGCCGGATCAACTTGCGTTTCAGGGGCAGTCCCGAGGCCTCACCTGGCCTGTTTCACCCGCGCAACGGGCAACTGCTCACGCGCAACGCCATGACCGCAAAGTCGGGTAATCGTTACGAGCAGAGCATTGAAATACGCAACCCTGAAACCGGAGAATTCGAAAAGCATGATGAACTGAAGACCATGCTCGCCGACCGCGTGCAGATGCGAATGGTCGGCATTGATGAGGACAGCGGCAAGTACTATGTACTGACAGACAAGTTCTCGGATCTGGTGCAAGCCTGGGAGTATGATCCCAAGGCCCGGTCTTTCAGCGACAAACCACTGCTGGCCCATCCCCGCTTTTCCATCGCGCGCCTTGGCTTCGGAACTCAGCCCGATAACTTCAACGAAGTCGTTTCGTTCACCGTGGCTGGTCCGGTTCATGAGACTACTTATGTCAATGCCGAAATGCGGGCTCTGCACGATGGTCTCAAAAAGCAGTATCCCGACCAGACGGTATCCATAACGGCTTACAACGAGGGCCTCTCACGGGTGCTTTTCCAGACCTCCAGCAATCGGCATCCGACCAGTTACCATCTTCTGTTTGACGGCAAGAGAATTCAGACGCTTGGCAGCGAGCGGCCCTGGATCGACTCTGAGGATCTGGGCGAGCAGCGCTGGATCACCTATGCGGCGCGGGATGGAATGAAGATTCCCGCCCTGCTGGATTTGCCGGCAGGCTGGAACAAGGAGGAGGATGGACCGCTGCCGCTCGTGGTCAATCCGCACGGTGGGCCCTGGAGCCGGGACTTCGGCGGTTGGGATGCTTCCGGCTGGGTACCGTTTCTGACCTCCCGCGGATTTGCCGTGCTGCGCCCGCAGTATCGCGGCAGTCAGGGCCTGGGCCGTAAACTCTGGGTCGCCGGCGACGCCGAATGGGGGCAGAAAATGCAGGACGACAAGGACGATGGTGCCAAGTGGGCGGTGGAGCAGGGCATTGCCGATCCCGATGCGCTGGTGATCTTTGGCTATTCATATGGCGGGTTTGCCGCTGCAGCAGCGACCGTGCGGCCGGACACCCCATTCCGCTGTGCCATTTCCGGCGCTCCGGTGACCAACCTGACCCGTATTGGCACTCGCTGGAGCCAGAATCGCACGCAGCGTCTGCTGCAGGGGGTTACCGTACGCGGCATGGATCCGATGCAGAATACCGACAAGGCGCACATCCCGGTCCTGATCTATGTGGGTAGCCGTGACGTGCGCACCCCGGAGCGTCACGCCCGGGAATTCTATCGCGCGGTCAAGGACAGGGTCCCGGCTCGGCTGGAGATCATCCAGGACATGCCGCATCAGATGCCGTGGTATTACCGACATCACGAGGAAACGTTGTCGTTGATCAGCGACTTTCTCCGCAAGGAATGCGGGTTCGATGATTTCCCAAGGGCCAGCAGCTAGATCGCTCGGAGCTTGCAAAGCTGAAAAGGGCGTCCACTGGACGCCCTTTATGCTGTTGATCTGGTCATAGGTGCCGACCCGCTATGAAATGCGCCGCCGGATTACGCCAACGCCCAGTCCTTCGATCGAAAAGTCGTCAGAGGCGCGGACACGAATCGGCATATTGGCCGGATTTTCGGCCTGCAGGAGGATGCTGTTGCGGCGTCGTTGCAGGCGCTTGACGGTGACTTCGTCATTGATGCGCGCAACGATGATCTGCCCATCTGCGGCTTCCGGTGTGCGGTGAACCAGCAACAGGTCGCCGTCGTTGATGCCGGCCCCGATCATGCTTTCTCCGTGCACGCGCAGGGCGTAGTCGGGCGCTGGGTGGAAGTGTCTGGCATCCACTGCCAGCTCGTCTTCGAGGTTCTCGACGGCCAGTAACGGCGAGCCCGCGGCCACTCGCCCGATGATGGGCACGCTGCCCGACGTTGTCGACCGCGGCTGCCGACCAACAAGCACGATACCCCGTGCACGGCCGGGCCGCAGCTCGATGGCGCCGCGCTGTGCCAGGGCTCGAAGGTGGCACTGCGCGGCGTTGGGTGAGGCAAAGCCGAAATGCTCGACGATTTCCGCCCGCGTGGGTGGCAGGCCCTCGAACTGCGTGCGCTGTTCGATGAACTCCAGGATCTGCTGCTGGCGCGGCGTCAATTGCATCGCTTGACTGTATCAAAAAACAGCTTGTTGCGGTTTCAGTCAGTCAGAATGACGCTCCCTGAAATCTGCCAGCGTGAACGGGTCATCGGATAGCGGGCGTAGGGCCACCACGGGTCGTAGTAAAGCCATGGGCCGGTGTCGTGATGGATTACGACCTCCTCGGGCCAGAGGTACAGAGCGCGCGCCTCGACGCGTGGATAAATGTATTGAAACTCCCCGATATGGCCTTCGACAAAGCCGGTGAGCTCGCCCATGATCGTCAGATCGCGACCGGTCTCGAAAATCGCCGGGTCTTCGAAGCCATCGCGGCAGGCCAGAAAGCGCCCTTGGTGGCCGTCACCGGCCAGCGGTCGGGCACGTTTGTCCAGCGGCTGCGACAGCACTTCGATGCAGGTCTCTGCTTTGCCTGGTCGGGTGTCGACGATGTATCCACCCCAGCGAACCGTCTGCCCGACATCGTGGTCGCTTGATTCCTCGGGGGCGACAGCGATGACTTCGCCTTCGAGTGGACGGGGAATGCTTGCGCACCCGCTGGCGAGCAGAACGGTCAGGGCCAGACCGGCAACCAACTTGTTCATGGGGATCTCCTCCGGCATTTTCAGAGCGTCTTTGATCGTATTAGACGCCGAGACCGCCTCACGGTTCAAGCGCTGCTGTCAGAGGCAGGCGGCGCACTGCCCTGATGAAGTGCGCGCGGCGCTCGGGGTCGTTGAGCTCGCCGTAATGCAGCAGGCAATAGAGCCTGGCCAGCTCGCGCAGGCGCCCACCCGATTTCAGCTCGGGGGCCACGCGTCCGGCCCAGTCCAGGGGTGTTTCACCGGTAAGTGGCCCCAGCCCGCGCCGGCGCAGGCGTTGCCCCAGCCGCTGCCAGGCGCGAACCACCGGATCCGTTGAACCCGCGGCCGCGCGCAGCCAGAACCAGGCGATCCCGCCGACGAGCAGGCCGATGACGACGACCATGAACAGCGCCAGCCCCGTGCGCGAGAGATCGGGCAGGCCCATGAACCCCATCAGGCGCTGCTGGCGCGCGGCGTCAAAGCCGAGCACCCAGGAGTTCCACAGGTGTTGCAGGCGATCGTAGCGGTTGCGCAGCATCAGAAGCCAGTCGCGGTTGCCGCTGCCTCCGGCGACGCTGCCGGCCCCGCTTTCTATGCGGTCCGGAGACACCGCGGCGGTGGGGTCAACGCGAGTCCAGCCGCTGCCGGCCAGCCAGACTTCGACCCAGGCATGAGCGTCGGACTGTCTCACCAGCAGATACTCGCCGCCCTCCTGCCAGTAGCCGCCCTGGTAGCCGGTTACCACACGCGTCGGAATATTGGCCGCGCGCATCATGACCGCAAACGCCGAGGCATAGTATTCGCAGTAACCTTCGCGCAAGTCGAAAAGAAATTCATCGGCGCCATGGCGGCCGAGTGGCGCGGTGTCCAGGCTGTAGAAGAAGGGCTCTTCCCGCAGCCAGGCGAGTACGTGCTCGATGAGCGCACGGTCGCTGTCGAACTGCTGGCGCAGCTCAGCGGACATCCGGCGGGTACGTGGGTTGCGCCCCTCCGGAAGCTGCAGGGCCAGACGGCGAATGGTTTCAGGCAGCTGCGGCATGTCGGTGAAATCCGGATTGCTGCGCATCGAGTATTCGGTCAGCGTCGTGACCGGGTGGCGGCGGACGATCTGGAAGTCCATCGATATGCTGGCATTTTCCGGCTGAATGACGGGATAGTCGAGGGCAAACAACCAGCGTCGCTCGTGTGGCTCGAGCTGGACCGTATACCGATAGTCGTCACCGCCCGGCGCCACCTCCCTGGCGGGCGTGCGTGTGGGCAGGTACGAGCGCTCCCAGGTGTCGCCGTCGAAGCGCCAGAGTACGGGGCCGCGCCAGTAGCGCTGCTGAGGTGCTGGCGGCGCACCGTTGAACTCCGCCCGGAACGCCGGAGAGTCATCGATATACAGACTGGCGATGGCGCCGGGCGACATGCTGTCGGACAGGCCGGTCTTGCCGTCCATCACGCGGTCGGGCAGGCCCCAGAGCGGCTCGGCCAGCCGGGGGAAGGCGACAAACAGGACGAGCGCCATCGGCAAGGCGGCCAGAATCATGGCCGCTGCCTGTTTGGCCAGCGGTCGGGGCGGCAAAGGCTTGGCGGCATGACCGAGCTCGAGGCGCTGGATCTGCAGCAGGGCACAGAACACCAGCAGGACGCCGCCAAACAGGTAGGCAATGTAAACGAACCGCTCGCTGAAAAGAAACTGACTGGCGATGAGAAACAGCGACACCGACGCGACCATTCGCATGTCGCGCAGGCGTTTGAGTTCCAGCATCTTGGCGGCCAGCATCAAGCACAGCAGCGCGGTTGCTCCGCGCCGGCCCCACAGCCCGCCGAGGCTGATGATCAGCACGGCGATGAGGCCCAGGGTCAACAGCAGCCGCAGCCAGGTCGGCGGCAGCCGCCAGTGCCGCAGCGCTGCAACAACGCGCCAGCCGCTCAGCGCCAGGGCCAGCACGCCGAGCAGCGGCGGCATCGACAGCAGGTGGGGCAGGGCGGCCAGCAGAAAAGCCGCTGCCGTCCACGCCAGCGGCAAAGCCGGCAGGGCCATGGGGGTTGGCTTCACAGTTCGGCCAGGGCCCGCAGGCCGGCGTGCTTGTGTTTCTCGCCGCGGCCCGGCCCGAGCTGATCGGTTCCGGTGTCGAGCGACCAGCGGCGACCGTCGCCCTCCGCCCGCAGGATCCAGGCGGTGAGGATGCTGATGCGTTCCTCAGCGTCGCGCCCGGGCGTTGTTGCCAGGCTGAAGGCGAGGTCGCGAGCACGCTCCTGCCGGAACTCCCGTGACAGCAGCGTCCCGTGCCTCTGGCTGGCCTTCCAGGCGATCCGATGCAGCGGGTCACCCTCACGCCAGCGCCGCAGGCTGTGAAATTCATCGCCCTCTTCTCGGGCGGGCCGGTGCTGCCCGTGCTGCGCACTGCCTGTTTCCGGCAGCGGGGGTGCGTCGACGGCCGGCCGGGGCCACACCAGAAAAGCGGTGGTCGGCTCGAACCAGGACCAGGCGCGAAACAGCCCCAGCGGCTGGGTGGTGGCAATGCGGAGCCTGCCGGCGTGCTGCCATCCGCGCCGGGAGGTGGGCAGTTCGATGACGACCTTGCTCGAGCCGCCAGCCGGCACGCTGAACTGAGCACGAGCATTCGACGCGCTCAACACCAGGCCTTCACGTGCAGCCGTGCCGGGCTCGATGACCGCCAGATGCCAGCGGGCAGGGTCGCCGACATGGACCGGTTGTGCCAGGCCCTGAAGCAGTTTCAGGCCGCGCAAGTTGCGATACGCCAGCAGCATCGAGTTGGTCGCCGCTGAAGCGACGAGAAAGGTGGTCAGCAGACCGAGGTTGTTGTTGAAGTTCAGGCTGCCGATCAGCATCGCGGCCATGAGGATTCCCAGCATCCAGCCGAACCGGGTCGGCAGGATGAAGATCTGCCGATAAGCCAGGCGCAGGGGCAGATTCGGCCGTGTGCGTCGCCTGAACCAGCGAGCAACAGGATTCGCGGGCCGTGCGCCAGCCCGTGCACCGCTGGTCTGGCTCATCAGGGGACGGGCGTCGACTCCAGGATTTCCGCCGCCACGGCATCGCCGCTCATGTTCGATTCGGCCACCGGCTGAAGGCGATGTGCCGCCAGCGCCGGGAAAATGGCGCGGACGTTGTCGGGCAGGCAGAAATCCTGTTGCATGACCAGCGCGTGAGCTCGTGCCGTCTGGATCAGGGCCAGGGCTGCGCGCGGGGACAGACCCGCTTTGACTGCCGGGTGGGAGCGCGTGGCCGCAACCAGCGCCTGGATGTAGTCCAGCACCGGCTCGGAAACGTGCACAGCGCCGGCAAGCTCGATCAGTTGCACCACCCGCCCGGGATCGAGGACCGGCTGCACGCCCATGAGCAGGTCGCGGCGATCGGGTTCGATCAATAGTCGCCTTTCTTCGGCTGCCGAGGGGTAACCGACGCGGGTGCGCAGCAAGAAGCGATCCAGCTGGGAATCGGGCAGCGGATAGGTTCCGGTCAGGTCAAGCGGGTTCTGCGTGGCAATCACGTAGAACGGACGTGGAAGTTCACGCGTCTGGCCGTCCACCGTGACCTGGCCTTCGGCCATGGCTTCGAGCAGCGCTGATTGCGTGCGCGGCGTGGCCCGATTGATTTCGTCGGCAAGCACGACATTGGCAAAGATCGGCCCCGGTCGGAATTCGAAGCGCTCGCCTTCGCGCCGGAACACCGACACCCCGAGGATATCGGCCGGCAGCATATCGCTGGTGAACTGGATGCGCTGCCAGTTGCCTCCAACTGCCAGCGACAGAGCCTGGGCCAGCGTGGTCTTGCCAACGCCGGGCAGGTCCTCGATCAGCAGGTGGCCGCCGGCAAGCAGCGCCGAGAAGGCGAGGTCGATGACCTCGCTCTTGTCGACGATGATCTCGTTGACGGTGGCTCGTGCCCGGGCCAGATCTTCCGCCAGGGGGACCGTCGATCGGGCGGTTGATTGGCTACTCATCCAGCAGTGCGTTGACCTTGGCGGCGCAGATGAAGTCGTTTTCGCTCAAGCCCTCGATGGCGTGGGTGGTGAAGTGGATCAGGCAGAAGTTGTAGCCGGCCTCGAAGTCGGGGTGGTGGCCTTCCTGATTGGCCACCCAGGCCATCGCGTTGATGAAGGCCATCGTCTTGTAGAAGCCCTTGAACTCGAAGCGGCGGTAGATTCTCTTGCCGTCGGCATCGACCTGCCAGCCGGGAATCTGCGGCAGCAGTTCGTCGATACGATCGCGCTCGAGCGGATCGGTGCCGCCTTCACAGGGAACACACTTCTTCTCGGTCAGGGAATCGGTCATGGGGTCGGACATGATCAGGCTGCCTCCTTGTTCTTGGGTGGATAGGTGGGTTCGAACTCGCCCAGCGCGCGCGCCTTGCGGATCAGCGCAAGCAGATCGGCATTGGCCAGATCGAACAGGTCGTCCATGCGCTCGAGCACGTAATAGACCGTCTGGTAGATGTCGATTCGATAGGGTGTGCGAAGCGCGTCGATGGGATCGAACGGCCGACGTATCGGCTCGTCGCTTTCGAGCGAGTAGACGGTTTCGCCCGGCGATGAGGCGATGCCGCCGCCGTAAATGCTCAGCTGACTGCCGTTCTGGATCAGGCCGAACTCCACCGTGAACCAATACAAGCGTGCCAGGAAGACGCGTTCCTGCTTGCTGGCTTTTACGCCGGCCAGGCCGTAGGCGTGCGTGAAGTCGGCAAAGGCCTGATGCGTCAGCATGGTGGTGTGGCCGAAGATCTCGTGGAAGATGTCCGGCTCCTGCAGATAATCCATCGATTCGCGCGTGCGAATGAAGGAGGCGGCCGGAAACTTCTTGTCGGCAAGCAGCTTGAAAAAGCGGTCGAAGTTGATCAGTGCCGGTACCGGCGCCACTTCCCAGCCGGTGCGCTCGCGCAGTATGGCGGAGATTTCCTTCGGCTGGGGAATGCGATCGGCCGGAAGGTTCAGAACCTCCAGGCCGTCGAGGAACTCCTGGCAGACCCGGCCCTGCACCACCTTGATCTGGCGTTCATACAGTTCGCGCCACACGTCATGTTCTGCGTCCGTGTACGGGATGATGCCGTTTTCGTCCGGAACCTTGGCCTCGTACTTGGTTGGCTTGCCCATGAGTACCTCCTGGTAATTGATCCGTTTCATGTTATCACTTGTGGTGCGAGCGGCCTACGAGTGGGTAGGCGGCCAGCGGCGCAGGGGGAAAGAGGTGTGTAAGAAATTTCCTACATGCGGACGAGTGGATTTCCTACCTTGCGCCGGGTGGATTGCCGCTGTCGGCACGGCCGGGATCTTGAGAAACTGTACTTCAACGGCCTTGGCAGGTCAGCCCGTTGCTGGTACGGGCGCACCCAGGAGAGCCCCGACCGGGGTTCGCTGGGGGTTGAGGCGGCGCAATTTCCCCTGCGCCGCCTTTTTTTTCGAAACCGCTGCAAAACTACTGCGCGTGCGTCTGACGGCGTCCGGCGGTGCTCGTAATCTTCACGTATCAGCACATACACGCGCCACGGCTGCAGCCCGGCGCTTTTTGCGCTGCGCGCAAACCGCACCGTGCTTTCGCCTGCGCTGCGGTTTCTGCGCTCCGGCGGCCACCGTCAGACACCCGCTAGCTACGTTATCCAGCGGCTTTCCTTCTCCTAGAGTTTCTCGAAAATCCCGGCGGCGCCCATGCCGGTGCCGATGCACATCGTGATCATTGCGTAGCGCTGCTGGCGGCGCTGCAGGCCGTGAATGGCCTTGGCGGCCAGAACCGCGCCGGTTGCGCCCAGGGGGTGGCCCAGCGCGATGGCGCCGCCGAGCGGGTTGACCTTGTCAGGATCGAGCCCGGTGTTTCGGATCACCGCCAGAGCCTGAGCGGCGAAGGCCTCGTTGAGTTCGATCCAGTCCAGCTCGTCCTTGCCGATACCTGTCTGTTTCAGTACTTTCGGGATGGCCTCGATCGGGCCGATGCCCATCACTTCGGGCGGCACGCCGGCCACCGAGAAGCCACGGAACACTGCCAGCGGCTTGAGGCCCAGCTCCTTGATCACCCGTTCAGAGACCAGCACCAGAGCGCCGGCACCATCCGACATCTGCGAGCTGGTCGCGGCGGTGACCGTGCCCTTGGCGTCGAACACCGTCCTGAGCTTGCCCAGCACTTCGGGTGTGGTGTCGCGGCGTGGGCCCTCGTCGGTGTCGACAACCGTTTCGATCTCGCGGACCGTGCCGTCGGCGCCGGGGATCCGGTTGGTCACGGTGACCGGGCGGATTTCGGTGAACTCGCCGGCGTCAATCGCCTTGATCGCCTTCTGGTGCGACTGGTAGCCGAATTCGTCCTGATCCTCGCGCGAGACGCCCCACTTCTTCGCCACTTTCTCGGCGGTGATGCCCATGCCGTAGGCGATGGCCAGGTTGTCGTCGGTAAAGACCTTCGGGTTCATCGCCACCTTGTGGCCCATCATCGGCACCATGGTCATCGACTCGGTGCCGCCGGCGATCATCACGTCGGCCTCGCCGAGGCGAATGCGGTCGGCGGCCATGGCAATCGTCTGCAGGCCCGACGAGCAGAAGCGGTTGACGGTCACGCCGGGCACCGAATCGGGCAGGCCGGCCAGCAGGGCGCCGATGCGGGCGACGTTCATGCCCTGCTCGGCTTCGGGCATGGCGCAGCCGACGATCACGTCCTCGACGCGCGCGGGGTCGAGATCGGGTACTTCGGCCAGCGATTCGCGAATGACATGCGCCAGCATGTCGTCCGGACGATAGTTGCGAAAAGCGCCCTTGAACGCCCGCGCCACGGGCGTTCTGACGGCGGAGACTACGTATGCGTCACTCATGATTCGATTCCTTTGCCTGATTCCTTACAACATGGAACCATGGAGATCACGGAATTCACGGACTGTCTTGAACCGATTTTCCGTGCATTCCGTGATTTCCGTGGTTTCTCGTGTTTGATGGTTCGCATCAATTGCGCAGCGGCTTGCCGGTCTTGAGCATGTGGGCAATGCGCTCCTGGGTCTTTTCCATCGCGCACAGCTCCATGAAATGCTCGCGTTCAAGGTCATGGATCCACGCCTCGTCGACCTTCGAGTCGCGGTCGATCTCGCCGCCGCAGATGGCCGTGGCGATGCGCCGGCCGATCTCCTCGTCGTGCTCGGAGATGAAGTGCCCCTCGAGCATGTTGACCAGCAGCGTCCTGAGCGTGGCGATGCCGATATCGCCGGCGGCCGGGAAGCGGCGCCCGGCCATCGGCGGACGGTAGCCGGCGGCGGCCATCGCGCGCACGCCGTGGTGGGCGGCGTGCAGCAGCTCGTGTTCGTGCAGCACGATGCGATCGTGCGCGCGCAGATAGCCCATCTCGCGCGCTTCCATCGCCGAGCCGCTGACCTGGCCCATGGCGATCTGCTTGTAGCGCTTCTCCAGCAGGGGGTAGCTGTCGCCGGCCTTGGTGTCGTCGACGATCTGCATGGCCAGGGTGGCCAGGCCGCCGCCGGCCGGCACCAGCCCGACGCCGGCCTCGACCAGGCCCATGTAGCTTTCCAGGTGGGCAACGCGCATGGCCGCGTGCATGGCAAGTTCCAGGCCGCCGCCCAGGGCCAGGCCGCGAACCGCCGCGACCGAAGGCACGGATGCGTAGCGCAGCCGCAGGTTGACCGCCTGGAAGCCGGCAATCAGTTCGCGCACGCTGTCGAAGTCGCCTTGCTGGATCGCTTCGGCGGCGGCCTTGAGGTTGGCGCCGGCCGAGAAGGGGCCGGCGGGCTGCCAGATCACCAGGCCCTCGAAGTCGGATTCGGCCTGCTCGATGGCGGCGTTGAGGCCGTCGACCACGCCGTCATCGATCACCGCCATCTTGCCCTTGAGGCTGGCGATGAGAACATCGTCGTACAGGGTCCACAGCCGGATCGAGTCGGTCTCGTCAACGGTAGTGCCGGATTCGGTTTTCTCGCCCAGCAGGCGCACCGGCTGGTACTGGCGCTGGAATACCGGCAGATCCGGGCGCGGCAGGTAGCGCGCCTGATCGGCGGCCCAGGAGCCTTCGGCGGTGTGCGCGGCCTCGATCTTGCCGACCCAGTCGGGCAAATCTGCCTCGACGCCGGTGCGGCCCTTGGCAATATCCTTTTCGACCAGCTCGGCCATGGCCCGCCAGCCGGCCGACTGCCAGATCTCGAACGGTCCGACCTTCCAGCCATAGCCCCAGCGAATGGCCAGGTCGACTTCGCGCGCGCTGTCGGCAATCTCGGCCAGGTGGAAGGCGCAGTAGTGGAACAGATCGCGATGGATCGACCACAGCAGTTCGGTGTGCGGGTTCTCGCAGCGGGCCAGCGCGGCCAGTTTCTCGCCCGGGTCGCGGATCGAAAGTACCTTCTGAACCTCGTCGGGCAGCGCGTAGTCGGCGTCGCGATAGTCGCCCGATGCAGGATCCAGCACGCGGATGGTCTTGCCTTCCTTGCGGAAGACGCCCGCACCGGCTTTCTGACCCACGGCGCCGGCCTCGATGAGCTGCTTCAGCCAGGCCGGCTGCTTGAACCAAGCGTGCCAGGGATCTTTGGTGAGCTGGTCGTCCATCGTGTTGATGACGTTGCCGATGGTGTCCAGCCCGACCACGTCGGCAAGCCGGAAGGTCGCGCTCTTGGGGCGGCCGATGGCCGGGCCGGTCAGCGCGTCGACGGTGTCGAAGCCCAGGCCCAGGCGCTCGGCGTGATGCATGGTCGAGAGCATGGTGAACATGCCCACGCGGTTGGCGATGAAGTTGGCGGTATCGCGGGTGCGAACCACGCCCTTGCCCAGATTGCGCGTCAGGAAGTCCTCGAGCAGATCCGGCACCCTGGCGTCGGTGGCGGCGTGTGGAATCAGCTCGACTAAGTGCATGTAGCGCGGCGGGTTGAAGAAATGCACGCCGCAGAAGCGCTCGCGCAGGGGCTCGGGGAGCTCGTTGGACAGCTCGGTGATCGACAGCCCCGAGGTGTTGGAAGCGAAGATCGCGTCGTCGGCGATATGCTCGGCAATCTTGCCGTAGAGGTCGCGTTTGATGTCCATGCGCTCGGCCACGGCCTCGATGATGAAGTCGCAGTCGCCGAGCTGCTCGAGATTGTCGGCGAAGTTCAGCGGCCGGATGAACTCGGCCAGGTCCTTGCTGGCAAGCGGCGCCGGCTTGAGCTTGTCCAGGCGCTTGATGCCTTCTTCGGCCAGCCGGTTGCGCGGCCCGTCTTCGCTGGGCAGGTCGTAGAGATCGACCGGAATGCCGGCGGCGGTCAGATGCGCGGCAATCTGCGCACCCATCACCCCGGCACCGAGTACCGCGGCGCGACGTACCTGAAGCTTGTGATTCGTCATCTGTGTTCCTTCATGTTCCGAATTGGGTTCAATGAAAATCTGGAGCCACGGAGGGCACGGAAGTCACGGAGGTTTTCAAGCTCAAGATTCCGTGTGTTTCGTGCTCTCCGTGGTTTCTCGGGTTTTAGCTCGCCTTGGCCACCGGCGGCTGCATGGCCTGCTTGCCGCCGATTTGCTCGGGCGTGAACTCGTCGACGGCGATCACCTTCGCGGTCAGCTCCTGTGCGCGTTGGAGATCCGCGGCCTGTTCTTCGGTGATCACGCCTGCCGCGACGGCCTTTTCGACGACTCGGTCGACGTTGACCGGCGTCGGCACCGTCTTGAGCGCGTTGCGCACCGCCATCTCGGCGGGCGCAGCGGCAAGTGCCGCCTCGAAGGCTTGCGCCAGCAATCCGGTGGCGTCATCGGCCTGCGACTGATAGGCGCCGGCGATCAGCCGCTCTCTGCTGGCCGAGGCCTCCATGGTCAGCCGGGCGATGCGATGGGTTATACGGTCGTCGACCGGTCGCTGTCTGCGGCCCCAGGGGAACAGCAGCACGCGCAGCGGGCCGCCGAGCGCTGCGATCGGGAAATTCTGGAGTACGGCATGGAGCGCGTTCTCGACCTGCTGAAGGCTGTCGGCCACCGCCCACTGCAGCAGCGGCAGATCCTCCTCGGGCCGACCGTCATCCTCGAAGCGGCGCAGTGAGGCCGAGGCCATGTAGAGGTGGGCCAGCGCGTCGGCCAGCCTGCCCGAAAGCTTTTCCTTGAACTTGAACTTGCCGCCGAGGATGAGCAGGCACAGATCGCCGGCGAGCGTGAACGCGGCGCTGAAGCGGTTGAGCTTGCGGTACATACCGGCGGTGGAGCCCGACACCGGCGAGCGGCTCAACAGCCCCCCGGTCAGAGCCAGCAGCGGGGCGCGCACGAAGTTGGAAATGACAAAACCCATGTGCCCGAACAGCGCGCTGTCGAAGGCCTTCGGATCGTCGTCGGCGGCCGACATCATTTCCTTGAGCAGCCAGGGGTGGCAGCGGATCGCGCCCTGGCCGAAGACGATCATCGAGCGCGTCAGGATGTTGGCGCCCTCGACGGTGATCGCCACCGGAATCGACTGCCAGGGAATCGACAGGTAGTTGTTGGGCCCCTCGACCACGGCCTTGCCGCCGTGTACATCCATGGCATCGTTGAGCACGCGGCGATTGGCTTCGGTGAGATAGGCCTTGAGGATGGCCGACAGCACGACCGGCTTTTCGCCCTGATCGAGCGCGCTCAAGGTCAGCTTGTGCGTCGCCTCCATGCGGTAGGTTTCGCCGGCGATTCGCGCCAGCGGCTCTTCGATGCCCTCGAAGTGGCCGATGGGCTGCTTGAACTGGTAGCGCACCCGGGCATAGGCGCCGGTGACCATGCTGGCCAGCTTGCCGTTGGCCACGCTCTGGGCGGGCAGGGAGATGGCCCGACCGGCGGCCAGGCAGTGCATCAGCATGCGCCAGCCCTGGCCTATGCGTTCGGCACCGCCGATGATCCAGTCGAGCGGTATGAACACGTCTTCGCCGCGCGTGGGGCCGTTGAGGAAGATGCTGCCGCCGGGCCGGTGGCGATCGCCGACCTGCACGCCCGGCGTATCGGTGGGGATCAGCGCGCAGGTAATGCCCAGGCTCTCGCGGTCGCCCAGCAGGCCGTCGGGATCCTTCGCCTTGAAGGCCAGGCCGAGCACGGTGGCCACCGGCGCCAGGGTGATGTAGCGCTTGTCCCAGCTCACGCGCAGACCGAGCACTTCTTTGCCGTTGTGCTGACCCTTGCAGACGATGCCTTCGTCGGGCATGGCGGCGGCGTCGGAGCCGGCCAGCGGTGAGGTCAGGGCAAAGCAGGGGATGTCCTCGCCTTTTGCCAGGCGCGGCAGGTAGTGCTTCTTCTGCTCGTCGGTGCCGAAGTGCATCAACAGCTCGCCGGGGCCGAGCGAGTTGGGCACCATCACCGACACCGCGGCCGAGAGGCTGCGCGTGGCGATCTTGGTCACCACCGCGGCGTTGCCCTGCGACGAGAAGCCCAGGCCACCGTATTCCTTCGGGATGATCATGCTCAAAAAGCCCTTCTCGCGGATGAACTGCCAGGCTTCCAGGGGCAGATCCTTGAGCTCGGCGTTGATCTGCCACTCGTCGAGCATGGTGCACAGCTGCTCGACTTCGCTGTCCACGAAAGCCTGTTCCTCGCTCGAAAGGGCCGGTTTGTCGACCGCGAACAGCTTCTTCCAGCGCGGACGGCCGGAGAACAGTTCGGCATCCCACCACACCGTGCCGGCGTCCAGCGCCTCGCGCTCGGTGTCGGAGATCGCGGGCAGCACGGACTTGAACCAGCCGAACAGGCGGTCGGAGACCAGCACCCGGCGCAGCGGCCGGATGGCGGCCACGGCCAGGGCGATAAAGGTCAGCGCATAGAGTGTGATCACCGGCCAGGCGGCCGGCAGCCAGATCGTGCCGGCCAGGGCGGCGGCCGCGAGCAGCGCGGCCAGCCACGCCGGCGAGCGGAACCAGGCCAGCGCGAGCAGGCCGATGATGAGCGCGATGATCAACAACCAGGTCATGACGTTGTCTCCAGGGTGCGTCGAACCCGTTCAGGGTCGGGGCTTTCAATACTTCCGCGCAGGCCGGCGGCAGCGAACTGCGCCAGCTCCGCGGCGATGGTGCGGGTGTCCTTCAGGGCCGATTCGGCCATGGTCAGCGTCAATGCGCCGACGATGAAATCGAGCTGGTGGCGAAGGCGCGTGTGGTCAGCCTCGGGCAGAGCTGCGGCCACGGCCTCGGCAAAGCGCCGCATGACGTGGGCGTATTCCTGGCGCATGGCCTCGTGCAGCGCCGTGTCGCGATCGGCGAAGGCCCGCAGCAGTAGCTGCATGAAGCGCTGTCCTTCGGCATCGCCGCCCTGCGTGAACTCCAGGGCCGGTTCCACGAAGGCGTCGAGCACGGCTTCCAGATCGGGCCGACCGTGTCCGCTTTCGACGGCATCGAGCCGCTCGAGCCGGGCGGCGTTGAGGGCGTCGAGCCGGCGGCGGAAGATCGCCCGGATCAGCGCCTGCTTGGAGCCGAAGTAGTAGTTGACCGCGGCCAGATTGGCCCCGGCGGCCTGCGTGATCTGCCTGAGCGTGGTCAGATGAAACCCCTGTTCGGCGAACAGGCGCTCGGCGGCGTCGAGAATGCGATCGCGGGTCGAAACGGGCATGAAACGCTCGATTAAAACGAACGTTTTAATGCTACGCCGTACAGACACATCATGCAAGCGGGCGAGCGCGAAACCCCGGAAAGGAGCCCATCTGATAACGCCAAAGACGCAGAGGCGCCAATAACAAAATGCTCAACGGCTTTCGCACTCGGCCGGGTCGACCTCGCGCGTTGCGCGCACTCGGCCCGGGTTGGAGACGATCACCGCGCGGGCGGCCTGTGGATTATCCCTTGCGCAGACGCGGATGGTCAGATTGCTGCCGTAGGCGGCACCGCTGCCCTTGAAGCGGGCGCGCTTGCGGCCGCCGGAGTGCATGGTCTGCTCCGGAACCGCCTGGATCACCCGCAGCACGTCGTCGGTCTGCGTTGGTTGTCCGCTCTTGTCCCCGTCGAGATAGACGATCCAGCCTGCCTCCCAGCGATTGCCGCCGGTGCAGCTCAGGCCGTCACTGCTCGGGCAGGCCGCTACCGGGGCATTGCGGCGGATGGCTTCGCTGCGCGCGAACTGCAGCTGGGCGACGACGTGGTTCGTGGTCGCGGTCACGCGTTGCTGCATGACGAGGCGACCGAAGGCCGACACCACCAGGGTCAGAACAATCGCGAGGACGGATAAAGTGATCATCATTTCGATGACCGTGAATCCGGAGTGATCGGGCCGGTGCATGACAAACCTCCTCGACATCGCATGATTGGAGGCTTTGAGCATCACCCGGGGCCGCAGGCGTGGTCATCGGTGCGGTGCCGGTCGCGGGTGTAGGAAATCGCCGCGCCGCGCCGTCGGCGTGGTGCTCAGCGGGCCCGGCTGGCCGCTGGCGCGAGATCAGTCGCTGGCCAGGCGGGCTTCGAGGTCGGCCACCCGTTGTTCGAGCGCTTCGAGGCGTGCGGCCAGGTCCCTGTCATCGTCGGCCGCCATGGCGGGTTCCGGGGGCATTTGTGCCGCGATATCCACCGGACCGCACAGCAGGTGCATGTAGCGGTCTTCGCGCTGGCCGGAGCGGCGCGGCAGGCGAGTGGCCATGGCCGGCTCCTTCTGCGACAGCCGCTCGAGTGTGAAGGCAACGTCGTCGGCGTCATCAAAGCGATGGATGCGCTCGCTGCGGGTAAGCAGCTCGTTGATCGTCTGGGGTCCGCGCAGCATCAGCAGGGTCAGTACGGCCAGCTGGCCCCGCGTCAGCTCCAGCCCCTTTTCGGCGGTGTGCCGGTAGCGTTCGGCGCGCGAGGAAAACTGATGTCGCACCAGGCCCTTGCGCTCGAGCTCGCGCAGGGCCTGGCCGACGCGACCCGGCTCGAGCTTCATCACCGGGTCACGGCTGGACTTCTGGTTACAGGCTGTGGTGGTGGCGTTGAGCGTCAGCGGATAGGCATCCGGGGTGGTCGCTTCCTTTTCCACCAGGCAGCCCAGCACGCGTGCCTCAACGGCGCTGAGGCGAAGGCCTTGCGGTTCTTCGGTTTCGCCATGATGATGAGCGGTCGATTCGTCGTCCATGAGCTGCCCTTTTTGTGGTTGCCGGCGGCGGGTTCTAAAGCGCCTGGCCGATGCGTTCGATCGCGGTCTTGAGCGTGTCGAGACCGCAGGCGAACGACAAGCGAAGGTGGCCGGCGGTGCCAAAGGCCGTGCCGGGCACGGTGGCGACCAGGGCCTTGTCGAGCAAGTGTTCGGCCAGCTCGATGTCATCGTTGAGCCCCAGCTTCTCGATTGCGCCGCTGAAGTCGGCAAAGGCATAAAACGCGCCTTCGCCGGGCTCGCAGTGCACTCCCGGGAGCGCATTCAACGCCGGAATCAGCCAGTCGTGGCGCTGCTTGAAGGCCGCGCACATTTCGCCGACGCAGCTCTGGTCACCGTTGAGGGCCGCCACCGCGGCGGCCTGGCTGATCGAGCTGGGGTTGGAGGTGCTCTGACCCTGGATCTTTTTCATCTCTCTGATGATCGGCTCCGGCCCCGCGGTATAGCCGATGCGCCAGCCGGTCATCGCGTAGGCCTTGGAAACGCCGTTGACCACCAGCGTGCGATCGCGCAGCGCGGGCACGACCTGGGCGAGCGTCGAAAAAGGTTCATCAGCCCACCAGATGTGTTCATAGATATCGTCGGTGCAGATGACGATTCTCGGGTTGTCCAGCAACACTTCGCCGATGGCTGCAAGCTGTTCGCGGGTATAGGCGCGACCGCTGGGGTTGCTTGGTGAGTTGAGCACCAGCAGTCGGGTCTGGTCGGTGATGGAGGCCGCCAGCTGCGACGGCGTGATCAGATAGCCATTCCTGGCGTCGGTGTTGAGTATCACCGGCGCACCGCCAGCCAGTCGTGCCATGTCCGGGTAGGAGACCCAGTAGGGCGCGGGAATCAGGACTTCATCGCCTTCATCGACCAGTGCCTGCATCAAGTTGTACAGGCTCTGCTTGGCGCCGGTCGAGGCCAGTATCTGGTTGGGCTCGTAGCTGAGCTCGTTGTCGCGCTGCAGCTTCGAGATGATCGCCTGCTTCAATTCCGGCGTACCGTCAACCGGCGTATAGCGGGTCTGGCCGGCCTCGATGGCTTCGGCCGCGGCCTTGCGAATGTGGGCCGGGGTGTCGAAGTCGGGCTCGCCCGTGCTCAGCGAGATCACGTCCTTGCCGGCGGCCTTGAGTTCACCGGCCTTGGCCGCCATGGCAAGGGTGGCGGAAGGTTTGACCTGGCTGACGCGTGCTGCGAATCGAAAAGTCACGATAGAACTCCCTACTGATTTCTGTTGTTCGGCGACCGATGATGGCCACCCACGAGGACACGATGATGGTTGCCATTATAATGCCCCTGACGATGTTGACGAGTGAGCCGGACCAATGAGCAGGCGTTTTCGCATGGCGTCGAGCTATCAGCCGGCCGGCGACCAGCCGACCGCGATCGATGCGCTGGTCAAGGGGCTGGAAGCGGGCGAGTCACACCAGACCCTGCTGGGGGTGACCGGCTCGGGCAAGACGTTCACGATGGCCAACGTGATCGAACGCGCTCAGCGTCCTGCCCTGGTGATGGCACCCAACAAGACCCTGGCCGCGCAGCTCTACGGCGAATTCAAGGCCTTTTTCCCGGACAATGCCGTCGAGTATTTCGTCAGCTACTACGACTATTACCAGCCCGAGGCCTACGTGCCGTCATCAGACACCTTCATCGAGAAGGACGCTTCGATCAACGAGCATATCGAGCAGATGCGTCTGTCGGCGACCAAGGCGCTGCTGGAGCGGCCGGATTCGCTGATCGTTGCCACGGTGTCGTGCATCTACGGTCTGGGCGATCCCGGTTCGTTTCTGAAGATGACGCTGCCGCTGAAGGTGGGCGAGCCGCTGAGCCAGCGCGAGATCCTGCGCCGGCTTGCCGAGATGCAGTACTCGCGCAACGATTTCGAGCTCAGGCGCGGCACCTATCGGGTGCGGGGCGACGTCATCGACATGTTCCCGGGCGATTCGGAAATGGAGGCGGTGCGCGTCGAGCTGTTCGACGACGAGATCGAGCGCATCAGCTTCTTCGACCCGCTCACCGGCGAAGTGCGCGAGAAAACCGACGCGCTGACGATCTTTCCCAAGACCCACTACGTCACCCCGCGCCAGGTCGTGCTCGACGCCGTCGACGCAATCAAGATCGAACTCAGGGAGCGCCTGGAACACCTGGAAAAGGCCGGCAAGCTGCTCGAGGCCCAGCGCCTGGGTCAGCGCACCCAGTTCGATATCGAGATGATGCTCGAGCTCGGATATTGCCAGGGCATCGAGAACTACTCGCGCCACCTCACCGGCCGCCAGCCCGGTGATCCGCCGCCGACCCTGTTCGATTATCTGCCCAGGGACTCGATCCTGATCGTCGATGAGTCGCACGTGACCATCCCGCAGGTCGGCGGGATGTTTCGCGGCGACCGCGCCCGCAAGGAGACGCTGGTCGATTACGGTTTCCGGCTGCCTTCGGCGATCGACAATCGGCCGCTGACCTTCGAGGAGTTCGAGGAGCGGGCCCCGCAGATGATGCTGGTGTCGGCCACGCCCAGGCAGTGGGAATTCGATCACTCGACCACGGTGGCCGAGCAGGTCGTACGCCCGACCGGGCTGGTCGATCCCGAGGTCGAGGTGCGGCCGGTGGCCAGCCAGGTCGACGATCTGCTGTCGGAAATCGGAGATCGCGTCAGCCAGGGCGATCGCGTGCTGGTGACCACGCTGACCAAGCGCATGGCCGAAAACCTGACCGAATACCTGGCCGAGCACGACGTGCGGGTGCGCTATCTCCACTCCGACATCGACACCGTCGAGCGCGTCGAGATCATCCGCGACCTGCGCCTGGGCACCTTCGACGTGCTCGTCGGCATCAACCTGTTGCGCGAAGGCCTGGACATGCCCGAAGTCTCGCTGGTCGCCATCCTCGATGCCGACAAGGAAGGTTTCCTGCGTTCGGAAGGCTCGCTGATCCAGACCATTGGCCGCGCGGCTCGCAACGAGCGCGGCAAGGCGATTCTCTATGCCGACAAGACCACCAACTCGATGAAGCGCGCGCTCGAAGAAACCGAGCGTCGACGCGCCCGGCAGATTGCCCATAACGAAAAACACGGCATCACGCCGCAGACCATCCGCAAGAACATCGCCGACATCATGGCCGACGCCCAGCAGATGCCGGGCAAGAAGAAGCCGGCGCGCCAGGTGGCCGAGGAACGCGCCTCCGAGTACGCGATCGAGCCGGTCTCGCCCGAGGATGCCGCGCGCGAGATTGCCCGGCTCGAAAAAGACATGTTCAAGGCGGCCGAGAACCTGGAATTCGAGAAGGCGGCCGAGATTCGCGACCGCATCCACCGAATGCGCGATCAGGGCTTCAAGGTAGCGACCTGATGCCCCTGGCGCAAGAATCTGACGCGGAGGTGCCGCGCAATGCCTGACTGGATCATCGTGCTCCTGATCGCCACCGGCGCCGGCCTGAGCGTGCCGGCCGGCGCTTCGCTGGCGGCCGTCGAGAACTTCCGGCCCAACTGGCTCGAGGAGGAGCTGCGTCACTCCATCGTCGCCTTCGGCGGCGGCGCCCTGCTGGCGGCGGTTGCGCTGGTGCTGGTGCCCGACGGCATGGAGGAGCTGTCGCTGATCAGCGCCGCGCTCTGGTTCTCGCTCGGCGGAGCGGCCTTTCTGCTGCTCGACCGCGGGCTCGCGCGGCGCCGCACCTCGGCGAGCCAGTTCGTGGCCATGCTCGCCGACTTTCTGCCCGAGGCCCTGGCGCTGGGCGCCGTGTTCGCCATCGACCGCAGCACCGCACCCTTGCTGGCGGTGCTGATCGCGCTCCAGAACGTGCCCGAAGCGTTCAACGCCTACCGCGAGATTCGCGACAGCACGGCCACCTCGCAGGCAGCCGTGCTGGTCACCTTCTCGGCCATCGCGCTGCTCGGCCCGGCCGCCGCGCTGGCCGGGTTCTTTCTGCTCGCCGATCAGCAGGCGATCGTCGCGGCGATCATGTTGTTCGCCTCCGGCGGCATCCTCTACCTGATCTTCCAGGACATCGCGCCCCAGGCGCGGCTCGAGCGCCACTGGGCGCCGCCGCTGGGCGCCGTGGCCGGCTTTCTGATGGGCATGATCGGGCACGGGCTGACCGGCTAAAGCACAGTACCGGCGGTTCCAGAGCGCGTTTGAAATCGACCAGGCGTGTGCTGCATTCTATAAGTAGGGGTATTGATTCACAGTGGAGGCAGAGTAGTGGCTTTGCGTGTTTTTTGGTTTTTTGTACTGTTGCTTGCGCCGTATTTGGTTCTTGCGGGTGAGCCGGCTTGCGAGAGCGATACGCGCAGCGACGACGAGCGCCTGACCGAGCTGATGGCCATCTCCAGTGCGTACGATTATTCCGAAGGCGAGACCGGCGGTCTCGCCGAACAGCTGGCCGCTGGCTTCCGCGCGCTGTGGTGCGACAAGGCCTACGGTTCAGACCTGACGCAGGCGAGCGACGGCGAAGTCTCGATTCGGCTGCGGGCCGTCCGGAACGCGTCATTCTATGCTCGTCCAGACTGGATACTCGAGCGACTTCGAGCGGCCGTGGATGAGGCCTATTCGCGTGAGCTGGCCGATGCCGGGGAATTGGCTCGGCTGCTCAGGGCTTATCAGGCGGCGGGTCGCTACGAGGCGGCGCGTGAAATCAGAGCGCAGTATCCGGATGTCGAGCTGCCGGACGTGCCCGAACGGGTCGCCCCGTCCGAAAAGCGCCCCGATAGCGGGCTGAAGATCTGGCGGGTGGAGAACGAGGCCAACCGGCTGCGCGGCGAGTGGCTGACGCTTGAAGAACCGAAGCTCCTGGTCGTCACAAGCCCCGGCTGCAGCTTTTCTCGGGCGGCGGCTCAGGAGCTGCCGGCCGACGAGACGCTGGGCGCTTTGATTCGCTCGCGCTCCGTCTGGGTGGCAGGTCCATCCATGAATGGTACTTTTCATTCCCTCGCGCACTGGAATGACCACTATCCGAATGTGCCCACCGTGCTGGCTGACGATCCGGCCGGCTGGCCGGTTGCCGAATTCGGCTCGACGCCCCAGTTTCATTTCGTGCGCGACGGCGAGATCGTCCACACGCTGGTCGGGTGGCAGGGTGGACCCGAGGGGTTCAACGCGATCGCCGAGGGATTCGATCAGCTTGGCCTGCTCGACGCTTCACAGTTGCCCGATGACGTCTTCGCTTACACCGACAAGCCTTCTTACATACGCGGCTGCCCCGAGCGTGACGAGGCGCGCGAGCGCATCCGGGCGAACGCCACCATCAACACGCGCGAAGACCTTGATCGTCACCTGACAGAACTAGCGGCCGGCGCCGGCTCGCCGCTTACGATGCTTTCGACCGAGGGCCGCAAGCGCTTTGTCGCCAGCATGTATTTTGCGGAAGACGGGGCTCTCATGGGCTTCCGGCACGACGAACTGGAAGCGCAGCTCGAACCGCGCGAGATCTACGAGCTGACGGCGATGTTCGGGCGCCAGTACGCCTACGCAGGCCGGCTCTTCGATGCCGATGCGCTCAGCGAGGAGGAGCAGACCCTGAACGCCATGCTGAACTGCCAGCTTTGATTTCCCGGGCCGGCAGCGATCTCGTTTGCTCGCGCCCTTGATTCTTCACCGATGCGCATGCATTACTGTCATACAGCACTCTCGACAGGAGGCATGAATGACCATCAGCAACAAGCACATCGCGATTCTCGCCGAAGACGACTATCAGGAACTGGAGCTGCATTATCCGCGGCTACGGCTGATCGAGGCCGGCGCGAAGGTTTCGGTGCTCGGTGCCGGCAAGGATGAATACCACAGCGGCAAGGGCTATCCGGTCAGGGTCGATGCCGACGCATCAAGGGTCAAGGCCGATGATTTTGATGCCGTGGTAATTCCCGGCGGCATGGCGCCGGATCGAATGCGCCGGCATCGCAGCATGGTCGATCTGGTACGCGCCGCGAACGCGGCCGGCAAGCCGGTGGCCTGGATCTGCCACGGCGGCTGGATGGCTGTTTCGGCCGACATCATCCGCGGCAAACGGGCTACTTCGTTTGCCTCGATTCGCGACGATATGGTCAACGCCGGCGCTGACTGGGTCGACGAAGAAGTCGTCGTCGATGGCAATCTGATCAGCAGCCGCGTCCCCGATGACCTGCCGGCCTTCTGCAAGGCGATCCTCTCCGCCCTGGACTAAGGAAACTGACGGAGAGCGTAGCGAGCGAGTGTCTGACGGTGTTCGCCGGAACGCAGAAGCCGGAGTGTACAGATCGATACATGAGCATTTCGAGTACCGCAGGACGCCGTCAGACACTCGTGCAGCAGCTCTCCGGCAGTTTCCTAGCGCTTGCGGCAGCGGTAGATGATGAACCGCTGTTCACCGTCGCGCAGCGGGCCATCGGCGACGATGGTGTCGCCATTGAGTTCCCGGGCGCTGTTGCGCGCCAGGTCTGCCAGTTCCCCAGCCACTTTGTCCGCGCTGCGTTCGACGCCGGCCACCCGGCTGCGCACGGAAGTGGTGGTCACGCCCAGGCGTTCGCAGTTGCTGGCTCTGGAGCTTTCAACCAGGCGCACGCTATCGGCGCCCGGGTCAAGCTCCACCCAGCTGCAGCCAAAGGTCAGCATCAGAACCGAGCCGCAGACAAGCAGTGCATGTTTCATTCTGGAAGGCCTTCTGTGTCGGGGAGGGTCATGGGAGCATCACGATAGGTGCACTGCAGTGCAAGCGTCAACCCGGTCAGCGGCGAAGCCCGGCCCGCCGCGCGGCGGGCCGGGCTTCGCCGCAGAACGGCTGCCCGAGCGGTCAGAAGCGATAGTCGATGCCGACCATGCCGGTGCGCGGCTTGTTGGGGCGAGCACCGTGGGGCAGGCGCGAGATGATGACCTGTTCATCGAGCACGTTGTCGACCTTGACGAAGGCGGTCACGCTTTCATTGATGGCGTAGCGCGAGATCCAGTCGACCACGAGCAGGGACTCGGTGCGATCGAAGGGGTCACCGGTTCGATTGCAGCCGACCTGGACGCAGGTCTCGTCCATGTACTTGGCGACAAAGTGGTTGTCCCATCCGGAGGCATGCTCGAAGCCAAGGCGCAGGCTGAAGATGTTTTCGGGAATATCGGCCAGCTTGTCGCCATCGGAGACGCCGGAGACCGCGTTGTCGGCGCTGATCTTTGCGCTGCTGTAGGTGTAGTTGAAGCTCAGCGGGATGGTCAGGCCACCGCTGCGCCATTCGTTGCCAAGCTGGAACTCGACGCCCTTGACCACGGCCTCGCCGGTCACAAAGCTGCCGCTGGTGGCACCATTGCTGCAGGGGCTGGCGTTGGAGCAGACCTCTGCCTGGTTTTCGAAGTCGCTGTAAAAGCCGACCAGCTCCACAAACAGGTTGTTGCGGAAGTGGCGCCAGCCGAGCTCGTAGTTGAGACTGGTTTCCGGCTCGTCGGTTTCTTTGGCGCCGCCGCCCAGCGGTGCAAAGCCACGGTGTACACCGGCAAGCAGCTGATTCTGCTCGCTGAAGTCCCAGGTCAGCGAGGCACCCGGCAGCCACTCGCGGGCGCTGCTTTGACGTCGTGCCGGCAGGTCGGAGCGATCCGGCGTGTCGAATTGTCGTCGATAGGTTTCCGCATCTTCGTATCGCAGCGCCAGATCAAGCCGGAAGTCGGGTGTGAGCTGCCACTGATCGAGCGCCCAGAAGGCCTGGGCGTCGGCGCCTTCAAGACGGTTGTTGCCGCCGGTGGGGGAGATTCGATCCTGTAGAACCAGCTGACCGTTGATCTGGTCGTATACTTCTGCGGGCTGGAAACGGTCCATGCGGTCGCTGTGGTCACGTGCGCCGATGAGCAGGCGATGATCGGCCAGCCGGGCGTCGACTTCCAGCTCCAGTCCGTAAGACTCGTACTCGCGGCTGTTGTGCTTGTAGGTCAGATCCTGGGCATCGATTTCACCATGAAGTACGCCCAGAGCGTGGTCGTCGCCGGCATTGGCGGCATCGACGAGAGCGCCGAAGCTGCCCTTGAACCAGTCGCGCGCGAATTCGTTGTGGTAGGCGAGTGCCGACAACGTCAGCTGATCGCTCAGGTCGAAGTCCCAGGTCAGCGAAAAGCCCTGGTGGTCATTATTCATCTGATCCGGCTCCGACAGGCCGTAGCGCCGGTTGGGGTTACGTTCGAAATCGGCGTCGGTCAGGCCGGTATAGGTTTCGTTCGAGGTCTCCTCGGAGTATTGGGCCTTGGCGAGCAGGCTGTGGCGCCCGCCGGTCCAGCCGAACTTGAGCATGTAGCTCTGGATGTCGAAACCGGTGTCGCGGCTGCTGCGATCAATGTCCTTGAAGCCCTCGCTGCTGCGATAGACGGTATCGACCAGCCAGCCAAAACCGCCTTCGCGCCCGCCCAGCCAGGCGTGCGTGTTGTGCTCGCTGTTCTCTCCCAGAGTGGTCAGAATGCGACCGCTGGTGTCGGTGGGAATCGGTGTGCTGACCAGGTTGATCACCCCACCGGTCGTCTGCGGGCCGTATCTGAGCAGCGGTGCGCCCTTGAGCACTTCGACGGCGTGCATCTGGAAGGCCTGGGGGAAATAATAGGCCGCCGGGTTCGAGTAGGGCGCCGGTGCGATCAGTACCCCGTCTTCGAGTAGCGTGAGCTTGCTCGAGCGGCCGCCGGCGGCGGCACGAATGCCGATATTGGGCCGCAGGCCCTGTCCGTCTTCCTCGCGAATATAGACGCCTGGCACCGTCTTGAGCAGCTGATTGACGTCGGTCTGCGCTTCGATTTGCAGCTGCTGTGGATCGATGACGGCGCTGGTTCCGGCCGTCTGGCGGGCGTCTTCGCGGCTGCCGACCACGCGTACCCGGTCGGGCAGCATGAGTGCGAGCGGCGCGCTTTCATCGGCCGGGCGCACTTGAGCCTGTGATTGGGGGGTCTCGTTGGGATCCCGGGCGTACCCGGGGGCGGCAATGCTCAGGGCCAGGCCGGTGAGCAGAAGGGGTCTGATCACGAAGTTGCTCCTTTCTTGGTCGAGGTTTCAGGGTGGATTTGAGTAGCGCGGCGCAATTCTAAATGAAAATGATTTGCATAAGCAACCGCGTTTGTTTCCGCCTGGCGGCTGGCGGAGTCGGAGCTGAAATCTCGTTAAAGCATTACTGTTGTCAAAAAAGAGCGCAGGGCCATGAATCAGGCCATCGGAGGCGGATTGAACGGGCTCACCTATCATCAGGGTTGGGCGAATCTGACCAACTCGGATGCCGCTGAGATCGTCGCGTTCTGGCGCCGGGAGAAGGCGCTTCCCGGTGGCCAGGACCCGCGCCGGCGCGTCAGTCAGGTGGTGATGTTCGCGCGCGATGGCGAGGGCAGGATCGCGGCGGTGGGCACGGCCGTACCGCAGTGGCCCGATCAACTGGGGCAGCCGGTTTATTACTATCGAAGCTACGTTGCGCCGCAGTGGCGACATACCCGACTCGTCTACAACCTGCTTCGCAAGAGCGTACGCTTGTTGGAGGAGGATGCCCGCAGGCACGACTGGCCCTGCATCGGCGTGTTGCTGGAGCTGGAAAACAAGCGCTTCGGCGAGACCGGCCGGATGCCGGTGTGGCCACGGATCGAGTTCGTCTATATCGGGCGCAGCCCGCGCGGTCTGGAATGTCGCGTCCACTGGTTCCGGCGCGCGAAGCTGAAAGACCCCGAAGAGAAGGCGACGGGTTACTAACCCGGCATCAAAGCAGGTTGCATTCAGCCGCTTCAGGGCGCGGTGGGTTGTGCTTGCACAACTTCCTTGAGCGCTTCGTCCGGCAGGGCATAGCTCAGGGCCAGATGCTTGTCGTTGCCGCCGAGCACCTCGGGGAAGCGCATGCCGCCGAGAACCGAGACCGCGAAGACTTCCTGCACCGCATCCTCGAACTTCAGAAGGCCGACCGTCTGCCCCGAGCGGATATCGACGACCCACACGCCGCAGTTGCGTTCGCTGAGTCGCTCAGTGAGTGCAATGCCGGAAAACACGGCCGATTCGCGCACCTGTGACAGACCGACGAAGGCATAGGGTCCGAGAAAGTCGAGCCCGCGGGTGAAGCCCGGCAGCTCGGCCACGGTTTCGAGCTGGCCGTTGGCCGGGTCGACCGTAGCCAGGGTGCCGTTGCCTGACTCGAGTACCCAGAGCTTGTCCTGATACCAGCGCGGCGAGTGCGGCATCGACAGGCCGCGGCAGATGATCTCGTCGGATTCGATATCGATCAGCACGCCGCCGCCGGCCTTGTTTTCGCGCCATCCGCCGGCGATGTCGGAGGTGCCCAGGGCGGTGACATACTTCGGCCGGCCGTCGACAACCTCCAGGCCGTTGAGATGGCAGCGGTCCTCCGGGGCGTAGCCGGAGATGAATTTCGGCCGCCACCGCGGCACGAAGCTGTGCTCGTTGTCGAGCGTGCACAGGCAGGAAAAGCGGGTGTTGACCAGCCACAGCTCGTCGCCGGCCCAGGCCATCTCGTGGATGTCGATATTGCCGGTGATGTGGCCGTGCCGGGGCAGAAAGGCGGCATCGTGGCGTCCCTGCGGCTCGAGTTTGCGGGCCACCTCCGGCATGTTCCGGTAGTACTCCACCGACAACGCCGTGCCCAGCGCCATGCGTCCGCCGTCGTGGGCCAGGCCCATCGGGCGGTTGTAGACGCGAAAGTGGGTGTTGAGCTTGCCTTCGTTCTCGCGCACGATCACCAATTTGCCGGCCTGATAGGTGCTCACGAGCAATGAGCTTGCAGCCTGCTGCAGCAGTTTCGGCAGGCTGGCCGTGTGCACGCTGCGCAGGGGCGAGTGCTCCGGGTCGTTGACGTTGGCGCCGGCCGGGTGGTCGGCACCGGCGTGGGCCGTTCCGGGCGCGGGCGATTGAGCGGCTCGTGCCGGTGGCTGTGGCGTACGGCTGGGCGCGCCGATGGCGGGCTCCGGTTGCGGGTGCGCAGCGCCGGGGACGTCTTGCGCGCCTGCCAGCGGATCGTTTTCAGGCTGCTGCAGGTCGGCTGGCGGTGCCGGGGGCAGTGGTGCTGTCGCCTCGTCTGGTTTCCCGGCCTTCATTCCGGGCGGAACGACAACGACCGGCTTGCCCTCGGCGTCACGCAGTGCCCCGACCACCACCGTCTGATACAGCGCCTGGGCCACGTCCAGGCCGTTGGGCAGGCGCCAGTTACCGGCGAACATGCCTGCTTGAGCAACGAGCTGCTCCATCGCCTGTCGGTAAGCCGGATCGCCGGCGTCGTCGTCGCCGTGGCGCGCGTGGATGCCCTGCCACTGGTTCAGGTACTGCTCCAGGGCCGCCTCCAGCTTGGGCAGATGGGCTGCATTCGGCGGAACAAGCGGTCTGAGCTCGGCCATGATGTCTTCGATCAGGCTTTCCATTTCCCACGGCGACATCACGCGGTTGACGCGCACGGTCTCGGTATCGAGCGCCACGGTCGTGGATTTGAGGTTGATCTGACGCGGACTCATGCCTGCTTCCCGGGCGGCATCCAGCGGGCGATCGGCAGACTTCATCGTTGACCGGAAGGTACCCGAGCCGACGGTATCGACCGCCAGATAGATCAGCCCGGCATCTTCAGCGGCGGTGTAGTCGTAGCCTCGCCAGCCATCCATCAACCAGGCCTGGCCGTTCGGGATGGTCGCCGAACTGTTGCCGCAGCGCCATTCGGCGCCGTCGCCTCCGGAAATGACCATGAACACGCGACAGCGGCGGTGCCAGTAGGCGCCGGCATCAACCGTTCGCTCGGCCGATTGCGATGGCTCCACCCGAACCAGGAGCGCACGCCCCACGATGGTGTCCAGCGCCCCGAGCATGGTCTTCAGTGACGGCAGCTTTTCGAGCCAGGCGGTGGACTGCATGCTGCCCTCCAGGCGACCGGCGTCGTCGCCGCCGTCGGCGGTGACGAGCGGAAGCACGTGATGACCGGCAAGCCCGCGCGGATGGGCCTGCCAGGCGTCGGTAGGCGCCACGGCGTCGATCTCCGCGCGGACGGTTGCCGCATCGAAGCGATAGGGCAGGCGAATGAAAGGAGAGTCGAGTTGCATGAGCAGTATCCCGCGGTCCGGTCAGTTGGGCGTGTTCCTCAGAACTGTTGATAACGCAGATCGTCGGCCAATCGTGCCACGGAATGCAACGCGGTGACTGCGCCGCTCGGGCCAGCCAACGGCCGATGATTGCGCTCAGCGTTGTTCGGACCGCGATCGTTGTCCACGCTGCCAGAGCATCCAGACCGCCAGCGCGAAAAGCGAGAGGAACAGAGGCCCGCCCGGCGCCGGGCCGGCGCGGGTTTCAGCAACCATCACCACAACACAGCCCAGGCCGCTGAGGACGGACACGATCAGCGGGTGCCCGTTGAGGCTCCCCCGCCGCCGGCGGAAGGCGAGCAGAAAAACCAGGGGTGCCGCGGCTGCCAGGGCGGCGCCGGCCGTGGCAGTCCAGCTGCCGTCCGACCAGGCGGGCACGAATGCGCCGGCCAGCAGCGCGGCCAGGATCGGCGTGGCGATCGACGTCGGAATGGCCACCACGACAGCCCAGCGGTTCAACTGTCGGTCGCACGGCGGCGGAACCAGACGGCCCCGGCCAGCAGCGCCAGCGCAATGCCGATGCCGATCCACATGTCCGGGCGCAGCAGGTAATCCAGGCTGTTGGAAAAGCTCATGAACAAGTCTTCGCTGAACTCGACATCCGCCAGGTCAGCAGTGTCGCCGCCGGACTCCACGCGCCAGCTGATGTTGGTTGGCAGAATGCCACTGCCCAGGCGCTTGAGGAGGATCAGGCCGACATTGATCCCGGGCAGGCTGAAGCTCGACAGCAGGCTCCAGGCGTGTTGCAGCAGTGCGAGCACGGCGGGTACGGCCACGGCCACGAGAATCGGCACCCGCGGAGCCCAGGACGAGCAGAATGCCAGCCAGGCGTAAATCGGCAGAAGCCACAACCCCTGAATCAGAAGGCCAAGCGCCATCACGAGCCACAGCTTCGGCAGGCTGGCCGGCAGCCAGAAAGTGGTCAACGGGTTGATGCCGGCCATCAGGCCGAAGCCGGTGGCAATCAGCAGCACGATGAGCTGGGTGATGATGACCACGATCAGGTAGATCGCCGGCGCGAGCAGGCAGGCGGTCAGCACTTTCGAGGCCACCGTCATCGTGTCGGAGACGGGCAGCGATTTCCAGAACAGGATCGAGCGATCCTTGCGCTCATCGTAGAGGCAGCTGGAAAGGTAGAACAGCAGCACCAGCAGCAGCACCTGGAAGAACAGCGCCGAGACCGTGAACAGGGCGCCGGTGACAAACAGCTGCCGCTGCTCGGCCGGCACGCCGGCAAACTGCCGGATGGCGTCCAGCGTGAAAGCCATTTCGTTGTCGAAACGCGAACCGAGGATGAGCCCGAAGACAATGAAGAACAGGGTCAGGCCCAGGATCGAGATCGGCGCCCATTTGAACGCGCCCGGGCTTTCCCAGAGCTCGCGCCGCATCAGCGCCCACAGGGTGGAAATTTGCCGTGTGCTCATGCTGCTTCTCCCGCGCTGTGGCCGTGGTTGTACTCCTCGCCCATCAGAGCCACGAACAGGTCGGCAATGCTGGGGCGGTGCAGTTCTCCGATCGCACTCAGACGCTCGGGATCGGCGCCGTCAAAGAGAAAGATGTGTCGCCCGAACAGCACGCGCTCGTGAATCGGGCTCATGGCGCGAGCTGCCTCGACATGCTCCGGCTTGGCCATGACTTCGCAATAGCGTTCGTGCACCGCGTCCATGGTGGCGTTGACCACCAGCTTGCCGTCCTTGATGAACAACAGGTCGGTCAGGATGTGTTCGACCTCCTCGACCTGGTGCGTCGTGATCAGAATGGTTCGCTGCTCGTTGAAGTACTCGTTGAGCAGGTTGGAATAGAAGCGCTTGCGGAACAGGATATCCAGGCCCAGGGTGGGCTCGTCGAGTACCAGCAGCTTGGCGTCGATGGCCATGACCAGCGCCAGGTGCAGCTGTACCACCATGCCTTTTGACAAGGCCTTGACCTTGCTGTCGAGCCTGACCCGGGTGTTGTTGAGATAGTGCATGCAACGCTCGCGGGAGAACCGCGGATGCAGGCGCTCGCTCATTTCGATGACCTGCCACACGCGCGCCCAGCGTGGCAGCACGGCCACGTCGGCGATAAAGCAGACCTCTTCCATCAAGCGGGCACGGTCCTTGTCGGGTCGGCGGCCCAGAACCTGCAGGTCGCCCTCGAAGCGCGTCAGTCCGAGGATGGCTTTCAATGCCGTGGTCTTGCCGGCGCCGTTGGGCCCGATCAGGCCAACGATCCGGCCGGCGGGAATGGCCAGGTCAATACCGTCAACCGCCCGGTTGCTGCCGTAGTGGCGTTTGAGATTGCGCGCGTGAATGCTAAGGGTCATGAGTCGCTCTCCTTGGTTTGGCGGGCGGCCAGCAGATCTTCAATCGACAGCCCCAGGGTTTCGATGCGACGGGCCAGGCGCGGCCACTCTTCGTTGAGAAAGCGGTTGCGCTCGCTCTCGAGCAGTTGGCTGCGCGCGCCCTCGCGCACGAACAGGCCCACCCCGCGACGCTTGTCGACCAGCTCGTCGTCGACCAGCGATTGATAGGCTTTCGAAACCGTCAGCGGGTTGATCTGGAAGTCCACTGCCACCTGGCGTACCGACGGCAGCGGTTCGCCCTCAGGCAGGGTGCCGTCGATGATGGCGGCCACGGTTTTTTCCCGCAGCTGCCAGTAGATGGGCTGGTTGTCGTCCCAGCTGGGGGCCATCACCAGCGCATCAAACCGGAGAACCAGGGCAGCAGGCGCAGCCGCCCGCTGCGCCTTGTGCTGCTGCCGGCCTCGTGCTGGCGAATTGCCTCCGCGCTGCTGTCGATGGTTTCGATTCGTTCCATGTGGCTGCCGTGCTCGGCCTGCAGTTGCCCATCGGGATCGGAGCGGTCGGCAGTAAAGGACAGGATCAGGCATACTGCCGCGGCGGTCAGCGCCAGGCGGTGGGGTATGACGAGTCGGTGGCGTTTTGCAATCGGCAACATGGTCAGCTCCTTATGGCCGTCGTGTTGGTGTATTAGTCTAGTAAAACACCATTACGGAGTCAAGGCCTTTTAATCGGGGCAAGCGGCACCGAGCCCGCCTGACCGATCTGATAGACTTCGCGACGGAACTGGTCCGCCTCGCGCGGGTCACAAGCTCATTCAGGATTTCCATTCCCCTATCCAAGGAGTTCCAACCCATGAAAATCGCCCGAATTCTGGCCGGCTCCGTGCTGGCCGCGAGTATTTCGACCGCGGCTGTGGCCGAAGACGGCTCACTCGAGACGCCTGAAGAACGCCTCAGCTACACCATTGGCATGGATATCGGCGGATCCCTGGCCGAACAGGACATGGATCTTGATCTGGACCTGCTCGTTGAAGCCCTGCGGGCCAGCTACAGCGGTGAAGAAACCCGCATGACCAGCGAAGAAGCCCTGGCCGAGCGCGAGGCGTTCATGCAGCGCCGTCAGCAGCAGATGGAAGCGCAGCGCGAGGAAGAGGCTGCCAGCAACCGTGAAGAAGGCGAGGCCTTTCTCGCGGAAAATGCCCAGCGCGATGAGGTCATGGTGACCGACTCGGGTCTGCAGTACCGCGTGATCGAAGAAGGCGAGGGTACCAGCCCGGCAGCCGAGGATCGCGTGACCGTCCACTACACCGGAACACTGATCGACGGCACCAAGTTCGACAGCTCCCGCGATCGGGGCGAGCCTGCCACCTTTGCTCTCAATCAGGTGATTCCCGGCTGGACCGAAGGGCTTCAGCTGATGTCCGAGGGTGCCACCTACGAATTCTTCATCCCCTCGGATCTGGCCTATGGCGATCAGGGGCGACCCGGCCCGATCGGCCCCAACTCCACCCTGATCTTCGAAGTCGAGCTGCTGGAAGTGGCCGACAGCGAGTCCGGAAACTGACCGGCAGCCTCGAGAATCGCCATGGGGACATTGCAGGACGCCCTGCTCAAGGCAGGGCTGGCTGACGAAAAACAGGTCGAGAAGAGCCGCCGGCGCCGGGGCAAGCCCGGTGCCGCCGAGGCCGGGGCGGGCAAGACCCGCGGCCGCGGCGGTTCCGGCAGGAAAAAGAAAAAGCGTACCGCGGGCAGGAAAGATGCCGGGCGCTCTGACCTGGCGCGGGCCTACGACGCCCGTCGCAAGGCCGAGGCACAGGAAAAAGAGGCCGCCAGGCAGCGTCGCGTTGCCGAGCAGGAAGCGCGCCGTCGCCGCAACCTCCAGCTGGATTCCATCATCAAGGGCAACACCCTCAATCGCAAGGATGCGGAGGTGCCGCGTTATTTCGAGCACATCGGCCGCATCCGGCGCGTGCTGTGCACGCCCGAGCAGCGCGAGCAGCTCAACCGCGGCGACATCGGGGTGGTCAACCTGCGCGGATCCTATCTGCTGGTCGCGCTCGATACCCTAGAAAAGTACCGCGAGGTTGCCCCGGATCTGGTGCCCGACCTGGAAGGCCGCGACGAGCCCGAGGATGACGGCAGCCACTATCCGCCCGTGCCGGATGATCTGATCTGGTAGTGTCCGGCACCCGGTGGATGCCGGTATCGCGAAGGGCAGCACGCAGCGCGACCAGCATACGGAGAAGGCAGGAAGGATCGGGCCGCTGATGCGGCCCGATCAAGTCTGCGGCGCTACGCCTCTGGTGGCGCTGCGCGAAACCTGCGCGCGGCCGGTACCATTGGCGCCCGGCCCGGCCCGGCGTGATCAGTAATCCAGGTTTGGTCGCAGGTACTTCTCCGCCTCGGCCACGCTGAGGTCGTTGCGCCGGGCGTAGTCTTCCACCTGATCCTTGCCGAGATTGCCCACCACGAAGTATTTGCTTTCGGGGTGCCCGAAGTAATAGCCGCTGACGGCGGCCATCGGTTTCATGGCAAAGCCGTCGGTCAGCTCCATGCCGATCTTGTTGGTCACATCCAGCATCTCGAACAGCTTCTGTTTTTCGCTGTGGTCGGGGCAGGCCGGGTAACCGGGAGCTGGTCGGATGCCGCGGTATTTCTCGCGGATCAGCTCCTCGTTGTCCAGCGCCTCGTCGGCGGCGTAACCCCAGATTTCGCGGCGCACCTTGACGTGCAGCGCCTCGGCCAGCGCTTCGGCGAGGCGATCTGCCATTGACTGCAGAAGAATCCGACTGTAGTCGTCGGTTTCCGGGAACTGCTCGAGGGCTTCCTCCAGGCCGATGCCCGTGGTGACTGCAAACAGGCCGACCCAGTCCTCGATACCGCTGTCGGCGTCGGCCACGAAGTCCGACAGACACAGGTTGGCCGAAGGTTTGTCGGCCTGCTGGCGCAGCATGACCATGCGCTCGGCGATCTCGCTGCGTGACTCGTCGGTATAGAACAGCACGTCGTCACCATCACGCGCGGCCGGCCACAGTTGGCAAATGGCGCGCGCCGTGAGCCAGTTGTTGTCGATGATGCGCTGAAGCATGTCCTTGCCGTCGCGAAACAGGCTGCGCGCGGCCTCGCCGGCATCCTCGTCCTCGAGGATATCGGGGTAGCGGCCCTTGATTTCCCAGGTCTGGAAGAAGGGGGTCCAGTCGATGTATTCGACCAGGTCGGCAATGGGCCAGTCCTCGTAAACATGCACGCCCGGCTGTTTCGGCTTTTCGGGTCGATGTTCACTCCAGTCCGGGCGGAAGGCGTTCTCGCGCGCCGCCTCGATGGAGATCAGCGGCTTGCGCCGGCGCTTCTTGGCGCTGCGCTCGCGGTATTCCTCGTAGTCGGCCAGAATCTCGGCGGCGTAGCCGTCGCGGTGTTGATTGCTGGCAAGCTTGCGCACGACATCCACCGAGCGTGACGCGTCCTTGACCCAGCACACCGGGCCCGGATAGGCCGGATCGATCTTGAGCGCGGTGTGTGCGCGTGAGGTCGTGGCGCCACCGATCAGCAGCGGCATCTCGAACTTCGCTTCATTCATGGCTTCGGCAACGCCGACCATTTCGTCGAGCGAGGGCGTGATCAGGCCGGAGACACCGATCATGTCGACCTCCTCCTTGCGCGCCTCCTCGAGAATCTTTTCGGCCGGTACCATCACGCCCAGGTCATGCACGTCGAAGCCGTTGCAGCCGAGCACCACGCCGACGATGTTCTTGCCGATGTCGTGCACGTCGCCCTTGACGGTGGCGAGCAGCACCTTGCCCTTCTTCTCGCGGCTGGTCTTCTCTGCCTCGAGATACGGCACCAGATAAGCCACCGCCTTTTTCATCACGCGCGCGGACTTGACCACCTGCGGCAGAAACATCTTGCCGGCGCCAAACAGGTCGCCGACGTAGTTCATGCCGTCCATCAGTGGTCCTTCGATGACCTCCAGCGCCTTGTCGAACTGCTGGCGCGCTTCTTCGGTGTCCTCGACGACATATTTGTCGATTCCCTTGACCAGGCTGTAGCTCAGGCGCTCGGCCACCGGCTTGTCGCGCCAGGCTTCGTCCTGCTCTTCCTTCTTGCCTTCGCCCTTGTACTCTTCTGCTGCGTCGAGCAGGCGCTCGGTGGCGTCGGAGCGACGGTTGAGAACGACGTCTTCGACCAGCTCGCGCAGCTCCGGGTCGATGTCGTCATACACGGCCAGCTGACCGGCATTGACAATCCCCATGTCCATGCCCGCCCGGGTGGCGTGGTAGAGAAATACCGAGTGCATCGCCTCTCTGACCGGGTTGTTGCCGCGGAAGGAGAACGACATGTTCGATACGCCGCCGGAAATGTGGCAGTCGGGGAATCGTTTCTTGAGCTCTTTGGCCGCCTCGATGAACTCGACCGAATAGTTGTCATGTTCGGGAATACCGGTGGCTACCGGAAACACGTTGGGGTCGAAGATGATGTCTTCCGGTGGAAAGCCGGCTTCCTCGACCAGCAGGCGGTGGGCGCGGGACAGATAGGCGACCATGTCTTCGGCGTTATCGGCCTGGCCTTCTTCGTTGAAGGCCATGACGACGACCGCTGCGCCGTAGCGGCGAATCTTGCGCGCTTCTTCCAGGAAAGCTTCTTCGCCCTCACTGAGGCTGATCGAGTTGACGATGCCCTTGCCCTGCAGGCAGCGCAGGCCGGCTTCGATCACGCTCCATTTGGAGGAGTCGATCATCACCGGCACGCGGGAGATATCCGGCTCGCCGGCAATCATGTTGAGGAAGTGGGTCATCGCCTCCTCGGAATCGAGCAGGCCCTCATCCATGTTGACGTCAATGATCTGAGCGCCGTTTTCGACCTGCTGCAGGGCCACTTCGACCGCCTCTTCGTAGCGGTCTTCGGCAATCAGGCGCTTGAAGCGCGCCGAGCCGGTGACGTTGGTGCGCTCGCCGATGTTGATGAAGTTCAGTTCAGGTGTGATGACCAGCGGTTCGAGACCGCTCAGTCGCGTGTAACGCTTGTTGGATTCAGTGTTGCTCATGCCGCCTTCTTGGTCTGAATGGAACGGGGAGAGTGGCCTTCGATCGCCTGGCGAATTGCGGCCAGGTGCTCGGGCGTGGTGCCGCAGCAGCCGCCGATGATGTTGACCAGCCCTTCGCTGGCGAACGCTTCGATGGTTTCGGCCATCACCTCCGGTGATTGATCGTATTCGCCGAATTCGTTGGGCAGCCCGGCGTTGGGGTGAGCCGAGACCAGATGGTCGGCCACGCGCGCGAGCGACCGCATGTGCGGTTTGAGCTGCTCGGCCCCGAGCGCGCAATTGAAGCCCACCGAGAACGGCTCACCGTGCTCGATGGAGTAGTAGAAGGCTTCGGGTGTCTGCCCCGACAGGGTGCGGCCCGAAGCGTCGGTGATGGTGCCGGAGATCATCAGCGGCCAGCGCTCACCGCGGTGCTCGAACTCTTCGTAGACGCCGTAGATGGCCGCCTTGGCGTTGAGGGTGTCGAAGATGGTCTCGATCAGCAGCAGATCGGCGCCGCCGTCGAGCAGACCACGGGCTGATTCGCGGTAGGCTTCGGCCAGGGTGGCAAAATCGACGTTGCGAAAACCCGGGTCGCTGACGTCCGGCGAAATCGAGGCAGTGCGCGTCGTGGGCCCGATGACGCCGACGACAAAGCGCGGCTGGCCGGTCTTTTCGGCCGATGCGTCGCAGGCAGCGCGAGCCAGCTTTGCGGCTTCACGGTTGATCTCCTCGGAGAAGTCCGTCAGCGCATAGTCAGCCTGGCTGATGCGGTTGGCGTTGAACGTGTTGGTGCTGATCAGGTCACAGCCAACCTCGAGAAAGTCCTGGTGGATCCGGCTGATGAGATCGGGCCGGGTCAGAACCAGCAGGTCATTGTTGCCCTTGAGGTCGTCGGCGTGGTCGGCAAAGCGCTCGCCGCGAAATGCCGCCTCGTCGAGTTTTTCGTTCTGGATCATGGTGCCCATCGCGCCGTCCAGAAGCAGAATGCGCTCTGCGACCGTGTCGTTGAGCGTGCTGACGCGATCGGGATCGTGCCATTTGAGTTGAGTCATGGTTTCTCCGCCAGAAAAGTGATGATTTCAAAGTTCGGGGTTTTGCGTTCGATCGAGGTGACCTCGCAAAACGTGCAGCGCAATCCCGCCGCGTCGAGCAGGCCGGACAGCTCGCTGGTGGTAAAGCCGTTGTTGACATGCCCAAAGCTCTTGACGTGGGCGCTGTGGCGATGCTTGTTCAGCGTTGCCCCGACCAGGCGTCCGCCAGGCTGCATGGTGCGCGCGGCTTCCGCCAGCGCCGCGCCCGGCTGCTCGCTGTAGGTCAGGGCATGCATGAGCAAGGCCGTGTCGAAGGTTCTGTCATCGAACGGCAGGTTGTGCATGTCGCCGAGATGGATGTTTACATTGGGAAAAGGCTTGACCCGTTCGCGCCCGGCCACGACGACCTTTTCGGAAACATCGATGCAGTCGATCGTCTTGGCATGCCCGGCCAGCAGCTCGCCCAGCACGCCGTCGCCGGAAGCGATATCGAGCACCCGGCCGAGCGACAGCAGCTGAACCAGGGCATGGGTCGTGGCTTCCCAGGTGCGCCCCGGTGAATAGTGTCGTTCCATGTCGCCGGCGGCCCAGTCGGGCCAGCTGCGCCCGGTCGCGCGCTCGGCCATGACCGCCGGTACTCGCTCGGCATCGGCCGCTACCACGGCGTCATCGAGCTGGTCGCGAAACAGGGCCCAGAGGCGATGCAGCTCCGGGTTGTCATCAGTATTGCTCAGGCGGTAGTAGACCGAGACGCCGTCGCGCCGATCAACCACCAGGCCCGCCTCGCGCAGGCGCGCCAGGTGCGTTGACACGCGCGGCTGGGCCAGGCGCGCGGTCTGCGCCAGCTCGGCAACCGTCAGTTCCTGAGTCTCGAGTAGCGCCAGCAGCCGCAGCCGGGTAGCGTCTCCCAGCAGGCTACAGTGCCTTCCGACACGGTCCAGATCGATGACTATATCCTTGTATCGCGATTGAAAGATATATCTAGGCTATCCGGATACTGCGCTGGATTCAAGCCGATTCGAGTCCGGGGCGGACTGCATGGGCCGGGCAGAACACCCTGTACACCCCCGCCGGTTCAGCCGTGCGAACCCGGGAAGGTCAGCCCAGCCACCGCCGCAGCAGGTTGTTGAAGCATTTGCTGAGGCGATCGTACTGATCGGTTTTGCCGCGCTGGTCGTACTCAGCGCTCATCGCGCGCTCGAGATCGAACAGGATTTCCCGCTCCGCGGCCGAGCGTACGCGGCTTTCGATCCAGCCGACGACGGCCAGGCGCTCGCCGCGAGTGACTTCGCTGACGCGGTGCAGGGTGCTGGCGGGATACAGCAGCAGGCTGCCGGCGGGCGGCTTCCAGGCGCGTTCGCCGCTGCTGTCTTCCATGATCAGCTCGCCGCCTTCGTAGCTGCCCGGCTCGTTCAGAAACAGGGTGAAACTCAGGTCAGAGCGCCCGCCCTGCATCAAGGCGTTGTCGACGTGGCTGCCGTAGGCCATGCCGGGCTCATAGCGGCTGAGCAGCAGCTTGACGAAGGTTTTCGGTCGGGCCGCCGACTGGATGAGCGGGTGGGCGCGCAGCCGGCGCTCGATGAATGCCAGCAGGCCGCGAACGGCGGTCGAATCCTCGGCCTGCAGGTTGTGTTTGACGGTCCGGGCCACGCGTCCGGCGGTAGTGGCGCCGGAAACGAACCTGGCTCGGGCGACGGTTTCGAGCGCCGCCTCGCGGTCGGTTGCGGTGAGGGCGTCGGCGATCTGAAGGATCATGTTCTCTCGGGTGGTCGGGGGAAGGCGATGATTCTGAAATAATTGGTATTGAAAATCAATCGCATCTGTGCGAGTCTCCGAGGTCTTTCCCGAACCAGCCCGGAGCAAGTCCAATGAACGAGCGCAGAAAACTCTGGATCGGCATGAGCGTCGCTCTGTTCGGTACCTCGGCCATGGCCACCGATCAGGCGCCGGTGCCTGACCCTGACATGACCCCCGGCATGGTGGCTCAAGCCAGCGCGCAGGGTGCCGGCGAAGGCGAGGGCGGTCAACTCTACGCCGGAGAAGGCGAGGGTGAAGGCGAAGGCGAGGGCGCCGCGCCCGTCGATATCAAGACCGACGACCCCGCCTACCTGACGCGGCTGGGTCTGATCCGCGGCCACCTGGCCGCCGGCTTCGCGCTGTACTCGCAGGGCCGGGCCGACATGGCCCGCACGCACATGAAGCATCCGCGCGACGAACTCTATGCCGGGCTCGTGCCCGCCATCGAGGCGCGCGGCGGCCAGCCATTCGACCAACAGTTGACCGCCCTGGCCACGGCCGTAGAGAACGATGCCGACGAGGCCGAGGTGGAAAGCGCCTACCAGGCCCTGGTCAAGGCCATCGGCCAGGCCGAAGGCGCCGCCGACACGACGCTGGCCGAAGCGCTCTACAGCGTCATGAGCCTGCTGCGCACCGCCGGCGAGGAATACGCCATGGGCGTCGAGGACGGTCGCCTGGTCAACGTTCACGAATACCAGGACGCCTGGGGATTCACGCAGGTTGCGAAGGCGCGCCTGGATGAGCTGCCGGACGATCAGCGCCGCCACGATCCCGAAGTAATCGAGCGAGTCGAGGCCATCATCGCCGATCTTGCCGACCTGTGGCCAAAGCTGGCCCCGGGCGAGACCGTCGATGGTGAGGCCAGCCGGCTCTACGGCGCAGCTGCTCGCGTGGAGCTTGCAGCGCTGGGGCTGAATCAGTAAAGCCAGAACCTTGTAACCACGGGAAACACGGAAATACACGGAAAAAGGATCTCGAAGATCCTTCGAAAGAATTTTCTCTCCGTGTCTTCCGTGGTTTCCCGGTCTTGAAGCCAAGAGCCAGATAGCCAAAGCCATCGGCCCCCGCTATCCGGCTGCGCCGGTTACGCGATTAGCCCCAGTCTCCGGTGCGTTCGCTCCACGGCACGGCGTTCGTTGCGGTCGTTCCAGGCCTGGCCGACCGTCTTGCGCATCAGTCCGTCGATGCTGCGCAGCACCAGCAGGTTGTAGAGCATGCGCGCGAGGTTGCCGGGTGTTCGCGGAAAGGCTCGCAGCGACATCGAAAAGCCGATATCGCGGTATTCCACAAAGTGCCACCAGCCCGGCGGAATGTAGAGCGCGTCACCGTGTTCGAGCTCGGCGACCTGACCCGCGACCTGTTGCAGCGCCGGATATCTGTCGTAGTCGGGCCGGTCGACGCGGGCGTCGAACAGGGCGCTGAAGGAAAACGGCACGCGATAGAGGCAGGGTGTCTGTTCGGGCGAGAACAGCAACACCCGCTTGGGGCCGCCGAAGTGGCACAGCAGGATATCGGCCATATCGATATCGAAGTGGAGCTGTACCCGCGCTCCCTTCCCGCCCATGAACAGCACCGGCAGCTTTTTGAAGAACCTCAGCCCCAGCTGCGGATACTCGAAGTCTTCGGTCAGGTCGGGAATGGTGTTGAAGAAGTTGAAGAAGAACAGCCGCAGGTCGTTCTCTCCGCTTTCCAGCAGCTCCACGTATTCGGCCAGCGGCATCCGCGCAGCCGGCGCGTGCTGGTGTTTGTGGCCGCGCGATGGTCGGCTGTCGTAGAGCGGCACCACCACCTTGCCGGCGCGTTCTTTCATGTGCGCGGCGGTCCACTTGCGGCGCGCCGGCCAGGATTCGGTCAGCCGTTTGACGATCAGCGGCCGCGCCGGTTTCTTGTATCCGCGCTGGAAGGTGGTGGCATCGACATGATCGACCTGCGGCACGGGTGTCAGGTCGACCATGATCAGAAGTTGTCCTTCCAGCGCCGCAGGGCGGCAAAGACCGCGACTGGGTCACTGCTGCAGCCGGGCTGATGTCGCTGAACCGTCTTGACCACGGTCGGTTCGCGCGTGCGCAGAAACGGATTGAAGCGACGCTCTGCGCCGATTCTCGAGGGCAGCGTGATGTCGCCGCTCTCGCGCAGCGCGGCCACTTCGCGGGCGCGTGCCTGCAAATCTTCATTGTCGGGTTCGACGGCCAGCGCAAAGCGGCAGTTGGCCAGGGTGTATTCGTGGGCGCAAAGAACGCGCGTGTCGGCTGGCAGCGCTGCCAGTTTGTCGAGCGAGGCCAGCATCTGCTCGGGCGTGCCCTCGAACAGCCGGCCGCAGCCGGCCGAGAACAAAGCGTCGCCGCACAACACCATGCGATGGCCGAAATAGGCCAGGTGGATACTGGTGTGCCCGGGCACGCTCAGCACCTCGAACTGCGCCCCGGGCGCGTCGAGGTCAACGCGGTCGCCCTCCGCGAGCGGGTGATCGACCTGGGGAATACGCTGGTCTTCCGGACCGTAGACCGGCACCGCGTGTTCGCCGAGAATGCCGTCAATGCCGTCGGTGTGGTCCCAGTGGTGGTGGGTGATCAGCAGCGCAGTCAAGTCCAGGTTCTTGTCGCCCAGCCAGCGCAGCGGCCCCGCGGCTTCGCCGGGGTCGACGAGAAGGGCGTGGCGGCCATCATGCAGGGCCCAGATGTAGTTGCTTTCCAGGGCAGGTATGGCTTCGATCGACAGCGGCATCTTCGGCTCCGTCTGGTATCCTTGAACAGTGTCCAAGAAGCATTCTAACGTGGGCGCCATGCCGGCCGGGTTCGCCGCCCTGCAAGCCCTGGAGACCCGCCTGGTCGAAGCCGGTTTCGCGCAGCCGCGCCCGAACTGGATTCTGGAGGTCGCACCGACGGCGAGCGCCTCACCGCGCACCGGCCTGCGTCGTCGTCGCGTGCTGGTGGACGCGCATACCTGTTGCTGGCCGTTTCGTGCCCGGCTGGACTGCTGGCCGCTGGAAGACGACAGTGTGCCGGCGGTGCTGCTGCGCCACGTCTGGCAGCCGGCCATCTGCGGCGATCTGCTGGAAGAGGCCGCGAGAGTACTCAGGCCCGGCGGCGCGCTGGTTTCGGTTTCCGCCAACCCCTGGCACCGCCTGGCCTGGCGGGAGCTGGGGCGAACGGCGCTCAAGCTGCCGAGCTGGCCGCAGTTTCAGTGGATGCACGTCCGTTGCGATCTGCAGCTATCGATTTCGGCAAGCCTCCAGCTGCGCGGCCTGGTGCCGGGCCTGGTGCCGGTGCTGGTGGTGGTGGCGCGCAAACCCGCCGAGCCGGCCCACATCGAGCCGCTGCGTTTCAGCCGTGCGCAGATGAGCGGCGGTTCGGCCGTGCCCAGCCAGTGTCGCGCCGCATGAGCCGACCCGTGCATATCTGGACCGATGGCGCCTGCCTGGGCAACCCCGGCCCCGGCGGCTGGGGTGCGCTGCTGCGTTGGAATGGCCACGAACGTGAACTGTCCGGCGGCGAGCCGGCCACCACCAACAATCGCATGGAGCTGATGGCGGCCATCCAGGCGCTGGAGTCGCTCAAGCGACCGTGCACGGTCGTGTTGACCACCGATTCCCAGTACGTGCGCAAGGGAATAACCGAGTGGATGACCAACTGGAAGAAGAACGGCTGGAAGACGGCAGCCAGAAAGCCGGTGAAAAATGCCGAGCTGTGGCAGCGACTGGACAGCGCGCGCCAGCGCCATGAAGTTCAGTGGGACTGGGTCAAGGGCCACAGCGGGCACCCGGAGAACGAACGCGCCGACGAGCTGGCCAGCCGGGCCGCCAAGGCGGAGTGTGAAGTGTGAAGTGTGAAGTGTGAAGTGTGAAGTGTGAAGTGTGAAGTGTGAAGTGTGAAGTGTGAAGTGTGAAGTGTGAAGTGTGAAGTGTGAAGTGTGAAGTGTGAAGTGTGAAGTGTGAAGTGTGAAG
>NZ_JBJNIP010000111.1:0-476 GCF_056324165.1 Wenzhouxiangella sp. YN9
ATAATTCACTTGAGTTGATGCCACACCATTTTCATCAATGGTGGCTGTTGCATTGATGTTACCATCAACAGCACGACCAATCATGTAAGGGAAAATATCTCCATCATTGATGACCGCACCTGACAAATCATTGCGGTTAAATTGTTCAGCTATATTCAATGAAGTATCAGACAGGATCGACTGAACAGTCACCGCACTTTCTAAATCTTCATTCCTTAGTATTTCTTCACCGAAGACCAATAATGTGTCTCCAGGCTGAACTTCAGCAGTACCATTGATGAAATCACCAGAGGCTGATAAGAAACTGTTACCACCTTCTTGAGGATTACCATCATTGCCTGAGTTCACAAATGTGCCAGGACCATCATTGGGAAATCCAATGACCGGACTGTCTATCAAACCAAACTGTATGGTTTGTGGTAAAGCTGGGTTACCACCTTTGTCAGTACCAATTGCACTGATGGTGATTGAGTAAC
>NZ_JBJNIP010000112.1:0-177835 GCF_056324165.1 Wenzhouxiangella sp. YN9
TGGTTAGCTGGTTAGCTGGTTAGCTGGTTAGCTGGTTAGCTGGTTAGCTGGTTAGCTGGTTAGCTGGTTAGCTGGTTAGCTGGTTAGCTGGTTAGCTGGTTAGCTGGTTAGCTGGTTAGCTGGTTAGCTGGTTAGCAATGATCATGATGCTCGGATCACATAAAGCAACAGCAAAAGGGCTTATCCCGGCGCACCTAGCCAACTAGCCAACTAGCCAACTAGCCAACTAGCCAACTAGCCAACTAGCCAACTAGCCAACTAGCCAACTAGCCAACTAGCCAACTAGCCAACTAGCCAACTAGCCAGCCACGCTCGCCAGCGCGGGGCCGCCTTTTCAAGCGCCCATGGATCAAGCGCCCGAGTCGCTCTCCCCGATCTCGACTTGGTCGCCGTCGTTGATCGTCACTTCGGCGAACAGGGAAGCGGGCACCGGTTCATCATTGCGCACAACGCGCACCGCATGCTCGTCATGGCCCAGCTCCTCGAGCACTCCGCTGACCGTCAGGTTGTCGGAAAACGTCCGGATTTCACCGTTCAGATGCACTTCCATGGCCCCCATTGTACGCACTTGCCCTTTCGGTAGTGGGCCGGGACAGCCATACCGCCAGAACAATCACCAGCCCACCCACAAGCAGCCGCAGCCAGTCGATATCACGGTCCCAGAAAACGAAATTCACCAGGATGCCGGTCGGAATGAGCATGTTGTTCATTGCCGCCAGCTGGCCCGTATTGACCCGCTTGGCGCCCAGGTTCCAGCCCAGATAGCCCAGGGCGGAAGCACCCGCGCCCAGCCACAGCAGAACCCCCCACTGGATGCTCGTGGTCGGCCACCGGGAATGGTCGGCAAACAGCAGCACGGCCAGCCCGACAACCACGGCCGCCCCGGCAAAGAACAGCCCGAAAGCCTGTATCTGCGACACCGTATCGCCGAGCTGCAGACGCCTGTAGGCCACCTGACCGGCGGCAAAACACAGGTTGGCCCCCTGCACCAGACCGAAGCCCGCCAGAAAGTCGGGGCTTATCTCACCGAAGCGAATGATCCCGGCTCCACCCACGGCCAGCGCTGCGGCCAGCCAGAAACGACCGGGCAGATGACGCCGCCCCCGCAGCAGCTCGTCGATCAAGGTCACGTACAGCGGCGTGAAGATGGTGAACAGCAGCAGCTCCGGCACCCTCAGATAGCCATAGGCGTGAAAAAGAAACAGGTACATGACGCCGATCTGCAGCGCGCCGATGACCATCAGCGACACGCCGGCCCGCCATCCCGGCCGCGCCCGTATCAGCAGCGGAGCAAAAACCGCCAGCGCCAGAATCACGCGCAGGAAAACCGAAATGAAATCATCGACCTCTCCGGCGAGATAAACACCAATCAGGGAGAAACTGAAAGCCCACAGCAGGGTGACGATCCACAACAAAGGCATGACAAGGCACCCGTCTACTTAATAAATGCCTTGGGAGTTTACAGGATGGCCTGCGCCGCTGCAGGCTGCATTCACCCCGCCGGCGGCCATGCGCTCCGGCGATGCCCGGTTTATGCCACACTGGAAATGAATTCAACATGCTGCCGGAGGCCGAATCATGAGTGATAATGACGGCTACGCCGCGCCACTGCACTTCGGACGCGGGCCAACGATCTTCGAGGTTTTCGTCGAGCCGACCTGCCCGTTCTCGACCAAGGCCATGGGCAAGCTCGAGCCCCTGCTCGCCGCCGTCGGTGAGGATCGGGTCACCGTCAAGCTGCGGCTGCAGTCCCAGCCCTGGCACCTGTGGTCTGGAGTGGTGACCCGCTGCGTGATCGCCGCATCGACCCTGCCCGACGGCCGCGACCGGGCCTGGGACGTGCTCAAGGCGGTGGCCCAACACCGCGAGGAATTCGTTTTCGAAAACCACGCCACCGGCCCCAACCGCACAACCACGCCGGATGAAATCATCGAGCGCATCGAGGGCTACAGCGGCTTCGCCCTGGCGGCCGCCTTCGACAATCCCAAGCTCGATACCATCACCAAATGGCACAGCAAATACGCGCGCCAGAACGGCATTCACGTCTCGCCGACGTTCATGGTCAACGGGCTCATCGACCCGGACCTGGGCAGCGGCGACGAAGTGGACCAGTGGGCCGAGGCCATCCGCGGCGCCCCCGTGCGCTGATTGCCCGGGCCAAGGCCTGCCGGCACAGGGGGGACCAGCGACCAGTGCATCGATCAAGGGGAAGTCGCCGATGGCGGCGCTGAAATCCGACGTCGCGGTCATCGGCGGCGGTCTGGCCGGTATCGTCACCGCGCTCGAGTGTCTGCGCGCTGGCCGGCGGGTGATCCTGATCGACCGTCATCGCCCCGAGCATTTCGGCGGGCTGGCGCTGTGGGCCTTCGGCGGCATGGCGCTCATCGGCACGCCGCTGCAAGCGCGCCAGAAGATTCCCGACACCCCCGAGCGCGCCTTGGCCGACTGGCTGCGCTTCGGCGAGCTCGACCCCGACGACGAGCTGGCCTGCCGCTGGGCGCGCCATTACGTCGAGCACTCCCGCGTTCAGGTTCACGACTGGCTGCTCGCCCACGGCGTCAAGTTCATGCCGGCGGTCAACTGGGTCGAGCGCGGCCGCCACGGCGACGGCAACAGCCTGCCGCGCTATCACATCGTGTGGGGCACCGCCCGCCACCTGGTGCGGCAAATGTGCGCCGCGCTCCACGAGGCCGGCCGGAACGACCGCCTGCAGCTGCTGCACGAACATCGCGTCAGCGCGCTCGACCACGCCGGCGGAACGATTCGCGGCGCTCTCGCCATCGACGAGACCAGCGGAAAAGAAGTGCAGATTGCCGCGCCGGTCGTGGTGCTGGCCACCGGCGGCATCAACGGCAGCCTCGAGCAGGTTCGCGCCCACTGGCCGGCCGACCGGCCGCAACCAAAACACCTGCTCAACGGCGCCCACCCCTTCTCCGACGGCGCCCTGCAGCGCTGGGCGGCCGACAATGTAGACGGCCAGATCGTGCGCGCCGGTGAGATGTGGAACTACGCCGCCGGCATTCCCCACCCGCAGCCGCTGTTCGAAGGCCACGGCCTGTCGCTGATTCCGTGCAAGTCCGCGCTCTGGCTCGACCACCGCGGCGAACGCATCGGGCCCGAACCGCTGGTCACCGGCTTCGACACCCACTGGCTGTGTCAACGCGTGGCCGAACAGGAACAACCCTGGAGCTGGCAGCTCATGAACCGGCGTATCGCCATGAAGGAGTTCGCCATCTCCGGCGCCGAGCACAACCAGCGCATCCGCGACCGCCAGTTTCTGCGTTTCACGAAAGACCTGCTGCTGGGCAGCGCTGCGCTGATCGAGCAGATGCAGCGCGAAAGCCCGCATTTTCTGGTCGACGACACGCTCGCCGGCCTGGCCGAAAAGATGAACGCACTGACCGGCACGCGCGCTATCGACCCGGCTGTCCTCAAGGCCACCGCCGACGCCTTCGACGCCAACTTTGCAGCCGGCGGCAGGCTCGAGAACGACGACCAGATCCGCCGCATCCGCCACGCCCGCCAGTGGGGCCCCGACCGGCTTCGAACCTGCAAGCCCGCGCCGCTACAGGACAAGGCCGCCGGCCCGTTCATTGCCGTCCACACCCAGCTGATCACGCGCAAGAGCCTGGGCGGGCTGCGTACCGATCTGTCCAGCCGGGTGCTCGGCCGCAATGACCAGCCCGTCGCCGGCCTTTACTGCGTCGGCGAGGCGGCCGGTTTCGGCGGCGGCGGGGCCTGCGGCAAGCGCTCGCTGGAAGGGACCTTCCTGCCCGGCTGCATCTTGACCGCCCGCGCCGCCGCGCGCGCCATCGACGAGGGAGGCTGACACCATGCCGATGTCCCGACATCCGGCATTTCCGGTCACGGCCGAGGATTATCGACGGCTGGCGAAAAAGCGCCTGCCGCGCTTCCTGTTCGACTACCTCGACGGCGGCGCTGGCGAAGAGAAGACGGCGGCCGCCAATCTCGCCGGCCTCGACGCCCTCCGTCTGCGCCAGCGCGTATTGGTCGACGTCGACGGCCTCGACACCACAACAACCTTGTTCGGCCAGCCCTGGCGGATGCCGCTGGCCCTGGCCCCGGCCGGGCTGGCCGGCATGATGGCCCGGCGCGGCGAGGTCCAGGCCGCGCGCGCGGCAGAAACCGCGGGCGTGCCCATGACCGCCTCGACCGTCGGCATCTGCTCGCTTGATGAACTGCAGGCCGCGGTGGAAAAGCCGGTCTGGTTCCAGCTCTACATGCTGCGCGATCGCGGCGCGGTCGAAGCCCTGCTGGAAAATGCCCGTCAGGCCGGCTGCAAGACCCTGGTCTTTACCGTCGACCTGCCGCTGCCGGGCATGCGCTACCGCGACGCCCGCAACGGCCTGGGCCTGCCCGGCGCACGGGCAAAGCGGGTACGCGCCGCCCAGGCGCTCGCCCGCCCGCGCTGGCTGTGGGACGTGGCCGTTCGCGGCCGCCCGCACACCTTCGGCTGCCTCACCGACCAGGTGCCCGATGCCCGCGATCTCGACGCCTTCAAGGCCTGGGTCGATGGCCAGTTCGACCCGGGCGTGACCTGGGACGACATCGCCTGGCTGCGCGAGCGATGGGACGGCACGCTGATCCTCAAGGGCATCATGGAGGTCGATGACGCGCGCCGCGCGGTCGAGGCCGGGGCCGACGGCATCGTCGTGTCCAACCACGGCGGCCGCCAGCTCGACTCGGCGGCCGCCACCGCCGACAAGCTGCCGGCGATTGCCGCGGCGGCGGGCGAAGACACCACCGTGTTGGTCGACGGCGGCATCCGCAGCGGTGTCGACATCTTCAAGGCCCTGGCCCTGGGCGCGCACGGCGCTCTCATCGGCCGGGCGTGGATGTGGGCGCTGGCGGCGCAGGGACAGCGCGGCGTGGAAAATCTGCTCGCGACACTCCAGCATGAACTCATGCTGACCATGACGCTCACCGGCACGAACAGCGTGAGCGAAATCGGCCGGCAGCAGCTCGACCGCCTGCCGGAAAACAATTGACCTGCAAGGAAGATCCATGACCAACGGTGCACAAGCCCTGATCCGGACCCTGGCCGATGCCGGCGTCGAAGTCTGCTTCTCCAACCCCGGCACCAGCGAAATGCATTTTGTCGCCGCGCTCGACAGCGAGCCGCGCATGCGCGCCGTGCTTGCCCTGTTCGAGGGCGTGGCCACCGGCGCGGCCGACGGCTACGCCCGCATGAGCGGCAAGCCGGCCGCCACCCTGCTGCATCTGGGCTCGGGCCTGGGCAACGGTCTGGCCAATCTGCACAACGCGCGCAAAGGCAAGACGCCGGTGGTCAACATCGTCGGCGATCACGCCACCTGGCACACCCAGTACGACGCCCAGCTCCAGTCCGATATCGAAACGGTGGCTCGCAACGTCTCGCCGGAATTCGTGCGCACATCGAAAACTACCGCCGAGCTGTGCAGCGACGCCGTCGACGCCATTGCCGCGGCCAAGGGCCCGCCCGGGCGGGTTGCCACGCTGATCCTGCCGGCCGACGTGTCCTGGGGCGAAGGCGGGCAGCCGAGCCCGCCGCCGAGCAAGCCCGAAGTGCAGGCCGCCGATGATGCAACCGTCGAGGCCATCGCCGATCTGGTAAAAAGCGGCAAGCGCTGCGCCATCCTGCTGGGCGGACGGGCCCTGCGCGAAGGCCCGATCATGGACGCCGCGCGCGTGGCCAGAAAGCACGGCGTGCAGCTGTTCGCCGAATGCTTTCCCACGCGCATGGAGCGCGGCGCCGGCCTGCCGCCGATCGACCGCATCGCCTATCTGGGCGAGCTGGTCGGCGTGCAGCTCGGCGAGGTCGAGCAACTGATCCTGGTCGATGCCAAATCGCCGGTGTCTTTCTTCGCCTATCCCGGCAAGCCCAGCGACCTGGTGCCCGAGGGCTGCAGCGTGCACACCCTGGCCGCGCCCGAGCAGGACGCCGCCGCCAGCCTGCGAAAACTGGCCCGCGCGCTCGAAGCCGAAAACGAGGAACCCGAGCTGCAGCCGCTGGCGCGCCCCGGGCGCCCGCGCGGCAAGCTGACCGCGCCGAAGGTGTGCAAGGCCGTAGGCGAGCTCATGCCCGAGGGCGCCATCATCGTCGACGAGGCCATTACCTCCGGGCTGATGCTGTCGGCCATGACGGCCGGCGCGCCGCGCCACGACCTTTTGGCGCTGACCGGCGGGGCAATCGGCCAGGGCCTGCCCAGCGCCACCGGCGCGGCCATCGCCTGCCCCGAGCGACCCGTGATTGCGCTCATCGGCGAAGGCACGGCCATGTACACCATCCAGGCGCTGTGGACCATGGCGCGCGAGGGGCTGGACGTGACCGTCATCATCTTCAACAACGCCGCCTATTCGGTGCTCAACATGGAGCTGCAGCGCGTGGGCAGCGATACCGCCGGCGGCCCCAAGGCGCGCTCGCAGCTCGAGCTGACGGGTGCGGATCTGAACTTCGTCCACCTGGCCGAAGGCATGGGCGTGCCGGGACAGCGCGCGAAGACGTCCGAGGAATTCTGTCAGGCCCTGGAACATGCCCTGGCCGAGCCCGGACCGCACCTGATAGAAGCCATCGTGCCCGAGTCCCTGGGCGGCACCAAGCGCCGGATTCTCCCCTGGCTGCTGCGCTCGCTGCCCAACCTGTCGCCGAGAATGCAGCGGGCACTGAAAAAGAAGATCGCGCCTTAGCGGGCTACTAATCATCCTGCCACTCATCGACGAACACGGCAGCGTGTTCGTCGACTGATCGCTTGACGGCCTGGACAAAGCGGCGGCGTTCGGCGACCAGCGCATCGCTTCCGGCCTCCGGCCAGGCAGCGATCTGGGCGATGACCAGCTGGCGCGCGGGGTCAATATGCACCAACTGGCCGAAGATGCCGGCGGCCTGATAGCTGCCGTCGGCGTTGATCCACCACAAATAGCCGTAGCCCTGATCGCCGTCGTCGCCGGACTCGTCAACGGGCTGGAGCAGGCGGGTGGCGTCATCGTGCCAGGCCCCGGCGACGACCGGTTCGCCGTTGAGCTCGGCGCCATCGAGCATGAACTGCCCCAGCCGGGCGTAGTCGGAAAGCGTGGCCGACAGGCCGCTGCCGCCGATGGTGCTGCCGTCGCATTCGTCGGCCAGCCACCAGGCCTCGTGCGCCATGCCGAAAGGCCGCCAGACGCTGCCGGAGAGATACTCGGCCAGTGACATCCCCGTGGCCTGCTCGATCAGGATGCCGAGCAGGTCGGTCTCGCCGGTGCTGTAGTTGAAGCGGGTGCCGGCCGGCCGGGTGCGCGGCAGATCCTTCATGTAGGTGACGATATGAGCCTCGTCGCGCTCGCAGGGCTGCATGTACATCTGCGCCACGTCGGAGTCGGCATCGGCATAGTCCTCGTCCCATGCAACGCCGGAGGTCATGGTCAGCAGCTCGCGCACCGTGACCTGGGCGTATTCGCTGTCGGCGAGCGCGGGAATATAGTCGGCCAGCGGATCGTCCAGGCTGTCGACGTGGCCCTCGTCGAGCGCGACGCCCAGCAGCAGCGAGGTAATCGACTTGGCCACCGAAAACGAGGTCCACAGCGTGCTCTCGTCGACGCCGGGGGCGTATTCCTCCAGATGAATCCGGCCATCGACGAGCACCATCACGCCGGCGATGTGGTTGGCCGCCATGTAATCGGTCACGGAGGTGTCGTCTTGCCAGCGCGGCGTCAGCGCCTGTCCCGCAGGCAGTTCATGCACATGATCGCCGCGGGCCACGCGGTGGCTGGGAAAGATCTCGTGCATCTTCCGGAAGCGCTCGTCGCGCTGCTGCTGGCTCCAGAACAGCAGGCCTTCCAGGCGCTGGCCCATGGTGAGCTCGTCGGAAGAGGTGCTATCGGGCTGCGGCTGGGCCGCGCAGGCGGCGACGATCAGGCCGGCCAGGATCAACGACAACCAACGCAGTGGTCTGCTTGACATGCTTGCTCTCCCTGATGCTTGACATCCTCCCCGGCATGAATGCCGGAGATTCCTACGGCGCTCAGGCGCGGCATTGAGCCTTGCCTGAGTCGCTTCGGTGGGTTCCTGCTGCTGGCGACATTGGTGCATCGCTCACTTCACAGGCGCAACGGGCATGTCCTGCCCTGAGAATATTGACGGCCGCGACCTCATCGGCATAGCCCTCGAAGCCGCATTCGACGCAGGCGAACCGCTCTTGCGTCCGGCGGTTGTCGGCCGAGACGTGGCCACACGCCGGGCAGGTCCGGCTGGTGTTGTGCGGCGGCACGGCGATGAGCCAGCCGCCGTTCCACGCCAGCTTGTAGCCCAGTTGGCGGCGGAACTCGAACCAGCCCTGATCGAGGATGGACCTGTTCAGGCCGGACTTGGCCCGAACGCTCTTGCCCGGCTGCTCGGTGCTGGAGGCCGCCGACTTGGACATATTCCGCACCTGCAAGTCCTCGATACACACCATCGCGTGGTTTTGGCTGATCGTGGTCGTGGCTTTGTGCAGGTAGTCGCGGCGGGCATTGCCGATGCGGGCATGGATACGCTGGACACGGGCTTTTGCCTTCTTCCAGTTGTTGCTGAATTTGCTTTTACGGCTCATCGCTCGCTGCGCTTTGCGCAATGCAGTCTCGTGCCGCTTGAGACTGTTGAGTGGTGCGTAAAACGTGCCGTCCGACAGCGTGGCGAAGCGGGCAATTCCCATGTCGATGCCGATCGCCCCGCCGTGCGGAATGGGCCGCTCGACCTCACGTTCGGTCTGGATCGAGATAAACCAGCGGCCACCGGACTGACTGACGGTGACATTGCGCAGCTCGCCCAGTACGTCCCGGCTGTTGCGATAGCGCAGCCAGCCGAGCTTGGGCAGGAAGACGCGGCTGTTGCCCTGATCGAGCTTGATCTGCTTCGGGTCGGGATAACGGAAGCGCTCACCGCGACCCTTTTTCCGGAATCGCGGAAAGCGGGCCCGGCCGGCGAAGAAGTTGGTGTAGGCGCGCTCGAGGTCTTTGAGGGCCTGCTGCAACGGGTGGACGGGTGCATCCATCAGCCAGGGTGTTTCCGCGCTATTCCGCCAGGCGGTGAGCTCTTTGCACAGACCGGTGTAGCCGAGCTTCTTCCCCCTGGCCTGGTAGCGCTCCTTCTGAAGCGCCAACGCCCGGTTGTAGACGAACCGGCACGACCCGGCGAAGCGGCGCATTTGCTGCTCCTGTTCGCCGTTGGGGCGTAGCTCGTATTTGAAGGCCTGAAGTCGCTGCATGGAGGCAGTCTATATCAAGGTTTTCTCAAAGCCTGAGAACGCGGGCGCTATCCTTCCCCGCCCTGAAGAGACGGGGCTTGCCGCGCCACTGGGTCAAAGATGTCGCTCAATGATAGCGCCAGGCCGGCCTTTTCCACGTACCATTGGCGCCTTACCTTTTCCGGAATTCTCCAGAAACCGTCAGCAAGCCCGTGAGCAAACGAACCACAACTGGATCGGCGGAGCGAACGTCGCGCACTGACGACCGCAATAGCGCGACCCACGGCCCGGATACAATCCCTTCGGGCGGCCGCACGCTGCGTGCCTGGGTGGTTTACGCGGTCGGCGTGTTTGCCTACATCGTTGCAATCATGCAGCGCACCACTCTAGGTGTGGCCGGAGTCGCGGCGACCGATCGCTTCGAGGTCGACGCCGCACTGCTCTCGTCGCTGGGCGTGCTGCAGCTGGCCATCTATGCCGTCATGCAGATTCCCGTCGGCATTCTGATCGACCGCATCGGCTCGCGCCGGCTGCTGATCGGCGGCACCGCCATCATGCTCGTCGGCCAGGCCCTGGTCGGCTTTGCCCCCGACATCGTGCTGGCGGTGTGCGGGCGCATTCTCGTAGGCGCCGGTGATGCCATGATATTTGCCTCGCTGGTGCGGCTCACGGCGGCGTGGTTTTCAGGATCCATCCTGTCGTCGCTGTTCCAGTGGATCGGCAGCCTGGGCCAGATCGGTCAGATTCTTTCCGCGGTGCCGTTCGCCTGGCTGCTCAACCAGTCGGGCTGGACCACCGCTTTCCTGAGCGCGGCGTCCTGTTCGGTGATTGCCCTGATCGTGCTGATCATCGGCATTCCCGCCGGCACGCCCCAGGGCGCGTTGACGCGCTCGAACCGCCCGCCCGAGCGCGCGCTGGCGCTGCTGGGCCAGGCCATTTCCGAACCCGGCACCCGGCTGGGCTTCTGGACCACCTGGACGGCGCAGGCCTCGGGCTTCATGTTCATGCTGATGTGGGGCTATCCCTTCATGGTCTATGGTCTTGGGCACGGGCCCGACCTGGCCGCCTACCTGCTGGTCATCGTGGTGGTCACCGGCGCCGTGGCCGGCCCGCTGCTCGGCCTTTTTTCCGCCCGCTTCCCGACCGCCCGCAACCGTCTGATCCTGAGCGTCGTCAGCGGCTACGGGCTGATCTGGACGCTGCTGCTCGCCTGGCCCGGCCAGCCGCCCTTCTGGCTTCTGATCGTGCTGCTCATCGCCATGGGCGTGACCATTCCCAGCGGCGTGCTCGGCTTCGACCACGCGCTGTCAGGCAATCGGCCCGAAAGCCTGGGTTCGGCCAACGGCATCGTCAACATGGGCGGCTTTGTCCCGGCCGTGGCCCTGATCCTGATGATCGGGTTGATGCTCGACTGGCAGCAGCTGGCTGCCGGCACCACCGGCGCGCAGGCGCTGTACTCTCTGGGCCACTTCCGCATCGCCTTTCTGGTTCAGTACCCGGTCGCTCTGATCGGCGTCTGGTTTCTATTGCGCACGCATCGACAATTGCACAACCACGAGCCGACCTGAGCATCACTGCAGCTTGCTCGAGCGGAAGCGTTCGCGGCACAGTCGCGGGCCGTTCATCCCCGGGAATGCTCTTGGACTTGCGGAAACAGGGCGTTTAAACTGCGCGCATGCGGGGTGGGTGCTGTGACTCCTGATCCGCCACGACATGAGGGAGTTCGCATGTTGGACCGTCTGGCCAAACGACTGAAGCTGCGCACCAGCCCCGATATCTTCTTCTGGTCCGCCGGGCTGATGGTGCTGTTCCTGATCCTGCTGCTGATCTTCCCCGCCCCGATCGGCGCCAGCTTTGCCGCCGCTAGGGCCTGGGTGGTGACCAACCTGGGCTGGTTCTTCATCGTCGGGGTGTCGATCTGGCTGATCTTCCTGGTCGGCGCTGCCGCGAGCAAATACGGCAGCCTGCGCCTGGGCGGAGCCGACGCCCGGCCGGAGTACAGCAACATGTCGTGGTTCGCGATGCTGTTCGCCGGCGGCATCGGCACGGTCCTGATGTTCTGGGGGGTGGCCGAGCCGATGTCCCACTTCTCGAACCCGCCGCTGTCGGGGGTGGAGCCCTACAGCGTGGAGGCGGCCAACGACGCGATGGGCTTCGCGATCTATCACCTGGGCCTGCACACCTGGGCGATCTTCACCCTCCCGGGCCTGGCGTTCGGCTACTTCATCTACCGCTACGATCTGCCGATGCGCGTCAGCTCGGTGTTCTACCCTTTCCTCGAGGACCGGATCTACGGCCCCATCGGCAAGACCATCGACATCTTCGCCGTGCTGGGGACGCTGTTCGGCCTGGCCGTTTCCCTCGGCCTGGGCACCCAGCAGGTGTCGGCCGGGTTGAGCGAGCTCACTGGCCTGACCGACAACACCGGCCTGCGCCTTGTCATCATCACCGTGCTGACAATCACGGCCGTATGCTCGATCGTCGTCGGCCTGGACAAGGGCGTGAAACGGCTGTCCGACATCAACATCCTCATGGCCATCGGACTGATGCTGTTCGTGCTGTTCTTCGGGGAGACCGTCTTTCTGCTGCGCAGCATCGTCGAGACGGTCGGCATCTATGCCTCCCGCCTGCCCGGTCTGATGTTCTGGAATGACTCGATGGCACCCTACACCAGCCCCGACGGATGGGGCTGGCAGGGTCAATGGACCGTTTTTTACTGGACCTGGACGGTCACCTGGTCGCCCTTCATGGGCGTGTTCCTCGCCCGCATCTCCAAGGGCCGCACCGTCCGGCAGTTCATCGCGGGCGTGCTGGCGGCACCCTCGGCCTTCACCCTCGTGTGGTTCGCCATCTTCGGCTGGTCGGCCATGCGCATCGACGGCATCGGCGGCGACGGCGGCGCGCTCGCGGCTGCAGTCAACGAAAGCGTACCCCTGGCGATGTTCGCGTTCTTCGAGAACTTCCCCGCCGCGACCCTCACTCAGGGACTGGCTGTGGTCATCGCCGCGCTGTTCTTCGCCACCTCCTCCGACTCTGCCTCGCTGGTCGTCGACATGCTCTGCGCCGGTGATGCGGATGCGGGTCCGACGCGCCAGCGGGTTTTCTGGGGTGCCTCCGAGGGCATCCTGGCCGCCGCGCTGATCTGGCTGGGAGGCGCTGAGGCACTGACGGCACTGCAGGCGGTAATCACCGTGATCGGGCTACCCATCTTCCTCATGGTCTTCGTGATGATATTCGCCCTGATCAAGGGCTTCGCCTCGGAAAGCAAAGCGCTCAAGACCGCCTGGGCTTCCGGCGACCTCACCACGACCGAACCTCCGATGGAGCGAGACGACTTCGATATCAATACCGGTGAGGAGCACCGCGTCAGAGAGAGCAAGCTGCGCGACTGAAAGGGTCGCCGAGCGACGACTGGATCTGCCGAGCCAATAACAATCGCTGCCGCCAGGCATGTATGGGCAACGCTGCCGCTCTCCCGCATGGCCTGAAGAACAAGAACTCGCGTTCCATCGTCACAATAGAAGATGCAGCACGGCGGCATGACTCGTTCTCTATAGACGGCATCGGACCGCTCGGGGAAAGTGCTCCGGATTGGGAACATTCTTCCAGGCGTTCGGTTTTATCGAACCGGACCAAGCGCAATCTTGCAGTCGCTTGCCCGCGAAACGGGGCACAGCAGGCAGGTGTCCGAGGAGTGATAAACCCAGGTTTCGCCCGGCTCCGACTTTCCTGGCCAGGACGCACAGGCTGCCCTCATCTTGTCAGCATGTCCCAACGGCCTGAGCAGCGCCAAGACCTTGCGGTAACGCGCGATGAGGTTACCGTCCGGATCAATGACTGGAGTAGTGTTATAAAGCTTGCCGTCCTTTTTTCTCGTAGAGTGAGCCGGGTTTCAATCAACCGCGCAACTGCGACTGATCACAGCCGTATCGGCCAGCAAACCTGATCGTCATACCAGCGCAACTGGTCGCCATCAATGACCACCCATAAACCATAGGCTTCTGCATAAGCCCAGCGCTGCCACTGACGATACCAGCGCCCCCTTCCCCCACCATCGGCCGCGATCAGAGTCATCGTCAGCCTGACCAGCCACACCTCGCATCCGGCCATCGGCAAGAATCCAGAGCGTGCACGGATCACCATGAACCGTGTTGTATACAAGCACCGTACCGGACATGGCCTGCCGGAGTGCCGCGGCGGGGGCTCAACAGGATCAGCCCCAGAGAGTGGGCGCGCTGCAACACAGCCTGCGTAGCTGCAGGATCACCCTTGCTGCTGTTACGGGACTCCAGCAGATCAAGCGCCAGCATGGAGCCCTTGCCGCGTATATTGCCAATCGGGCGCAGGTCGTCGCGCCGGGCGCGAACCTCAAGACCAATTTTCAAGGCGCAGTCCACAAGACCTTCGCTCTCGATACTTGCCTTGCTGACAAAGACCGGCATGGCCGTAGCCAGCCCGCGCGGAAGCCCCGCCATGCGACGCTTGTGAAGATCCGTATTGGTGGTCATGTTTTCCAGCTCCGAAAGTATTTGAACTCGATGTCCGTGTTGCTCACCCGGCCGTCCAGCTGGTCGCGGCTTGCTGCATCGTTGCTGCAGACAAATCACAGCAGCAGCGCAAACGCTGGCCGGCCACGGGGAGCGAATGAGTCCAGTGTGCAGGCCAGATTGCGTTGCCCATAGCGCCAGATGCGCATGACCATTAGAGCCAGACCGGCCTTCGATTTGCCCGCTACGTTCTCAAGCTGCCAGAATGCCATCAGACCTACTGGAAAGACATGCAATGCGAGACGAATCGTCGCCCTTGGCAGGCTTGAAGGTCATTGAACTGGCTCGTATTCTGGCCGGGCCATGGATTGGCCAGACGCTGGCCGACCTGGGTGCCGAGGTAATCAAGGTGGAGTCGCCAGCCGGCGACGATACCCGCCGCTGGGGGCCACCTGATATTGCCCTTTCTGGCGGGAAAGGAAGCGATGCCGCCTATTTCCACAGCTGCAATCGCGGCAAGAAATCCATCGTGGCTGACTTCAACAATCCGGACGATCTTGAAGTGCTGCGCCAACTTGTTGCCGACGCTGACGTGTTGGTTGAAAACTTCAGGGTCGGAAGCCTCGCCCGCTTCGGACTGGACTACCCCACGCTGCAAGAGCTCAACCCCGGGCTGGTCTACTGCTCCATCACCGGCTTCGGCCAAGACGGCCCGTATGCCCAACGCGCCGGCTATGACGCCATTATCCAGGCCATGAGTGGGCTGATGTCCATTACCGGCGACGCTGGCGGGCCGCCAGTAAAAGTTGGCGTGGCCATCGCGGATATTCTGTCAGGCCTGTACGGCGTCATCGGTATTCAAGCAGCGCTGACGCAGCGAAAAAGAACCGGTCGTGGACAACAGATTGATATTTCGCTGATGGACTGCATGCTGGCCTCGCTGGCCAACCAGAACCTCAACTACCTGGTCTCCGGCCAGTCGCCTGGCAGGCTGGGTACGGCACACCCCAATATCGTGCCGTATCAGGTCTTTGCCACGGCCGACGGCTACATCATGCTGGCGGTTGGCAACGATGCCCAGTTCGATCGCCTGTGCCAGGTTCTGGAGCGGCCCGAAATCGCCAGCAACAGCCGCTTTGCCACCAACGCCGCGCGGGTGCGCCACCGTGAGGAGCTGATACATCTTCTCGAGCAGGTCTTTGCCGAACGGGAGCGCGACTTGCTGCTCCACCAGCTGGAACAAGAGCTGATTCCGGCCGGCCCGGTCAATACGCTGGCTGAAGCCTTCGAAGATCCCCAGGTGCGCCACCGCCAGCTGCAACTGGATCTTGCCGCACCCCACCTTGAAGATGGCCGTGCGCCCGGCGTGCGCACCCCGATCGTGTTTTCCGACTCAAGGCTGAGCACGGAGCGGGCAGCTCCCTACACCGGCCAGGACACCCGGCAAATCCGCGCTCGCCTGAACCTGAAGGACCGGTAATTCCCAATTGCTTTTCTGGTTCAGTACCCGATCGCTCTGATCTGCTTCTGGCTTCCATTGCGCACGCACCGGCAACTACAGGCGCAAAAGCGCAGCTGAGTACAATTCACATTGCAGTCGGCCAGCAGTCCTGCGGTTTACCCCGCCACTCACCCTGCCGACTGCGGACGCGGCGCGGTAGCATGATCCGCTGTCCATCTACAGAATCGGAGAACTCGGGAGGACTTCATCAAAACACGCCGCTTGATCACCGCAGCGATGAACACCCTGACCGGCAAGGCGCTTGGCGGCTGGTGCCCCGTGTGCAACAAGCGCAGCGTCTTTATTCCCGTCGGGTCATGGTATCGAGAAGACCTGAAGTGCATTCGCTGCCGCTCATCGGCTCGCCAGCGCGCGCTGGCTCACTTCCTTCAGACTCGACTCGAGACCAGACAAGACGCTTGCGTGCTGGAAGTGGCGCCGGTAGAGCACGTCGCCCGGCACTTTCGCCGGCGGTTCGAGTTTTATGAAACAACCCACTATTTCCCAAGTGCGAAACCGGGCACAACCATCAGGGGCTACCGCAACGAAAACCTGGAATACCTGACCTATCCGGACGAGCAGTTCGATCTGGTTATTACCCAGGACGTGCTCGAGCACGTCGCGAATCCGGCAAGCGCCTTCCGGGAAATCGCCCGCGTCCTTCGCCCCGGAGGCCGCCATGTATTCACGATCCCCTGGTATCCCGCCGCGAAGACGAGAACGCGGGCATACGAACAACAGGGGCGCATCGTGCACGTGCTTGAACCGGAGCACCATGGAAACCCCGTTGACCCGGAGGGTTCGCTTGTCTTCACCGACTTCGGGGGCGATCTGCCGGAGATGATATCGAGCGTCACCGGCATGCAGACCCGGCATTGCAGCGACCAGGCAAGGGAGTCTGGAATCATTGGCGATTCCGTGATCGTCTTCTGCAGTCAGAAACGGCCCGACCATCCGCTCGCCGGCCAGACAGACAAGGGCCAGGCAAGCCACGAATAGCAGATTTCCTACAGGCCATGGCGCGGTCGACCCATTTCATCGCTGCCCCGAACAGGCCAGGATGCAGGTCAGACTTCGGGCAAAGGAATCAGGATGGGCCTGGCCACCGTCCAATCACGCGCTGCTGTCGGCATCGAGGCGCCGCAGGTGCTCTGCGAGGTCAACCTGTCGCCGGGTTTGCCGATGTTCGCCATCGTCGGCCTGCCCGAGACCGCCGTGCGTGAGAGCAAGGACCGGGTGCGCGCCGCGCTCAAGAACTCGGAGTTCGATCTGCCCTCCTGGCGCACCACGGTGTCGCTGGCGCCGGCCGACCTGCCCAAGGAGGGCTCGCGCTTCGATCTGCCGATCGCCGTGGGCGTGCTCGCCGCCTCCGGGCAGGTGCCCGATGATGATCTCGGCGACTGGGAGTTTCTCGGCGAGCTGTCGCTGACCGGGCGACTGCGCGCGATCAACGGAGCGCTGCCGGCCATCCTGCGCGCCCGCGAACAGGGCCGCAAGCTGATCCTGCCGCGCGCCAACGCCGAAGAAGCCGGGCTGGTGGCCGATGCCGAGATCTATCTGGCCGAGTCCCTGTGCGAGGTCGCCGAAGCACTCAACGGCCGACAGCCCCTGCCGCGGGCCGAGCCGGTGTCGGGCTTCAAGGACATCGCCGGGCCCGACCTGGCCGACGTGCTCGGTCAGCACCGCGCGCGCCGGGCGCTGGAAATCGCCGCCGCCGGCGGCCACAACCTCTTGCTGATCGGCCCGCCGGGCACCGGCAAGACCCTGCTGGCCTCGCGCCTGCCCGGCATCCTGCCGCCGATGGAAGAAACCGAGGCCCTGGAGGCGGCCGCCATTGCCTCGGTCGTGGGCCATGAACTCGACCCGCCCACCTGGCGCCAGCGCAAGTTCCGCTCGCCGCACCACACCGCCTCGGGCGTGGCGCTGGTCGGCGGCGGCTCGAAACCGCGCCCCGGGGAAATCTCGCTGGCCCACGGCGGCGTGCTGTTTCTCGACGAGCTTCCGGAGTTCTCGCGCCACGTGCTCGAGGTGCTGCGCGAGCCGCTGGAGTCGGGCCGCGTGATCATCTCGCGCGCCGCCGTTCAGGCGGAGTTCCCGGCCCGTTTCATGCTGGTGGCCGCGATGAATCCCTGCCCCTGCGGCTACGAGGGCGATCCGTCAGGCCGCTGCGCCTGTACGCCCGATCAGATCCGGCGCTACCGCGATCGCATTTCCGGCCCGCTGCTCGACCGCATCGATCTGCACGTGGAAGTGCCGCGCCAGTCGCTCAAGGACCTGCCGCCCGGCGAGTCGTCAGCCGACGTCCGGCAGCGCGTTCTCGCGGCAAGAGCCATTCAGGCGCGGCGCGGCGGGGTCAATGCACAGCTGGATGTCGGCGGGATTCGCGAGCACTGCGCGCTCGATGCCCACCAGGCCACGCTGCTCGAGGCCGCCTGCGAGAAGCTGCGCCTTTCGGCGCGCGCCCACCATCGCATTGTGCGCGTGGCGCGCACCATTGCCGACCTCGACGCCAGCGAGCGCATCGAGGCGCGCCATCTCAGCGAAGCCATCGGCTATCGCCAGCTCGACCGGCGCCAGAATGCCTGGGCGCGCACGGCCTGAACATCAAGCCGCACTCACTGTCGGAGGGTTACCATAAGAATTCGACTTTCCGGGAGATTGCATGACCGCCAGACTGCTGTCGGCCCTGCTCTTGCTGACCATGCTGCTTGGCAGCGGCCTGACCAGGGCGGCCACTGTTTCCACCGAAATCAGCGGCGTGGCGGGCGGCCTGCTGGCCAACGTGCGCGCATCCGTCTCGCTGGTCCAGGCTGAAAAACTTGACGAGCTGTCGCTGTGGCGCCTGCGCCAGCTCGCCGGTGATGCGCGTTCGGAGGTCGAACAGGCACTCAGGCCGTACGGATACTATCGCGCCGACATCCAGGTGCGCCTGATCGAGCCCGAGGACGACAGCCAGCACTGGCAGGCCCGCCTGAACATCAAGCCCGGCCCGCCGGTATCGATCGACACGGTGAACATCGAACTGCAAGGCGATGGCCGTGACGACCCCGAGCTGAAGCGGTGGCGTGAACAATGGCCGCTGCAGTCCGGCGACCGGCTCCACCACCCCGCCTGGGAACAAGCCTGGCGACGGCTCACGCAATTGGCCGAGGAACGCGGCTACTTTCAGGCCCGCTTCGAGAAACGACGCGTCACGGTCGGCGCCGAGCGCGAAAAGGCTGATATCCACATCGTCTTCAATACCGGCCCCCGCTACCGCTTCGGCCGCTATATGGCGCCTGAACAACCCTTCAGCGAATCGCTGATGGAACGCCTTCACATCCTGGAGCCCGACGAGCCCTACAGCATCGAGCGGCTCGATCGACAGCGCGAAGCACTGGTGCGCTCCGGCCTGTTCGACCGCGTGGTTGTCGATACCGAGCGCGACGATGAGCGGCATTGCGTCGATCTGGTCTACCGGCTGGAAACCCGGTCGCCCAACACCTGGCGCGCCACCCTGGGGTTCGGCACCGACACCGGCGCAAGGATGCAGCTGGGCTGGACGCGCCACTACCTGAGCGCGCGCGGCGACCGCCTGGAAGCCGCACTCGGCGCTCAGCAATACCGGCGGGAGTATGTCTTTCAGAGCGAATATCGCCGCCCGCGCGGTGATCAGCCCTCGGAGTTTCTGACCGCCGGCACCACGCTGCGCAGCGAGCAGGATGATTTCCGCTTCTACGACGAAGACCGTATCGAACCGGTGTTCGAAGCTTTCGACGGCCGCCGCGATCAGACCCAGCTGACCTTCGGCCGACTTCAGGAACGCAAGCTCTGGTCAAAGCGCTATCAGGGGCTGGAAGAGCGGCTGTTCGTTTCGCTTCTCAACGAGTCCTTTGATGCCCTTCGCGAAGGCTCCTTCAGCCGCGAGAACGACGCCCTGCTCGAGGCCAACCCCGAGCTGCGCCCTTATCTGAATACCGAAAGCCGCGTCGTCGCCTTCGGCGGACGCTGGCGACTGCCCCGGATACGAGGCGCGGGCTTCAACGCCAGCGGCTCGGTATGGCAGGCGCACCTCATCGGCGCGCACGAGTCAGCCGGCTCGGATGTCAGCTTTGCCCAGGCCTGGCTGAGCGGGCAGTGGCACCTGATTTTTGGCGAGCGTCACAAGCTGATGCTGCGCGGCGAGGCGGGCTATACCGAAGCCGACACCCGCCACCTCGACATCGACCTGGACGATCGCCGCCTGGATCTGACGCTCACCGAAGTGCCCGAGCGCTACCGCTTCAAGACCGGGGGCGACAGAACGGTGCGCGGCTATGGCTACGAGAAGCTGAGCACCAACCGCAACGGCGCCAATCACCTGCTGGTCGGGTCGGTCGAATACGAATACCGCGTCGGACAGAACTGGTCGCTGGCGGCCTTTGCCGATATCGGCAACGCTTTCAACGATTTCAGCCAACGCAAGCTCAAGCGCGGCGTCGGCGTGGGTTTCCGCTGGTATACGATGATCGGCCCGATTCGCATCGACATCGCCCAGGCCCTCGACGAAGTCGATGACCCCTGGCGTCTGCACTTCACCATCGGCACGCAACTGCTATGAAAAAGTGGCTGAGCATCATTGGTATTGCCATACTGACCCTGCTGTTGTTGGCAACGGCAGCCTGGCTGTGGCTGACGCATACCGAAAGCGGCGCCCGCTGGGCCGTTGCCCGCGCGAGCGGGTTTGTCGAACGCCTCGATTACGACGCTTTCGCCGGCGGCCTGGCTTCGGGCCTCACCCTGCAGGGCGTCGACTTTGCCCACGCCGGCATGCGGGTCAGCGCCGATCAGCTGGAACTGGCCGCGCGCGTGGAGCTGTTCTCCGGTCCGCGCGTGGTGGTTCGCCGCCTGCGCGGCCGCGGCATCGACATTCACCCGCCACAGGCTCAAGCACCTGCAGAAGAAAAGGCCGAGTCAGCCTTCGATCTCTCGGCGCTGGCCAGTCCGATCGACATCGTCGTCGAAGAGCTCGACCTGCGGCAGCTGACCATCCACGCCGGCAGCGAACCGCTGCGCATCGACCATATCGGGCTGGCCGGGCGTTACGGCGACCGTCTCGAGCTCGATCGACTTGCCGTTGCAAGCGAAACCGGACGCGCCAGCGCCGCAGGGCACTGGGCGCTCGAGCGCCAGGGCCAAGGCCGACTCGACATCGAAGTGGAGGTGCCCCTCGAGGAGGGCACAACGCAGTCCGGACACATCACATTGGCCGGCCGCCCGGCGGCGCTTGATATCGAGCTGTCGACAGCAGGCCCGGCCCGGCTCGAAGGCAGCGGCAGGCTGCGCGATCTGCTCCAATCACCCGCCATCGAGGCCAGAGTCACCGGCAAACTGAGCGGCTGGCCCGGCCTGCCCGTAAACGTTGACGACATGGTGGTCTCGCTCGACGGCCAGCCGGAGGACTGGCAAGCCAACTCCAGCGCGCGAGTGAGCGGCCCGGACATTCCGCCCGGCGAGTACTCGCTGGCGCTGTCGGGTGGCACCCAGTCGCTGACCATCGAAACGCTCGACGCGCAACTGCTCGACGGCCGGATCAGCGGCCACGGCCAGCTCGACTGGAGCGAATCGGCGCCGGCTTCCCGCGCCAGCCTGCAAATCGAGTCTCTCGACCTCACGCCGCTGTACCCGCAGTGGCCCAATCAGGGCCGCATCAGCGGCGAGCTGGCGGTGGCCACGCAAGAGGGCGTGATTGCAGTCGAGTCGCTTTCCCTGCGCGCCAACCCGGGGGATCTGAAGGTGACCGGCAGCGGCCGCATCGACCCGGCCGGCGACCACGTCAACGCCACGCTCGAATGGCAGCAGTTTGCCTGGCCGCCAGTCACCGATGATGTCGAGCCACTGGTGGCCAGCGAGTCCGGCCAAATTCATGTCACCGGACAGATCAGCGACTGGCGGGCTCGCATCGAAGCCATGGTGCAATCGCCACGGACGCCGGCCGCGCACATCGAGGCCAGCGCCAGCGGAACGCGCGAGACCGCCCGCATCCGGCAGCTGACCATCACCGCCGGAGAGCACGGATCGCTGGCGCTGGACGGTCGCGTGGCCTGGCAGCCTGCACTGGCCGCCGAGGTCAACCTGGTGCTCGACGGATTCGACCCCGGCGTTCTGGTCAGCCAACTGCCCGGGCGGATCGACGGCCGCGCTGCAATCAGCCTGGCCCGCGATGACCACTGGCAGCTGACCGTTGGGCTCGACGAGCTCAGCGGTCGTCTTCGTGGCCAGGCGCTGACCGGGTCGGGGCAGCTGGCATGGGCGGGCGATCACCCGGAAGCGGCCGATCTGCAGCTGCAGTTGGGCAACAACCGCATTGCCCTCGACAGCGAGAACGCAGAAGCCCTGCGGATCGACCTGAATGCAGCCTCGCTTGATCAACTCTGGCCCGAGCTGGCCGGCGAAATCCACCTGGCCGGCCAGCTTCGGCCCGGCAAAGGTCAGCTCGATCTCAGCGGCCAGCTCGACGAGCTGCGCTACCAGGGCTACAAACTGGAGCAGGCCGATGTCGATCTGGGGCTTGCGTGGCTGGATCAGCCGGCAATGGACCTGAACATCACTGCCACCAACCTCGACCTCCAGCCCTGGGAGCGCATCGAACGGCTGGAGCTCACCCTGGGTGGCGGCTGTCAGTCGCATCGACTCGAGCTCACCACCTCCGGCTCCCGCGGCAACCTCAACCTGGCCATGGGCGGCCAGCTCGTCGACTGCCTGGAGGGAGCGCCGGAATGGCAGGGCGAGATCACGCGCCTGTATCTGGGCGAGACCGTGGCCGGCGACTGGCGGCTGGCTGCCGCGCTGCCCCTGGCCTGGTCCAACGGGCGCATCGTGGCCAAAACAGCCTGCCTGACCACCGCGGCCGACACGCCGGCGCGGCTCTGCCTCGAGCACCTCGGGGCAGGCGCGGAAGGTCGTGTCGCCACCCGTATCGAGCAGGTGCCCATGGACCTTCTGCTGCTGCCGCTCGACCCGGTCATTTCGCTGACCAACACCCTCTCCGGCAAGGTCGAAGCGGCCTGGGACCAGGCTGGCCTGTCGCGGGTGGAAGGCGGGCTCGAAATGAGCGCCGGCGAACTCCAGGCCATTGGCGACGAAGAGGAGCTGCTGACCATCGACGCGCTGCGGCTCGACCTCGAACCGACCGATGACACCGGGCTGCTGGCGGGCCTGCAGCTACGCCTGGAAGGCCAGACCACGATCAACGGCCAGGCGCATGTGGTCGATTTACGCAAGCTGGCTGACACTCGGCTCGAAGGCGAGGCCAGGCTCGATCTGCCCAACATCGCCGCGTTTGCGCACCTGATCCCGCGGATCGACCGCATCGACGGCTCCGCCAACGGCCGGATCGAGGTGACCGGCCCGATCACCGGGCCCTCGATCAGCGGTCGCGTGGCCGTCGATAACGGCGAGGTGGTGCACGCACCCTTCGGCCTGAACATCCACGACATTCACCTGGCGCTGTCGGGCTCGGCCGATCGCGCCACTCTCGAAGGCCGGGCGCGATCGGGCGACGGCCAGCTGAGTCTGTCCGGGCAGGCCCGCCTGGGCGATGACGGCTGGCGCCTGGAAAGCCGGATCGAAGGCGAGCAATTCAAGTTTGCCGGCGCCGACTGGCTGGAACTGGCTGCCAGCCCGCAGGTCAGCCTTGATCTGCAGCCCGACCAGGTCAGTATCAACGGCGATATCCACATCGACCGGCTGCGCGGCGGGTTGCCGCCCGGCGCGGCCGAGCGCGTCCAGCCCTCTCCCGACGTCGAGATTGCCGGTGAGCAAGACGAACAGGAGGCGGCCGGGAATGCAGTCAAGCGGCGAATCGAAGGCCGGCTGGGCATTGACCTGGGCGACAACGCCAGCCTGGCCATGGAAGGATTCCGCACCGAACTCGCCGGCGGCCTGGAGCTGGCATGGAACGGACCGCCCAAGCCCGAAAGCCGCGGTGCCATCCGTCTGCCCGAGGGCGCCTACCGCGCCTACGGCCAGAACCTCGAGATCAACGACGGCGAAGTCATCTTCACCGGCGAGCCGACTGATAATCCGCGCCTGGATATCCGCGCCGTGCGCGACATCTTCGGCGATCCGGAAGTGGAAACCGCCGGGGTCGAAATCACCGGAAACGCCCGCAACCCGCACATCGAGCTCTACACCGATCCACCGACCAGCCAGGAAAAAGCACTGGCCTATGTAGTCACGGGCTCGGACTTCGACCAGGCCGGGGGCCAGGGTGCACTCAACGTCGGTTTCTATCTGCTGCCGCGCCTGTTCGTCAGCTATGGCGTGGGTCTGTTCGAGACCGGCAACGTGCTGTCGGGCCGCTACGAGCTGTCCACACGCTGGGGTGTGCGCGTGGTCTCGGGCGAACGCGACACCGGCGTTGATCTAAGCTATACCATCAACAACTGAAGGCCCGGAGCTTCGCGATCGGGGCCTGAGCAAGGAGACCTCAATGAGCAACAAGAGCATTCAGGAACAGCTGGCGCCGGAGAGCATCTGCTTTGGCTGCGGGCCGGCCAACGAGCAGGGCCTGCGCATCCGCTCCTTCGTCGAAGGCGAGCGCATGACCGCTGACTGGCAGCCAGAAGCCCACCACGAGGCTTTTCCCGGCGTTATCAACGGCGGCATCATCGGCACCCTGCTCGACTGCCACATGAACTGGACCGCGGCCTGGCACCTGATGCAGGAAGACCGGCTCGAAGCCGTGCCGTCGACAGTCACCATGGACTACGGTGTTCAGCTCCGGCGGCCGACGCCGTCTTCCGGGCCGCTGCATCTGGAAGCCTGGGTCGAAGGCCGCGACGACAAGGGTATCGTCAGCATCGCCGCCGAACTGTCGGCCGGTGACAAGGTGTGCGCCACCGCCAGCGGTCGCTTCGTCGCCGTCAAGCCGGGGCATCCGGCCTATCACCGCTGGTAATCAACCCGCGCAATGACAGGGCGCACGAAATCCGCGCGCAGACGATGGTCGGGCCGGGAAACCTGCCCCGCCCTTGCTGTCATGCGTGGCCACGCAGTGCCATAATCGAAGCTGATCGACACAGATGGATGGGCACATCGGACCATGAATACGGGAAGTAAAACATTGCACGCGCTCGCCGGGCTGTTTCTTGTGCTGGCGCTGGGCGCCTGCAGCCAGTCCGAAGACCGCACCGACGATGATCAATCGACCGGGGATCCGACGGGATCGGCGGCGTCAGGCGAGCAATCGAGCGGAGAGATCAACATGCATGCCAGCAACGGCAACAGCCTGAGCCTGGAGGAGGCCGTGCAGGCCGCGCGCGAAGCGTTGGCGGAACGCAGCGGCACACCAATCGCAGCAATCGAGACCGTTCGGGCCCGGGCCGTCACCTGGGCGAACGGCGCCATGGGCTGCCCGCAGGAGGGCATGATGTACACCCAGGCCCTGGTCGAGGGCTACTACATCCTGCTGCGCACAGAAGGTCGGGAGGTTGCCTATCACGCCGGGCGCGATGGCCGGCCCTTTCACTGCCCTGCCGAGCGCAGCCGAGCCCCTTCGCCCGACGATCGCAGCGACAGCCTGTCCTAGCGCACCGACCGTGCAGACAAGAAAAACCCCGCCGCAGCGGGGTTTTTCTTTCCTACCTGTCATGAAGCGGTTCGCTTCAGGCGGGCTCGACGTTGGCGGCCTGCGGGCCCTTGGGGCCTTCCTGGATATCGAAGGTGACTTTCTGGCCTTCGGCCAGGGTTCTGAAGCCGCTGCCCTGGATGGCGGAGAAGTGAACGAAGACGTCCTTGCCGCCATCATCCTGGCTGATGAAACCGAAGCCCTTGGCTTCGTTGAACCACTTGACTGAACCTGTTGCCATGATCTTGCTACCTGTATAAAAACAAAAATAAACGCGCCAGGGTAGATGAAGATGGGATTTCGGCGATGTCCTGCCAGATAGGGAGGGGTCAACCTGAATTCACACGCGCCATTTACCGTAGGCACGTTTCCAGTATACGTGGACACGAGAGCAAAATCCAGCGCTTTTTGTGCTGCGTTCGGCGACAGCGTCAGGCGCCGCTTTTTGGCCAGGCCAGCGACTCGAGTGAATCATTCAGTTCCGCGGCCAGCTCGGCCAGCGCCGTCGAGCGGCTGCCCGAAACGCCGCCGCCGTTGAGCGCCGACCAATCCGGATGGTGCCGTGCGCGACGCACGGCCCGCGGCAGGCGGCGCTTGTCGAGAGCAGCCACAACCCGGGCGCGGATACGGTCGGGGCTGCCGTGGCCGCGATGCATCAGCGCGGCGAGCAACTCCACCGAGCGCGCCACCATCAGGCGGGCGACGGCATCGCTGACCTGGATGCGCTCCCGGCCGCGCAGGCGATCGATCAGGCGCGAGCCGGCCGAACGGACCAGGCCGGTTCCGGCACCCAGGGCGGCCCCGGCCAGCATGCCGGCACCCAGCGACAGCCCGCCGGTGGCCACATCGACCAGCGCGCCGCCGCCGGCACCGGCGGCGGCATGGCTCGAAGCCCTCAGGCCATAGTGGCGCAGCGTTTCGGGGTCGAATGGATCAGCATGCCAGCGGCCGTCGCTGACGGGCAACTCCGCTTCGTCATAGTCCTCGCGTCCGAAACGGTAGAGCTCCAGCAGGGTATCGACACAGGCCTGCTCGCGCCGGTGAATGGTTGCCCGCAGCTCGCGCCAGACCTGCTGACGCTCGGTCTCACTGCCGGCCTCGATCTCGCGCACGCAGGCGGCCACGTCAAGCAGCATGGCGGCGATGGCCTCCAGCGCCGCCTGCCTGCGCTGCCGCTCTTCGGCGCGACGGTGGCCAAGCCAGGCTGACAGCACGTCTGCGTGATGATCGAGCTGGCTCTTGAGCTTCTCGAACAAGGCGAGCTCGGTCGCCGGGTCACGCACGGCGGCATCGAAAGCCAACACGGTATGCAGGCGAACCCGGGCCAGAGCATCACGCCACTGCGCCTCACGGCTGCTGTCCGAGGCAGTAAAATTGAGCACCGCCACGATGGGCCTGGCGCACAGCCCGAGCACAGCCAGCTCGTCCTGATACTTTTCCAGTACCGGCTCGCGGGCATCGATCACGTACAGGGCCACGTCCATCGCGAGCATCAACTCGAGTACCCGGGCTTCGTGGTCGAAGCGCTCGACCGCATCGCTGTCGTCGAGAAATCGACGAATGCGGGCCGGGCCATCGTGACGCTCGCCGGACACGCCATCGAGCCAGTCAAGCAGTGCCGGCGCATTTTCCAGGCCGGGCGAATCATTGAGCTGGATACGCGCACCGTCAGCGGCCACCAGCTCGCCCCTGGCAATCCGGCGGGTGGTGCCCGACTCATCACGGACTTCACCAAAATCGCGATCGTGCGTCAGCGTACGCACCAGAGACGTCTTGCCGGTATTGGTATGGCCAACAATGGCCACCTTGAGCGGGCCGCTGCTCACGAGTTTTCGCTCTCGGCGCCCAGCGCCCGATGCAAAAGCGCCAGCTCTCCGGCTTCGGGCGCTTCACGATCAATCATGACCACGCGGGCACCGGCGCGCTCGGCCAGAGTCTGCCAGTCGCGACGCCGCGCCGCCGCATCGCCGCCGCGGGCCTCGAGCCGGGTGTTTTCGTCAAGCACCAGCCACAGCGGCGCATCAGCGGTGTCGGCCAGGCGCGCAAGAAAATCACCGGTGCCGGCATCCGGCGTTCTCAGCAGCGAGCAGATGCCGAGCACGGCCGCGGCCGGCCGGCGCCGCCCCGCCGCTGCTTCCAGCGCCGCGAGGCGCCCGGCGCGATCGTCGGCGCGCCCCAGATCAATCACGTCGATGCCGGGCACCACGCCGGCGCCCGTTGCACCCTCGCGCTCGAGCTCCACGGCCACGGCCAGGATGCCGCGGGCATTGGATTTCTGGCGTCGCGGCCCGCGCGCCCGGTGTGGCGGCAGCGGCCGGCTCGCTGCAGGCTCGTGGCGCTCGACCACGGCCAGATCGCCCGCCAGGCGCAGATAGCCGGGGCGAGTGGTATCCAGATGCATTCTGCGGCCGGCCACGACGGCCAGGCCAAATGAAGCCCCAAACAGAAACGCGCGGGGTACAATAGCCCACGCAGCGATCATGGCGAGAAGGAATCGCGCCCACTCCGCCCTGGCGGTAGCTTCGGCAGCACCCTCACGCCCGGCAACAATCCAGGCTTCATCCGCCTCGGGCATGAAACCAAGGATTTCCGGCCAGGCCGCCAACCCCTGCACCAGCTGAACAACGCTGTGATCACTGAGCAGCGTCGTCCCCCATATCAGTTCATATTGAACCACCGAGAAGAAAACGACCAGAGCGCCAAAGGCGCCCAGGGCATAGCCGAGCCAGAATCCGTGACCGACAGCACTCAACACCCAGCGTCCCCAGCCGGTACCCGGCAGCGAAGCGAAGGCCGCCATCACATCGGCTGCATGCGGCGAAGCAAGCAGCCTTGGCGCCAGCCACCGCAGCACGCGACCAGCAACGCTGCCCGCCAGGCTGGGGGGGCCGGCGCGGCCGTGACCCCAAGCCATCAAGACCGCCCAGAGCAACAACATCAGGGTGGGAACAAGCAACAGCGCCGCCGCCGCGAGCAGGATATCGACGCGACTTTCGGCCACCGTGGCCCGCGCCGCGATCGCGCCGGCCAGGGCACCGAGGCCGGCCATGCCAACACCCAGCCAGACCAGGGCCCGGCGCAAACGAAGAATGTCGGCACGGATGGCCGGTGCCGGATCCAGAGCCGCAGCGCGCGCGCGGATGCGCTGCGCCAGGTCGCCGCCGCGATCGCGAGCGACCACGACGGCAGCCTGGTCAGCCAGGCGACCGCAACGCTCTTCCAGATGACGAAACGATTCGGTCAGCAGCCAGTCATTGACGCTGAGTCGGCTCATGAGCGCAAGCGGCAGCGGAAAGTGGAGATCGGACTCATCCCGGCAATCATACCGCCTGGCCGACTGGAAGCGTCGGGGATTGATTCTGGTCAAGAATCCGGCCGCATTCACTAACGATAATTTGCAGCACTCGATTTTTCAGTATCGACCAACCATTGAAGGGATCCATTAATGGCGAATTCCACCACCTATAACGACCGCGTTGTCCGGCAGTTCACCTGGGCAACGGTGATCTGGGGCATCGTGGGCATGCTCGTCGGCGTGCTCATCGCAGCGCAGCTGATCTGGCCCGAGCTCGGGGCCGGCATTCCCTGGCTGAGCTATGGCCGCCTGCGGCCGCTGCATACCAATGCCGTGATCTTCGCCTTTGGCGGCTCCGGACTCTTTGCCACCAGCTATTACGTCGTCCAGCGCACCTGTCACACGCGACTGTTTTCCGACAGCCTGGCGGCGTTCACGTTCTGGGGCTGGCAGGTCGTCATCGTCAGCGCGGTGATCACGCTGCCGCTGGGCTACACCATGAGCCGCGAGTACGCCGAACTGATCTGGCCGGTGGCGGTTCTGCTCGCCGCGGTGTGGGTGGCCTATGCCGTGGTGTTCTTCGGCACCATTGCCAAGCGTCGGGTGCGCCATATCTACGTGGCCAACTGGTTCTTCGGCGCCTACATCCTGACGATTGCGGTGCTGCACATTGTCAACAATCTGGCCGTTCCCACCGACTGGCTGCACTCCTATCCGATTTATTCCGGCACGGTCGATGCCATGGTGCAGTGGTGGTACGGCCACAACGCGGTGGGCTTTTTCCTGACCGCCGGCTTTCTCGGCATGATGTACTACTTTGTGCCCAAGCAGGCCGGGCGGCCGGTGTATTCCTATCGCCTGTCGATCGTGCACTTCTGGTCACTGATCGCGATCTACATGTGGGCCGGGCCACACCACCTGCACTACACCTCGCTGCCTAACTGGGTGCAGTCGCTGGGCATGGTCTTTTCACTGATGCTGTTTGCGCCCAGCTGGGGCGGCATGATCAACGGCATCATGACCCTCTCGGGCGCCTGGCACAAACTCCGAACCGATCCCATCCTGCGCTTCCTGATCGTCGCCCTGAGCTTCTACGGCATGTCGACCTTCGAGGGGCCGATGATGTCGATCAAGACGGTCAACGCGCTGTCGCACTACACCGACTGGACCATTGGTCACGTACATGCCGGCGCGCTGGGCTGGGTGGCCATGATCACCATCGGCTCGATCTACGGCCTGGCGCCGCGCGTTTTCGGCGTCGACAGGATGTACTCCACGCGCCTGATCGAGTGGCACTTCTGGGTCTCCACCATCGGCACGGTGCTCTACATCACCGCCATGTGGATCGCCGGCGTGATGCAGGGCCTGATGTGGCGCACCTTCAACGATGACGGCACGCTGACCTACACCTTCGTGGAGGCGCTACAGCAGACCGAGCCTTACTACATGCTGCGCCTGCTGGGCGGACTCGTCTTCCTCTCGGGCATGTTCATCATGTTCTACAACATCTGGAAGACCTGGCAGATGCGCGAAACGGACAACCTGGACGTGCCGGTCAAGGCACCGGCACACGCCTGATCTCAGGAGAGAAATGATTCATGGCTAGCATGCATGACAAGATCGAAAAGAACATTGGCCTGATGGCCATCCTGATCGTGGTCGCCATCAGCTTCGGCGGCCTGGTCGAGATCATCCCGCTGATGTTCAAGGCCGCCGTGGTCGAGCCGGCCGAAGGCGTTGAGCCCCACAGCCCGCTGCGCCTGGCCGGCCGTGATGTCTACGTCTCGGAAGGCTGCTACAACTGCCACAGCCAGCAGATTCGTCCGTTCCGGGCCGAAACCGAGCGCTACGGCCACTATTCGGTCGCCGGCGAGTTCGTCTATGACCGCCCGTTCCAGTGGGGCTCCAAGAGAACCGGCCCGGACCTGGCCCGGGTGGGCGGACGCTACAGCGACGACTGGCACGAGCTGCACCTGCTGAATCCGCGTGCCGTGGTACCCGAATCGAACATGCCGGCCTACTCCTGGCTGGCCGAGCGCTTCGTCGACCCGCAGTCGATCCAGAAGCGCATGCGCGTGCTTCAGCGCATGGGCCACCCCTACAGCGACGAGCAGATCGAAGCCGCCGCGGATGAGGTTGCCGGCCGCACCGAGCTGGAAGCGGTGATCGCCTACCTGCAGGGGCTGGGCACGGAATGGACCGGCCAGCACACTGCCAACGGCAACGCAGCCACGCAGGGAGGCGGTTCATGAGCAGCGGACTGATCACGGCCATTGCCATGATCGCCTTTGTGGCCATCGTCATCTGGGTGTTCTTCATCAAGCGCAAGGAAGACTTTGACGAACAGGCCAACCTGCCGCTGGAGGAAGACGACCGGCGCAGGCAGGAAGAACGCCAAAAGGTTGACGATCGCAAGGACAAGGAGAATTCATCATGAGCGCCTTCTGGCACTGGTATGTCGTCCTCATCACGCTGGGCTTCACCGCCGGGCTGGTGTGGTTGTTTATCGCCACCGGCCGCGCGCGCGTGCAGTCACAAGCGCATGACGAGCATGGCGAGACCACCACGCACGTGTGGGATGAGGACCTGCGCGAGTACAACAACCCCATGCCGCGCTGGTGGCTGTGGCTGTTTTACGGCAGCGTCATCTTCTCGCTGGGTTATCTGGTGCTGTATCCGGGCCTGGGCCGTTACGAAGGCACGCTGGGCTGGACGCAGGAAAATCAGTATCAGGCCGAGATGGCACGCGCCGATGAAGCGTTTCGTGCCCGCTTTGCCGAGCTCGCCGCCCGACCCGTCGAGCAGCTGACCGGCAATGCAGAAGCCTTGCGTGTCGGCCGCAACGTCTTTGCCCACAATTGCTCGACCTGCCACGGCTCGGATGCCCGCGGCGCCGAGGGCTACCCCAACCTGACCGACCAGCACTGGATCTGGGGCGGCAGCCCCGAGCGCGTGCTGGAGACGATTCAGTCCGGCCGTCAGGCGATCATGCCGCCCCTGGGGGACAGCCTGGGTGAACAGGGCGTGACCCGGGTTGCGGTATATGCGCAACAGCTGGCCGGCAACCGCGTCGACGCCACCATGGCCGCGGCCGGCAAAAAGCTGTTCCAGCAGAACTGTGCCGCCTGCCACGGCCCGGACGGCACCGGCAACATTCATCTCGGTGCACCCGACCTGACCGCCGGCGTCTATACCTATGGCGGCGACCTGGACACCATCCGTGAAACCATTCGCGAAGGCCGCAACGGCGTGATGCCGGCGCAGCAGGAGCTGCTGGGCGACATCCGCACCCGGCTGGTTGCCGCCTACGTCCTCAGCCTGAGCCAGCAAGACGATGACCAGAGTTGATATCGATTTTCCGCCGCGCCCCCTGGCCCAGCGCATGGGGGCCATTCTCTGGCCGTCGTTCTTCGCCGCCGGCATCGCCACAATCGTGTTCTTCGCCATCGTCGACCCGCTGACGCTGCGGGACATGACCTTCCCCGAGCTCGAAATCGGTCGCATGACCGGCTACACCATCGGCTTTTTCCTGTTCTGGGGAGCCACTGCGGGCTCGAGCCTGTTCACCTGGCTGCTGCTGCGGCCGGCCAGTCGTTTCAACAGCAGGATGCATAAATGAGCAACGGCGCAAGCCAGGAAACCATTCCGCTCTACGTCAAGCAGGCCAAGGTCTACCCGCGCGAGATCAAGGGCCGCTTTGCCCGCCTGCGGGTCATCGCCGTGTGGGTGCTGCTGGGGCTCTATTACCTGTTGCCCTGGTTCAGCATCAACGGCCAGCAGGTCGTTCTGTTCGATCTGGTCAACCGTCAGTTCCACATCTTCGGCCTCACGCTGTGGCCGCAGGATCTGATCATTCTGGCGCTGCTGCTGGCCATGGCCGCGCTGACGCTGTTTTTCTTCACCGCCCTGGCCGGGCGGCTGTGGTGCGGCTACGCCTGCCCGCAGACGGTCTGGACCGAAGTCTTCCTGTGGCTCGAGCGCATCACCGAAGGCCGCCGCAACAAGCGCATGAAGCTCGACCAGGGCCCATGGAACCGCGAAAAGATCGGCCGCAAGTCAGCCAAGCAGTTCCTCTGGATCACCTTTGCCCTGTGGACCGGTTTCACCTTCGTCGGCTTTTTCGTTCCGATCCGCGACCTCGGCCTGCGCCTGCTCGAGTTCAACCTGGGCGGTTGGGAAACCTTCTGGCTGTTCTTCTATGCCTTTGCTACCTACGGCAACGCCGGCTACCTGCGCGAGCAGGTCTGCAAGTACATGTGCCCGTATGCGCGCTTCCAGTCGGCCATGTTCGACGATGACTCGCTGGTCATCTCCTACGATGTCAACCGCGGAGAGCCACGCGGCCCGCGCAAGAAGACAGCCGACCAGGCCGAGCTGGGCCTGGGCGACTGTATCGATTGCATGGGCTGTGTGCAGGTCTGCCCGACCGGCATCGACATTCGCGACGGCCTGCAGATCGAATGCATTGCCTGTGCCGCATGCATTGACGTGTGCGATGACGTTATGGACCGCATGGGTTACCCCCGCGGGCTGATTCGATACACCACCGAAAACGCCATGACCGGAAAGCCCACCCGCATTTTCCGGCCGCGTATCTTCATTTATCTGGCTGCACTGCTGGCGCTTGCCGCGCTGGTTGGCCTGGTTCTCACCGGCCGCGAGCCGCTGCTGGTGGACGTGCTGCGCGACCGCACCGCGCTGCACCGGGTAACCGAACAGACGCTGGAGAACCCCTACACCCTCAAGCTGTCCAACCGTACCGAGCGTGACCTTGCCGTCAGCATCGAGGTACAGGGCCAGTCCATGACCGGCCTGCGCGTGATCGAGCCGACCACGCCGGTGAATATCGCCCCGTCGGAGGTCGCCAACCAGCCGCTGACCGTTGGCCTGCCAATTGAAAACGCACGCGCCGGCATGCATGAAATCATGATCATCACCAGCGATGCAGAAGGCACGGTGCTCAACCAGACCGAAACCCGCTTCTTCATCCCGGCTCGTGCACTGGAGTAACTGAATGAATCCTGAAGTGAGCGCGAATGAAGCGCACCCCTGGTACCGCGAGTTCTGGGTGTGGTTCATCCTGGCAATTCTGGTAATGGGCCTGGCTTCGGGCACCGGCGTACTGATCATCGGCCTCAACAATGCCCCGCAGATGGTGACCGGCGACTACCAGCCGCTGGGCAAGACGATGGTCAACACGCGCGAGCGCAGCACACGGGCCACCGAACTCGGCCTGAGCGCGAGCCTTTTGGTGAGCGATAACCAGGCCGAACTGGTGCTCGACGCGCTGCAGATCGAAGCGCTGCCGAAACAGCTGCTGCTGCGCTTTCAGCACCCGGTCAACGCCGAGCGCGACATCTCTGTGGTCGCCCACCGCGTGGATAGCGGGCACTGGCTGGCCGAGCTGGGCAGTATGGCGCCGCCGGGGCGCGCTCGCGTCATCCTCAGCGACCTGCAGCAAAGCTGGTGGCTTGCCGGGCGCTACTCCGGCACCGTCAACGGCCGGATCGGGCTCGAACCGGAGCCGCTGTGAGCCTTGCGGCGGCGTGCTGGCACTGCGGTGAGCCGGTGCCCCACGGCGTCGACCTCCAGGCCACCATTGCGGGCCAGCCACGGCCGATGTGCTGCCACGGCTGCCAGGCCGTGGCCACTCTTATCGATCAGGCCGGCCTCGATCGCTATTACGATTTTCGCGATGCCCTGCCCCAGCGCCCGGACGCCGCCGACCGCCCGGGCGACTACAGCGCCTGGGACCGTGACGCCATCCGGCATCACTATGCGCGCGCTGACGGCAAGGGGCTGGCGACGATCACCCTGGTGCTGGAGAACGTCCACTGCGCGGCCTGCAGCTGGCTGATCAAGCGCTTTGTCGGCGAGCTCGACGGCGTGGCCGAAATCCAGATCGACATCGGTGACGGGCGCGCCCGCCTGCACTTCGACCCCGAACGCACGCCGCTGAGCCAAGTGGCCACGCGCCTGGCCGCGCTTGGCTACCGACCGCATCTGGACTCGCCCCGGGCGGGTGAACTGCGCGACCGAACCGAGCGCCGACAGCTCCTCAAGGCGATTGTCGTGGCCGGCCTGGGCATGATGCAGGTCATGAGTTACGCCCTGGCCGGCTATATCGGCGCTTTCCAGGACATCGATCCCACCAGTGAGCGCTTCTTTCAGCTCATCAGCATGGTGGTTGCCGTTCCGATTGCGTTGTACTCCGGGCGGATCTTCTATCAATCGGCCTGGCGCACGCTCAGGCGCCGCAGCATGGGCATGGACGTACCGGTGGCCACAGCCATGCTGCTGACGCTCGCAGCCAGCATTTACACCACGCTGCTCGATGCCGGCGAGGCGTATTTCGACTCGGTGGTGATGTTCATCTTCTTTCTGCTGCTGGGGCGCTACGCCGTACTGGTGACGCGCCAGCGCGCCGGATCCGTGCATTCGGCGCTGGCACGCTCGCTGCCGGCTGCGGCGCGCCGACTGAACCCGGACGGTGCCCCGGAAGCCGTCGCCCTGGTCGAACTCGAGCCTGGCGACCGCGTTCAGGTCAGCGCCGGTGAAACGATACCGACCGACGGCCGCATCATGGACGGCCGCGCCATGGTCGACGAATCCCTGCTTTCAGGCGAGTCGAGCCCGCGCAGGCGCAGCGCGGGGGAGTCGGTACTCGCCGGCTCGCTGCTGCGCGACGGCCAGCTGGTGGTCGAGGTCGGAGAAGTCGGGCAGTCCACGGTGCTTGCCGGCATCGTCGAGCTGCTTGAACAGGCTCGCGGCCACAAGCCACGCCTGGCGCAGGTGGCCGACCGCATCGCCGGCTGGTTCGTCGCCTTCGTTCTCAGCGGCGCGGCGGCGACTGCCCTGGTCTGGTGGCAGCTGGACTCCCAGCGCATGCTGCCGATCGTCATCTCCGTACTGGTGGTGTCGTGCCCCTGCGCCCTGGCCCTGGGCACGCCGGTGGCGCTGGCTTCGGCCGCGCGCGGATTTGCCCGCCTGGGGGTGCTGACCACCGGCAGCAATGTACTGGAAAAGCTGCCGGGGATCAGCCACGTGGTACTCGACAAGACCGGCACCCTCACGCAGCCGGAAATGCGCGTGGCCGAGGTGCGTATCGACGACCCCCAGCTGGATCATGAACACACGCTCCGTCTGGCCGGCCGTCTGGAACGGGTCAGCCGCCACCCGGTGGCAACGGCCTTCGAAGACCACGACGACGGCGGCGCCGTGGCCCGGGCCGAAGCGGTGACAGCCGCCGGCGTGCGGGGCACGGTGGACGGCCACGAGCTGGCGCTGGGCAAACCCGCCTGGATTTCACAGCGGCTGGGGCAGGATCTGTCGGCGCCAGGAGACGGACAGTGGATCGCACTGGCCGACCAGTCCAGGCTGCTGGCATGGATACGGCTCGACAGCCCGCTGCGCGAAGGCGCTGTCGAGCTCATCGAGCAGCTCAAGGCGCGCCGAATCCATGTGCTGCTGGCCTCCGGCGACCGCACCGAGAACGTTGCGCGCATGGCCCGGCGCCTGGGTATCCGGCAGTTCGAGGGCGATCTGCAGCCGGCCGACAAGCTCCAGCTGGTGCAGCGCCTGCAGGCCGCAGGCGCGCGCGTTGCCATGGTGGGCGACGGCATCAATGACGCCCCCGTACTGGCCGGCGCCGATGTTTCCCTGGCGCTCGCCGAAGGTGCTGACATCGCCCGCACCCAGGCCGACCTGGTCATCACCGGGCGAACGCTGGGCCGCGCCAGCCAGGTCTTCGAACTGGCCCCGCGCGTGGTCGGCGTGATCCGTCAGAATCTGGCCTGGGCGTTTGGCTACAACATACTCGCCCTGCCGCTGGCCGCCTGCGGTTTCGTTCCCCCCTGGGCGGCTGCCATCGGCATGTCGATATCGAGCCTGATCGTGGTCGCCAACGGCCGCCGGGCCGGCCACCTGCCCAACAACCACCCCAGCCCCGGACTGCCCCTGGAGCCCTCACCCCAACAACCAACCCCGGCCCCCAATCCCTGACCCTTCACACTTCACACCTGAACCCGATGAATATCATCTACGTCCTCATCCCGCTGTCAGTGCTGCTGATGATTCTGGCCATCGGCGCTTTTTTCTGGGCCGTACGCAACGATCAGTTCGACGATCTCGACACCCCGGCGCTCGATATCCTCGACGAGGACGACCGCCCCGGCGCCAGAAGCCCGCGTCGCGACGGCGATGCGGCAGAGCAGGCCGAAGGTCCGGACACCACGGGCGGACAGGCAGCGCAAAGGGAAGATTGAAAGCATCCACACGGGAAATCCACTGGATCCGGGACGAATTGATCGCCACCTCAGCGCGCAGATAGCACGCCATAAAGCAAAACCACCCCCTGAGTGCGATGCGGCTCTCATTTTTGATTGACAGCCGCCATCCCGTCCACGCATTATTGCCAGACGTGTCGGATTCCGGCGCGGATTCTCGTTATTGATGAGAGCCCGCCGCGCCCGGCAGTTCTGACCCGCGGCTGGCTGCAATGCAAATAAATCAACGACTCTCAGGGAGTGAATGCACCATGAAATATCTGATCGCGATTTTGGGCGGCCTGCTGCTCGCCGGCACCGCTTTGGCCAACAACACGGGCGGCACGCCGCCGCCGTCGGCGCGCGCCGTTGCCGGCAATGTCAGCATCACCGGCACGGAAACCGACGGCGGCCCGGGGGACTGCTCCTTTGTCACCATCAACATCACCGCCGAAATCGAGGGCACCAATGACCTCGGCGGCGGCAATGATCAAATCCGTTTTTCCATCTGGGACGACAGCTCGGAAGTGGCTTTCGAAGTTGTTTCAGTGCCCGTGGGTGAAACCCGGACCGTTAACGTAACCCTGACCTTCGAAGGTCTGGTCGGAGTTGGCGCGCCCGGCGTCGGTGTCACTATCTACGACGGCCCCACCACCGGCAGCGCGGCTCTGTTCAGCGAAGATCCGTTCTATCCCGAAACCGTGCCCGGAAGCTGTGACGGTGGCGCGCCGGCCATCTCGGTGCCGGTCAATGGGCCCTGGATGCTGATCACCCTGACCGGCCTGCTGGCACTGCTGGGCTTCGGCGTGCTGCGCACACGCGGCTGATCGGAAAAAGAGTCGCTTCGGGCCCGCTGGCGCAGCGCCGATAACGCGCCCGAGCTTTCCCTCCAGACGCCGGCCGTCCTCGGCCGGCGTCACGGCGTTCTGCCTATCGTCACCACTCCGGCCGGTCGCGGTCGTAGACTGGTCGGGCCATGAACGCTGAAACTGCCCTGCTCACCGGCCTGTTGGCCGGCCTGTTCGGGTCGACGCACTGCCTGGGCATGTGTGGCGGCATCGTCGGCCTGCTGCATGCCCAGATTCCTGCCGGCCGCGGAGCGCTGGCCATCGGTTTCCACGTCGGGCGTATCGCGAGCTATCTGGCCATCGGCCTGCTCGCCACCGGCCTGGGCATGCTGCCGGCAGCCGCCATGCCCGAGGCCGCGCCACAGATCATGCGCTGGCTGCTGGGGGGCATCATCGTGCTGATGGCCATCTACATCGCCCTGCCCGGCCGCTTTCGCGACGTGGCTGGCCAGATTGCCGCGCCGCTGACCCGGCGGATGATGCCGGTCTTCGCGAAGTTTCTGCCGGTGCGCTCGTTCGATAACGCCATCGGGCTGGGGCTGATGTGGGGCTTTCTGCCCTGCGGCCTGCTCTATACCGTGGTCGCCACCGCCGTCATGCTGGCCGACCCCCTGGCCACCAGCACCATGATCGTCGCCTTTGGCGTCGGCACCGTGCCGCTGCTGCTTGGCAGCGGGCTTTTGATGCTGAAGTTCCGCTCGGCGGTCAACCGGCCCGGCCTGCGCCGACTGGCCGCCGTGCTACTGGCGCTCACCGGGCTGCTCATCGCCGCCGGCCCGTGGCTGGCCCACGCCATCGACCATCCCTGGATGCAGTTTCTCGTCGAGTGCGTCACCTAGACGCGCTCTGAGAGCTGGCCTCAGGCGGGGCTGCGGGAAAGGACAAACCTTTGCGTCAATCAGATTTCGATTTTGATTCTCTGCGTACTTCGCGGCTCTTGCGTAATGATCATGACTCCGGATAAAGGAACTGCCACCACTCGGGTTCGTCCTTGAGCCACTTGTCGTACCAGGCCAGGATGCTGTCCCACCAGACATAGCGCTTTTCGCGGTCAAGGATCCAGTGGTCTTCGCCGGTGAACTCGACCATCTCGACCTCGCGCCCCAGCAGCTTGAGCGCGGTAAACATGTTGGCGCTTTCCCCCGGCGGCACGTTGGTGTCGGAATCACCGTGCAGCAGCAGCAGCGGGGTATTGATCCGGTCGGCATGGTAGATCGGGCTGTGCTCGACATAGAGCTCGCGGTTGTTCCAGGGGAAGCTGCCGCGGCTGGCGCTGCCGGAATAGGCCCAACCCCACCAGCCTTCGCCCCAGTAGCTGGTCAGCGCGCTGATGCCGGCGTGCGAGATCGAGGCGGCAAACAGATCGGTTTTCGTTGCCAGATACATGGTCATGAAGCCGCCGTAACTGGCGCCCATGTTGCCGATTCTTTCCCGGTCAACAAAGTCGTGGGCCGCGACGAATTTCTGCGTGCCCTCGATGATATCGGCGGCAGCGTAGTCGCCCCAGGCGTTGACGTGCCTTGCCGAAAAGTCCTGGCCATAACCAATGGCGCCGCGCGGCTGGACCACGTAGATGACGTAGCCGTTGGCTGCCCAGAGGTTGAACGGATAGCGCCCGGTGAACTGGCGATTGACCGGCGTGGTGCCGCCGTAATAGTAGACGATCAGCGGATAGCTGCCGTCGGGGTCGAAATCCGGGGGCAGATAATAGCGGCCATCGATTTCGATGCCGTCAGCGTTGTTGAAGCGCCAGTCGTGCACTTCGCCGAACACGACGTCTGCATAGGCGCTCTGGCGGGAATCGACCAGCGTCCGGATATCCCCCTCGAGGCCGACACGATGGACGCGCTGCGGCGCATCAGCATCGCTGCCGCGGGCGACGATGGTCGGCGGTGAGGTGCGCGAAGCGACAAACGACTCCATTACCGCCAGGTCGGTGTCGATGATTTCCAGTCGCCGGGACGCCACATCGAAGTGAACCAGCGCGACCTCTTCACCCGAGATCGCGGAGAGCAGCAGATTGCCGTCAGCCAGGCGTTCGATCGCGGTCAGGGCGGGGTCGAAATCGCGGCTTGCACTGGTCGCCTGCGTGCCATCAACCGAAAGCAGGTAGAGCTGTGTATCGAAGTCGTTGGGCGCAACCTCCGCCGGCGTGATATCGCCATCGCCGGCTGCCAGGGACGGCCCGGCCAGCAGCCAGTAGCCATCTTCGGCATAGCGTATGTCGTTGAAATGACGCAAGCGCGCGATGTCGGTCTGGCGACCGTCGTCGAGCGCAAGCTCGAACACGCGGGTCAGGCTGTGCGGCGCTTCCTCGTAGTCGATGATCGGCTGCGACAGCAAGGCCCGACCGCCAACCACATCGTGCAGCGTGACCGAGTGCGGCTCGGCGGTCAGCGCGCGTACCATGCCGCTGGCCACATCAACCTGATGGAGCTGGCTGGCATCGCGAAAACCCGCCCAGCGATCTTCAAGCGAGCGCAGGCGGCGGCGCTTGTCGGTATCGGTTTCGTCCTTGCGGGTCCAGGCAAACAGGATTGACGCCGAATCGGAATGCCAGCGCCAACTGCCAATGCCCGCGTGCTCGAGCAGCACCGGCCGAACCCGGCCGCTATCGCGCTCGTGCAGCCACAGGCTGTTGCCGGTCTGGACGGCCAGCTTCGAACCGTCCGGGCTCCAGGCCAGGGCTGCGGGCGCCTGGCCCGTCCATTGCCGCACGATGCGGTCGGTCTGCAGATCGCGAATCGCGAGGCGGCGGACATCGCTGTCGGCCAGCTCGTCGCGGCGCTCGAAGGCCAGCGCCAGATAGCGTCCATCCGGTGAAATGGCCATGCGGTCAACGGTCTCGGCGTTGGTCAGGCGCTGTGCCGACACGCGGCGCACCGGCCGGGTGTGCGCGCGCACGCGGTCAACCTCGGAACGCCCCTGCCAGGCCAGCGACGGCGTGGCGTTGTCTGCGGCGCCCTCGTGCACAACCCAGACGCCGTGGCTGCCGTTACGCAGATCCAGCGCATACCCCTGATCTCCTGCTTCGACCGTCTCGCCATCGATGAATACCCCGGCATTGCGCAGGCCGCTGATCTCGAGCTCACCACGGACAAAGCGCTCGGTCTCGAGCTGGAACCACCACAACTGCAGCTGCCGTTCGCTGTCCAGCTCATCCACGGCCGCCGACTGCCAGCCCAGCTCGCGCCCGAAGGCCGCAACGGATTGCGAGGGCCGTGGCAGTGGCTGTTCGCTCAGCTTTCCGATGAGCGCCCGCCGCAGCCCGTCGGCATGGCCTGCCTCGGCCATGAGCTCGGCATCGACAGGCAGAGGAGCGAGCGCCAGCACTTCTTCGATGGCAACCGCATCGGGGGCATCGGGACCGGCCAGAACCAGGCCGGGAAACAACAGAACAAGAACATGCAGAATTGGGCGAATCACGCTTTCACTCCGGGCTCGGCTCGAATTCAGGCGTTGAATGTACCAGAACACCGGCCGCAGGCGACTTTGGTCTTTTTGACGATGGTCAAGTCGGCTCCCAGAGTGTGGGACTACGCTTGAGCCCTGATCAACACTACCGTCTGCATTCAGATCACCATGTCTCAACTCATGCGCCCCAGTTTCGACGCCGAGCTGATCGCGAAATACGGTGGCGAGGGTCCGCGTTACACCTCGTACCCCACCGCGGTACAGTTCAGCGAGGATTTCGGTCCAGCCGAGCTCGAAGCAGCCATTGCCGACAGCAACGGCCTGCCGATGCCCGCCGGCCTGTCGCTTTATGTGCACGTGCCATTTTGCGCCAGCCCCTGTTTTTACTGTGCCTGCAATCGCGTCATCACGCGCTCGGCCACGGCTGGCCAGGAGTTTCTGGTCAATCTGGAAAAGGAGTTGCGGCTGGTCGCGCCGCGCTTCGACCGCGATCGAACCGTTCGCCAGGTGCACCTGGGCGGCGGCACGCCCACTTTCCTGCGCACTGACCAGGTTCGCCAGCTCATGGCACTGTTGCGGACTCATTTCCAGTTCGCGCCCGATGCCGAACTGGGCCTGGAGGTCGATCCACGCACCGTCGATCCGGCCGGCATCCGCGAGCTGCGCAACATCGGCTTCAACCGCATTTCGGTCGGCGTACAGGACCTTGACCCGCAGGTGCAGAAGGCGGTCAACCGGATTCACGACACCGCCATGGTCAGCGCGGTGATCGGCGCCGCCCGCGGCGTCGGCTTCGAGTCGATCAGCGTCGATCTGATCTACGGTCTGCCGATGCAGACCACGACCGGATTCTCCAAGACCATCGAGTCGATCATCAGCATGGACCCCGATCGGATCTCGCTGTTCAACTATGCCCACCTGCCGCACCTGTTCAAGGCCCAGCGCCAGATCGACATCGAACAGATGCCAAGCCCTGCAACCAAGCTGGGCGTGTTCCGCAACACGCTCGCGCGGCTGCTCGATGCCGGCTACGAATTCATCGGCATGGATCACTTTGCCAAACCTGAAGACTCGCTGGTTCAGGCCAAGAAAAACGGCACCATGGTGCGCAACTTCCAGGGCTATTCGACCCACGGCGGCCTCGACCTGGTCAGCTTCGGCCCCAGCGCGATCAGCCAGATCGGCGACAGTTTCGCCCAGAATCACCGTCAGCTTGAAGAATGGGTCGTTGCCTTGATCGAGGGGCGCCTGCCGACCGCGCGCGGTCTGACCCGCAATACCGACGACCGTTTGCGCGCCGACGTCATCGAACGCATCATGTGCAATGGGGCACTGGCGTATCACGACATCGAACGCGACTACCAGCTGGTGTTCCGACACTATTTCGCCAAAGAACTCGAGCAGCTGCAGTCGCTGGCCGACGCCGGCCTGATCGAGTGCGACGCAGACGGTTTCAAGGTCACGGCCAACGGTCTGCTGTTTCTGCGCGCGATCGCCCGGATCTTCGACGCCTACCTGGCGCCAGCCGGACAGTCAAGCGGCCGTTTCTCGCGCATCGTCTGAGGGTTCAGCGGGTGGCCCACCGCAACGGTCGGCCACCCGCCGATCAACACGATCACTCGGGCAGTTTCGTCGGCGAGATCAACTGGCTGAAGAACAGCGTGTTGCCAAACAGCTTCTCACCACCCCGCCAGTAGCCGCGGAACAGCGGCTCGTCAGCAATGCGCACCACCGTGCCGGCGCCGTGGCGGCTGACGCTGATGGCCGGCGCACCGGCCAGCTTCTGGCGGTTCTTGGCCGAGAGATAACCGGCAGCCAGGGGGGCATCGGCATACACGCCCACCTGGGCGTAGGGGTTGTCAACGGCGCGCAGGCGGTGGGTGCCCTGGCGAAACAGCACCAGATCCTTATCGGTATAACCCCAGGCCAATGGATGGCTCAGATCCAGGTCGATCTGCAGCGCGCTGCCGCCGATCAGCTCACGGGCAAAGTCCTGCTGATAATCACCGTAGGCGCGACGCTGCATATCGCCGCTGGCGTCTTCTTCGGATTTCTCGTCAGCGGCAAACTGCCAGTCCAGCTCCAGCGATTCGACCACTTCCGCGCCGCTGCCAAAAGCCACGACGGTGCCGCCGTCCTTGACGAAGGCGGCAATGACGCGTCTGGTCGAGTCATCGAGCGAGCCATTCCAGCCTGTTGTCGGCACGATCAGGTGCGTGTGCTCTTCCAGCTGCCCACGGCTCAGTCGCGCGGCGTCGAGCTGGGCCAGCGGCTGCGCCAGGCGAGTGTCGAAGAAGTGCCAGACGGCGCCGGCGGCATAGGCACTGACGCCCGGACCGGTCAGCATGGCCGCGCTGATCGGCTCGAGCACCGGTACCGACGGCGAGCCCAGATCGACGCCTGAGGAGGCCATGCCCCGATCGGCGCTCACAACATCAACCCCGTGCTGCTCGGCCAGCCCGGCCAGACGTGCACCGACCGGGTCGAGCTCCTGCGGCTGAATACCGGCATGGACAACCAGGCTGCCCTGCTCGAAGGCGCGATCGCGGCCATCGACTGCCAGAGTCGCGGCCTTGGTCAGCACCTGCACCCGATAGCCGTCGGCCAGCAGCGCGGCCAGCAGGGCGTCGGCACGATACTGGTTCCAGGGCACCAGCCAGGCCATGGCATCACTGTTGACCGCCGCTGTTGCGTGGCTCGGCGCTTGCGTCAGCGCAGCACCGGTTTTCGGCAGACGGCGTGCCGTCGTCAACGGCAGATCATGCGCCATTGCCATCGGCCAGGCGGAAACATCGTAGAAGGTTTCGATCTCCATCTCGGTGACCGCCTCGAACATGGAGGTCAGCAGCAGGAAGCGGTCCTGGTCAGCCGGTATGGCCCAGGCCGAGCCGGGGCCGAAACGGGTGTCGCCGATCTCGACCGACTCCTCTACCGGGCGCACTGTCACGTCATGATTGAGCAGCATCTCGATCAGGCCATGGGCGCGCGCCGGGTCACCGCCATCGCCGATCAGCCAGCCTGCCTGCTCCCAGCTGCCGGCCCGGTCCTGCACATCGGCAAAGAAGCGCTGCTGATACTCGACCAGGTCGTCGGCATGAGACGCCGCGGCATCAAGCGTCGAGATGCTGGTGCGCACCTGGTTGGCCACCGTGTCGTTGAAGCGCTTGAGGCCGTATTTGCTGTCCTGAATCACGCCGCGGCTGGAGCCCTGCTCGAACAGGATTCCGATGCCACCGGTCACGTCCGGATAGGTCGAACCCTTGCCGACATAAAAGTCGTCGAAGGACTCGCGCGCGTAATAGGGCTGGCCGGCGGAATCCAGAATGCGGCCGTGAAACTCGGCGATGTCGGCAGTCAGCTGCTGATTGGCATCGGAAATGAGCGGGTTGGTGCGCTCGGGAATACCGGGCTGGAAAAAGAACGTGCTGTTGCGCCCCATTTCATGGTGGTCGGTAATCACATGCGGACGCCACATCTGATAATGGCGCAGGCGGTTCTGCGAAACCGGGTGAACCACAGGCAACCAGTCGCGGTTGAGGTCGAACCAGTAATAGTTGGTGCGCCCGTTCGGCCAGCCTTCGGCATGTTCGCGATCAGCGGGATCCGAAGAGGGATGGTTGCCGCGGTGCATGTTGACCCAATGAGCGAAACGATCGATGCCATCGGGATTGATGGCCGGCTCCATGACCATCACCAGCTCGTCGCGCCAGCGCTGAACGCGTTCATCCTCGCCAGCGGCCAGGTACCAGGCCATGACCAGTGCAGCGCTCACGCCGGAGGCCTCGTTGCCGTGCACCGAGTAGCCCATCCAGACCACGGGCGGCCCTTCTCCGTTGTGCGCGGCGTTCTTGCGTCCAGCACGAATCTCATCGATACGGGCCAGGCGCTCGGGGCTGGCGAAAGTCAGCAACAGCTGCGGTCGCTGGCCGTGCGTGCGCCCGATTTCCTCGAGATGGACGCGGTCGGAGTGAGCAGCCAGGCGCCGCAGATAGGTCACGACCTGATCATGGCGCGGATGGCGCTCGCCCGGCTCGAAGCCAAGCACTTCAGCCGGCGTGGGCACCGACTCGTCCACCGACACGTCGGCCGGCAGGCCGGGAAGAGCCAGCACCGGCGCCGAAAAGAGGAGCAGAAAAGGAATCAGCAACTTCTTGGTCATTTGTTACCGCTAGAGTATTAAAGTGGATGCTATTCAGCTTAAACGAGTTGGCGCTTTCAGTCTGAGAAGGCGGTCACAGGCTGAGGCATTTCCCCGATTTTCGCGAAGGAAAGGCCAGTCAGCAGGCTTCACGCCTGCCGCCCGAGGGCGTCCTGTGACCCGGGCCGTTCGCCAGCGCCCCGACGCGGGATCGGCACGCCGGGCGCTGGCGCACATCGCGCTCGCGGCGCGAGCGCAAAGCGCGTAAAATTTGTCCGGGGATCGGCTGCGACTGGATTGTCAACGCAATATCCAGTCCGCACCCGGGGCCCCGACCCTGTCACCCAACAAGGCTGTCCGATCCAGATGACCCCCGAAAAGGTGCTCCAGAGAATCCGCGAAGAAGAGATCCGGTTCGTTGACCTGCGCTTCTCCGACACGCTCGGCAAGGAGCAGCACATCACGCTGCCGGCCCATGCCGTCGACGAAGACATGTTCGAGGACGGCACGATGTTCGACGGTTCCTCGATCGTCGGTTGGAAGGGCGTCAACGAATCCGACATGGTGCTCATGCCGGATGCCGAAACCGCCTGCCTCGATCCGTTTTCGGAATATCCGACGCTCAGCCTGACCTGCGACATCCTCGAGCCCGACACCATGCAAGGCTACAGCCGCTGCCCGCGCTCGCTGGCCCGGCGAGCCGAGGCCTTTCTGCAGTCCAGCGGCCTGGCCGATGCGGCGTTCTTCGGGCCCGAGCCGGAGTTTTTCGTGTTTGACGACGTGCGCTGGAACAACGATATTTCCGGCTGTTCGTTTGCCATCGACTCCGAAGAAGCCGCCTGGAACAGCGACAAGCAATACGAAGACGGCAACTACGGCCATCGGCCGCGCGTGAAAGGCGGCTATTTTCCGGTCCCCCCGGTCGACGGGCTGGCCGATCTGAGAAGCCTGATGTGCCTGACCCTGGAAGCCTGCGGCATTCCGGTGGAAGTGCACCACCACGAAGTCGGCACCGCCGGCCAGTGCGAAATCGGCACGCGCTTCAATACTCTGGTGCGCAAGGCAGACGAGATGCTGATGATGAAATACGTCATCCACAACGTCGCCCATCGCCACGGCCGCACGGCCACTTTCATGCCCAAGCCCCTGGTCGGCGACAACGGCTCGGGCATGCACGTGCATCAGTCGCTGTCGCGAGACGGCAAGAATCTGTTTGCCGGCGAGGGCTATGGCGGCCTGAGCGACATGGGGCTGCACTACATCGGCGGCATCTTCAAGCATGCCCGCGCCCTCAACGCCTTCGCCAACTCGACCACCAACAGCTACAAGCGCCTGGTACCGGGCTTCGAAGCACCGGTACTGCTGGCGTATTCGGCGCGCAATCGCTCAGCCTCCTGCCGCGTGCCCTGGGTCAGCTCGGACAAGGCACGCCGCATCGAGATCCGTTTCGGCGACGCGGCCGGCAACCCCTACCTCACCTTTGCGGCCATGCTGATGGCCGGCCTCGACGGGGTGATCAACAAGATTGACCCGGGCGCGCCCATGGACAAGGACCTCTACGACCTGCCGCCCGAAGAAGAGCGCGATATTCCGCGCGTGTGTCACGCTCTGGATCAGGCGCTGGAAGCGCTCGATGCCGACCGCGACTTTCTCAAGGCCGGCGACGTCTTCAGCGACGACCTGATCGACGCCTACATCAACCTGAAGATGAACGAAGTCACGCGCTTGCGCATGGCGACACACCCGGTCGAATTCGACATGTATTACTCCAGCTGACCCGGCCGCAGGCCCGCATTCCTGACTGAGCTAAAGGACTCGCTGGCATCGGCCGCTAAGGCCGGTATCAGACACCCATTGGAAGCGGAAAGCGGCAATGCGGAACAATCAGCCCGTGACTCAGCGCGAAGTGCGGGTCCCACCCGGCGAGTACATCGTCTCCAAGACCGACCTGCGCGGCAAGATCACCTTCGTCAACCGGACATTCATCGAAATCAGCGGCTTCAGCGAAGACGAGCTGATGGGAAGCCCCCAGAACATGATTCGCCACCCGGACGTCCCGCCGGCAGTGTTCGCGGATTTCTGGAATACCATCAAGGCGGGCCGACCCTGGCGCGGGGTGATAAAGAACCGCTGCAAGAACGGTGATCATTACTGGGTGGAGGCCAACGTCAATCCGATCTGGCAGGGCAACCGCGCGATCGGCTACATGTCGATGCGTCGCGGCCCGTCACGGCGCGAAATCGAGCAGGCCGAGCGCCTCTACAATGATCTGTGGAGCACTCGCCCGCAGCAGGCGCTGCACGAGGGGCACCCGATCCGCCGCGGCATCGCCGGCCGTCTCGGCGTGGCGCTCCGCAGGGTCAGACAGTTCGAGCTCACTGCCCTGTCGGCGGTCGGCGCGGCCTGCATGCTGGCCGCGGCAATCCTTGCCGGCCCGCTGCTCGGCCTCTGGTTGATCGCCGCGCTGGCCTTCACGGGCACGCTTGCAACGGTGGCCCAACTGGTCATTTTCCGCACCCGCTTCAGCCGACCGCTCGAGAAGGCCATCCGCCTGTGCCAGCAAATCGGCGCGGGCGACTTGTACAACCTGCCCTATCGCGACCACCGCAGCCCGATGGGCCACCTGAACCACGCGCTGAGTACGCTTTCGGGCAATATGGCCAGCGCCGTGCTCGAAACCCAACGCTCCGGGTGGACACTCGGAGATCACGTCAACGGCCTGTCTGCAACCGCCAGCTCAATGAACGAATCGGCCATTCAGCAGGCCGACAATCTCGAAGACACGACGACGACCGTGAATCAGATGGCGGCCGCGATCGAAAACAATCACGACAGCGCCCGCCAGACCAGCGCCGTGGCGAGGCAGGCGTCCGATCTGGCGCGCGCCGGCGGCGAGCGGGTAAACGCAACGGTGCGCGCCATGCGACGGATCGCCGAGCAGATCCAGAGCATCGACGAGATCGCCTCTCAGACCAACCTGCTGGCCCTCAACGCCGCCATCGAGGCCGCACGCGCGGGCGAGTCGGGCAAGGGCTTTGCCGTTGTCGCCTCGGAAGTCCGCAAGCTGGCCGAGCGCAGTCGCGCCACCGCTCAGCAGGTCGCGCAACTGTCCGACGACTCGGTAAACACGGCCGAGGAGGCCGGCCAGCTGTTCGAGCAGATCGTGCCGTCCATCGAGAAGACGTCCACGCTGCTCGAGCAGATCTCGGCGAGCTCTTCAGAGCAGTCGCTCAATGCACGGCGTATTCGCGAGGTCATCGGCCAGCTCAACGAGGCGGCCCGGCACACGGCGGATTCATCACGGCAGCTGACCTCCACCGCCGGCGAACTGGGCCAATCGGTCAGGCTGCGGGCGCGGGCGATGAACGCTTTTCGCTTCGAAAAGGATCGCGGCGCAGCCTGATCGTGTTTCACTGCGGCATTCCACCGCCATTGCCCGGTAGAATGGAACAATGGATGGAATGTCGGGAGTTTGCCCATGAAAGCGATCAGCATCGTATTGACCGCGCTTCTGCTGGCCGGCGGCCCGCTGGCCGCCCAGGAGATCTACCGCGTTGTAGACGAACACGGCAACGTGACCTACACCGACCGCAAGCCCGACGACGATGCCGAGCCCATGGATCTGCCGGAGCTCAATGTGCTCGAGGGTGATCTCGAGACGCAGCCAACCGACCCCCTGGCCGCGGCTCGACCGGCCATGAACTTCCGCATCGAACAGCCCGCCGATGGCGCCGCCTTGACGCTGGCGGCCGACGACGGCCTCGAGGTCGTGCTGGGCATTGATATCGAAGTGCCGCCGACCGCACGGATCACGCTGGTACTCGACGGTGAACCGCTGGCGCCCCTGCGCTCGCTGCAGGCCAGCATTGATGCACCCCCACCCGGCGGGCACCGCCTGTTCGCCCGACTGGAAACACCGTCAGGCCGCGTACTCGCCACCACCGACCCGGTGGCTTTCACCATGGTGGCCCCTGCAAGCAGATGAATGCGGCATTTCGCAAGGCACAGGTTCGACGACATCGCCAGGCGCGGTAACGGCCCGCGGGCGCCCTCAATTCACCTCCAGCCAGAACGTCACCGGGCCATCGTTGATCAGGGCCACCTGCATGTCGGCGCCAAAACGGCCGAAGGCGCTGCCCGGCCAGTCGCGCTCGACCTGCTCGACCAACGCGGCGAACAGCGCCTCACCCTCGGCTGGCGGCGCAGCCGGGGTGAAACTGGGTCGATTGCCCGAGTTGGTATCGGCCGCCAGGGTGAACTGCGGCACGACCAGCAGGCCGCCGCCGACATCGCGCAGGCCCACGTTCATCCGCCCCTCATCGTCGGCGAAGACGCGATAGTTGAGCAATCGCTCGACAAAGCGCGGAATCCGCTCGACCCTGTCGCCCTGGCGAAAACCGGCCAGCACCACAAGGCCGGCGCCGATCTCGCCGACCGCCTCGCCATCAATCCGGACCGAGGCTTCGCTGACGCGCTGCAGCAGTCCGATCATTTCCCCACCCCGATCAGCCGCAGTCGGATGCCGGATCGTTTGCGCGGTCGGGATCGCTCGCCTCGACCCGCAGCCAGGTGCCCCGGCTTTCTCCATCCACTTCGGTGAGCGTGCATTGGTACACCACCTCGTCGGACACCTCGCAGCCCGCCCGGCTCGTTTGCGCACGCCATTCGCTGTCGGGCAGAAGGCCCGAGCAGAGCCGATCCGCCCCCCCGCTCACGGTCGCGGGTGCGCGCAGTCGTTCGATCCGGGCCGCCGATCGCTCGAGGTAGTCGGAAAAACCCGCCGGGTCTTCGCGGACGGCTTCGGAAATCCGGAAAGGAACCGTCATCTCGCCGAAAGTGCGGCTGCCATCGATCTCGGCGTCGGTGAAACCGTATGCCTGCAGCTGGCGGCGATGGTCCTCCAGTGGCAGGTCCTCGATGGCATCCTCGTCGACCAGCGCGACGCCGTCGACCAGCACGGGAACGTTGAACTCGACGATCAGTTCATGACGCAGCGCATCGGCCGTGCCGACAATGGCGGCGAGCAGTTCGGCCGGCGCCAGGCGGCCGGACATGCCCGGAGGCCAGGCAGGAGCGTCGTCCGCCCGCGCGGGCGGAGCCTGGAGCGCAATCGCGGCGGCAAGAACGGCAATGGTGGCTATAATCCTCATCACGAAACCATACGTGCCAGAACTGACCCGAGCCTACACTGCGCGCACGGCCTTGTCCAAAACACCAGAGCACTGACTCGACTCGTCCAATCCTGGCGCCAGCCGGATTCCCGAACCCCATGATCGAACGCCTTGCCGTCGCCCTCTTGCACCTGCTCTCCTGGCTGCCGCTGCGCCTGCTCCATGCGCTGGCCGTGCCGCTGGCCTGGCTCATGCGCTTCCTGCCCTGGCGCGGGCATGCGGTGGTGCGCACCAACCTGAAGCTGTGCTTCCCCGAGCTGGATGAAGCCGCCCGGGAACGGCTCTACCGCCGCCATCTCGTGGAGATGATGCGCCTGGTGCTGGAATCGGGCGCCGTGTGGTACTGGTCGCGCGCTCGCCTGCAGCGCCATGTCCGACAAGTCGACGGCTGGGCCCAGGTCGAACGGGCCGCCGCGCGGGGCAAGGGCGTTCTGCTGGTTGGCGCGCACTTCGGCAACTGGGAAGTCCTGCCGCTGTGGGTGTCCCTGCAGCGACCGTTTACCGCCCTGTACAAAGCCCCGCGGCAGGCAGGTCTTGACCAGCGCGTTACCGCAAGCCGCCAGCGTTTTGGCGCCCGTCTGATCGCCAGCGGCAGCCCGGCCATGCGCCGGCTTCTGGCCGGCCTGAGGCGCGGCGAGGCGATCGGCCTGCTGGCCGATCAGCAGCCCAAGCAGGGTGAAGGCGTTTTTGCCGACTTTTTCGACCAACCCGCGCTGACCATGACCCTGGTCAACCGTCTGGCGCGCCGCACCGGCTCCGCGGTGATCTTCGCCAGCGCCCAGCGTCTGGCACGGGGCCGCGGCTGGCGGCTGCGCTTCGAGCCGGCCGACCCGGCCATTGCCGACGACGACCCCGTCTGCGCCGCCGGCGTCATGCACCGCTGGCTGGAAAACGAAATCCGGCGCGCTCCTGCACAGTACCTGTGGAGCTACAAGCGCTTCAGCCGCCAGCCCGGTGGGCGTCCTTCGCCGTATCCGGCGCGCAGGAAGCGCCACTCTTGATTATTCATTAACCCGACATCGAAGCAGGTTGCCGCCGGCTATTGGTCGGACTGCGTTCGGTCCAGACGCTTGAGGAAGACGCCGATGACCTTTTCGGCCTGCTTGTCGCCGTTGGCCTGCGCGGCCTCCAGCCCCTTCTCCCAGGCCGTTCGGGCCGCTTCCGGCCGCGACGATTCATTGAATGCCTTGCCCAGCTCCTGCCAGGCCATGGTCTGGTCGGGGCGGTGGCCGGTGGCCACCTCCAGGTGCTCGATGGCCAGCGCCAGGTCGCCGGATTTCAGGCGCGCCTGACCGGCCGCCAGGCGCGATTCGTAGCTGTCGCGACCCTGGTCGATGAGTTTTTCGATGACTGTTGGATCCATTGGAAAAGGAATGCTGTAAGTGTCGAGGATCAAGTGTGGAGTGTGAAGCGTCAAGTGTGAAGGGCGGGCTGAGATTGAGCCGGGCTGTTGTTCTCCGGTGGCGACATTTTCTTCCCGCCTCGGAAACCAGCTGCCGTATCCGTAGTCTTCCACCTCCCACTTCACACTTCCGACTCCACCCTACCCACTCCGGCAAGCCGTGTCAGTGCTTCCAGTAAGTCGGGGTCAGCAGAACCAGAATGGTGAAGATCTCCAGACGACCGAGCAGCATGGCGAAACTCATCAGCCATTTGCTGCCGCCGTTGAGTGCGCCGTAGTTCGGGCCGGCCTCGCCGAGGGCGGGGCCCAGATTGTTGAGCGAAGAGAACACCACCGACACGGCGGTGACCAGATCGTGCTCGATGCCGGAGACGATCAGCGTGAGCACGACCACGCAGAGAATGTAGAGCGACACATAGCCCCAGACCGCGTTGGCAACCTCCTGATCGAGCGTGCGCCCGCCCAGCTTCAGCGGCACCACGGCACGCGGATGAACAAGGCGCTTGAGCTCGCGCAGCCCCTGCTTGGTCAGCAGATAGACGCGGATGATCTTGAAACCGCCGGTGGTGGCGCCAGCGCAGCCGCCCAGGCCGCTGATCAACAGCAAGAGCAGCGGCAGGGTGCCGGGCCAGGCATGGACTTCGGCGGTGGTGAAGCCGGTGGTGGTCATGTAGGAAATCGACTGGAAAACGGCATGGCGCAACGATTCCCAGAAGCTGGGATACAGGCTTTGATGCCACAGCAACAGCGTGGCCGCCGCCGAGATGATCAGCACCAGGACCACGAACAGCTTGAGTTCAGGGTCGCGCAAGTAGACCTGCAGCGTGGCCCGCCGCAGGGCCAGGTAGTGCAGACCGAAGTTCAGGCTGGAGATCACCATGAAGAATACGACCAGCCATTCGATCAGCGCGCTGTCGAAGTAGCCGATCGAGGCGTCGTGGGTAGAAAAGCCGGCGGTGGCGACGGTCGAAAAACTGTGTCCGATGGCGTCGAACAGCGGCATTCCGGCGGCCCAGAAGGCGGCCGCACACAGCACCGTCAGGCCGATGTAGATCAGCCACAGCGCCTTGGCCGTCTCGGCGATTCTCGGTGTCAGCCGGCTTTCCTTGACCGGCCCGGTAATCTCGGCCTTGTAGACCTGCATGCCGCCGATGCGCAGCATCGGCAGGATGGCGACCGCCAGCACGATGATGCCCAGCCCACCCATCCAGTGCAGCTGCTGGCGATACCACAGGATCGAGATCGGCATCTCGTCGAGGCCGGTGAAGACCGTGGCGCCCGTGGTGGTCAAACCGGAGGTTGATTCGAACACCGCGTCGACCAGACTGGCGTCGATGGCCAGGACAAAAGGCACGGCCCCGGCCAGACACACCGCTGCCCAGCAAGCCACCACCACCAGAAAACCGTCGCGAATGCGCAGCTCGCGGTGCGAATCGCGCATCGGCAGATACAGCGCCAGGCCGGTTACGGCCACCACCAGCAGGCTGACGGCAAACGCATGGAACGTGCCATCCTGGCTGACCAGAGCGAACACCAACGGCGGCACGAAGCCCAGGCTGAGGAAGATCAACAGCACCCCGACGATGCGCTGAACCGGTGCGTAGGCGCGGAACCGCATGTCGCCGGCTACAGGAAAACGGCTTCGACCGCGAACAGACGCTCGACGCGGCGGATGGAGGCCTGTTCGGCAACAAACAGGATGACGTGATCGTCGGTCTCGATGACGACGTCGTGGTGGGCGATGATCACGCGCTCACCGCGGATGATGCCGCCGATGCTGGTCGCCGGCGGCAGGTCGACCTCGCCGATACGCTTGCCGACCACCCTGGACTGACCGGGGGTACCGTGCGCCACGGCCTCGATGGCCTCGGCGGCGCCCCCCCTGAGCGAGTGGACGCGCACCATGTGCCCCTTGCGGATATGAGTCAGCAATGCACCGATGGTGACCTGCTGCGGGCTCACCGCCACGTCGATACGATCGGACTCGACCAGGTCGACGTAGGCCGGGCGGTTGATCAGGGTGATGACCTTGTCCGCGCCCAGGCGCTTGGCCAGCATCGACGAGAGAATATTGACTTCATCGTCATTGGTCAGGGCGCAGTAGACGTCGGTCTCGTCGATACCCTCCTCGTGCAGCAGGTCCTCGTCGGCTGCGTCTCCGACCAGCACCAGCGTGGTGTCGAGATCTTCGGCAATGCGCTCGGCGCGTACCGGGTCGCGCTCGATGAGCTTGACGTGATGACTGCGTTCGAGGCGACGCGCCAGGCTGGCGCCGATATTGCCGCCGCCGGCCAGCAGGATGCGATGCCCCGGCTCGCTCATGCGCCTGAGCTCACGCATCACCACCGGAATATCCTCGCGTGCAGCCAGGAAAAACACCGTATCGTCGACCTCGATCACGGTGTCGCCCTGCGGGATGATGGGCTCGTCATTGCGGAAAATGGCGGCCACCCGCGCGTCGACCCCGCTGGGCAGCTTGTCGCGCAGGGCGCGCAGCTCATGGCCGATCAGCGGCCCTTCGTGGAAGGCGCGCGTGCCCACCAGCTGGGCGCGGCCGTCGGCAAAGTCAAACACCTGCAGCGCGCCGGGATAGTCGATCAGGCGCTGGATGTGGTTGGTAACCAGACCTTCTGGACTGATCAATACGTCGATCGGCGTGCTGTCGCGCTTGAACAACTCCGGATAGGCCAGATAGTCGCTGGCGCGCACGCGCGCGACCTTGGTCGGCGTATTGAACAGCGAATAGGCCACCTGGCAGGCGATCATGTTGGTTTCGTCGGAATTGGTCAAGGCAATCAGCAGCTCGGCGTCGTCGATGCCGGCACGAATCAGCGTTTCGGGGTGCGCGCCATGGCCGAGCACGGTGCGGATATCGAGCTTTTCCTGCAGCTCGCGCAAGCGCTCGGCATCGGTGTCGACGACGGTGATGTCGAACTCTTCGGCCGACAGGCTGCGGGCCATCCCGCTTCCCACCTGTCCTGCGCCGAGGATGATGATCTGCATGGCCCGCTAGACCTGCTTGGGGTCGATGCCCAGCTGTTTGAGCTTGCGGTAGAGATGCGTGCGCTCCATCTCGACAATCTCGGCCAGCTTGCCGACGCTGCCTTCCACCGACTGGAGCTTGAAGGTCAGATACTGGCGCTCGAATTCCTCGCGCGCCTCGCGTAGCGGCATGCCATAGAGCGCCGGCATCTTGCGGTCGCCAACGGTCTCGCCGGTGTCTGATTGCGCCAGCGCTTCCTCCACTTCAGCGACCGTCACCTCTTCGCCATGGCCGAGGATGAGCAGGCGCTGGACCAGATTGCGGAGCTCGCGCAGATTACCCGGCCAGTGGTACTGGCGCAGGCGATTCTGCACCGCCACCGGAAAATGCCGATAAGGCGTGCCGTCACGCCCGGGATAGTACTCGGCATAGAAGCGAATGAGATCGGGTACGTCTTCCTGGCGCTCACGCAGCGGCGGCACGTCGAGCGGCAGCACGTTGAGCTGATAGAACAGTGACTCGTCGAAGCGCCCTTCGCGCACCCGCTTTTCCAGCGGCTGGCTGGTGCCGGCGATCACGCGCAGATCCAGCTCCGCGCTGTCGGGCCGGTCGGGATTGACCCGGCCCAGCTCCAGCACCTTGAGCAGGGCTGTCTGCGCGCCCGGGTCCAGCCGCGACACGTCGTCGATGAACAGCACGCCGCCCTGTGCTTCGGCCAGCAGGCCTTCGTCATGCGCGCCGTGCAGCATCGACTGGAACGACGCGGCATCGACCCGCGTGGCCGCGCTGACGAACGGGCCTTCGCCGCGGGCTGAGTGCGCATGAATCCAGCGCGCTGCCTCGAGCTTGCCGACGCCGGCCTCGCCGGTGATCAGCACCGGCGCTTCGTGCTGGGCCACCCGTTCGAGCCGCTGCCGCAGCTGCTGCACCACTGCCGAACGCCCCAGCGGCTCGAGCACGGCGGGCTGAGTGCGCTTGAGCCCTTCGTTCTCGCGCCTGAGCCGACCGGCCTCCAGAGCATTGTCGATGGTCACGATCAGCCGCGCCATGGAGACCGGCTTTTCCACGAAATCGAAAGCGCCCAGGCGCGTGGCTTCCACTGCGGTTTCCACCGAGCCGTGGCCGGAAATCATCACCACCGGACAGCGGATCACGTCCGCATCGCGCCATTCGCGCAGCAGGCTGATGCCGTCGGTATCGGGCATCCAGACATCGAGCAGGATCAGCTCGGGCGCGGCCTCGCGCAGGCGCTCACGCGCTTCGGCGGCGTTGCCGGCGACGACGGGCTCGTGGCCCTCGTCGCGCAGAATCTCGCCGATCATTTCGCGGATATCGGGTTCGTCGTCGACGATCAGGATGCGTGCACTGCTCATGGCGTCATTCTGGCACCGATTCGGGATCCAGAGGATACCTCAGCCGGCGAACGATCATCCGGCCGGCAGCCATAATTTCACTTCGGCGCCGCCGGCTTCTGCGTTGGCCACGGTGATGTGGCCACCGTGGTCCTCGACGATCCGGCGCACGATGGGCAGCCCCAGGCCCGAACCGCGCGGCTTGGTGGTCACGTAGGGCTCGAAGATCCGGGCCAGCACCTCCGACGAGAAGCCCGGGCCGTTGTCGCGCAGCAGGATGGTCACCCCCGGCTGCCCATTGTCGCCACAAGCCGGTTCGATCCGGATCTGGATTGCCAATCGCTGCTCGCGTTGCGCCTCCTGGGCGTTGCGCACCAGGTTGATCAGCAGCTGGCGGAACTGTCCGCGGTCGGCCAGGATGCTCAGCGGCGGGTCGGGCTCGATCAGATCGAAACTGATCGGCATATCGCCGCTGGCATAAAGATCGACCACCTCACGGATGACCCCGGCCGGATCCACCGACTCGGCATTGAGCCGCGCCGGGCGCGCGTAGTCACCAAAGCTGTCGACCAGCCGGCGCAGGGCGTCGACCTGTGCGCGAATGGTGGACGTCGCCCGCGAGAGGAGGTCGCGCTGCGGTTCCTGCAGCACCGGCTCGAGCTTCCAGGCCAGACGCTCGGCCGCCAGCTGGATCGGCGTGAGCGGATTCTTGACCTCATGCGCCAGGCGGCGGGCGACTTCTGCCCAGGCGGCTTCGCGCTGGGCCTGATCCAGCACCGTGACGTCGTCGAAGACCACCACATGCCCACCGGCTTCGTCGGGCAGGTCGGAGCCGCGGCAGACCAGCACCAGCGGGGGATCGGTTTCGCCCAGCTTGATTTCCTGACGCCAGTCGCTGCCGGGAGCGGCATGGCGCTCGACGATCAACTCGATCAAGGGCGCCAGATCCGGACGGCTGACGGCCAGCTCGGCAAGCCGGCGGCCGCTGTGATGCGCGGCATCCAGATCGAGAATCCGTGCCGCCGAGTCGTTGAACGCGCTGATGCAATTGTTGACGTCGATGGCGAGCACGCCGGCTGAAAGCCGACCGAGAACGATCTCCAGATAGCGCCGCTGCGCCTCGAGCTGCTGGCGGCTGCTGGCAAGCTCACGCGTCATGGTGTTGAACGAGCGCACCAGAAAGCCCAGCTCGTCGCGGCTGGTGACCTGCAAGTCATGCGGAAAACGACCGGCGGCCAGCTCTTCGGTCGCCTGCGCCAGTTCACGGATGGGCTGGGTCAGCCGACGGGCGGCGTTGAAGGCCAGCAGCATGGCCAGCAGCACGGTCAGCAGCAGCACCAGCGAAAGAATCAGGATCAGGCTCTGCTGCAGCCGAACCCGCAGATAGGTCACGTTCTGATAGCGGTGGTAAGCCGACTCGATGCGATCGGCGAGCTCGCTGAACTGCGCCGGCAGCGGATAGATCGCCTGAAGAATCAGGGTGTCGCCGCCGAGCGTGGGGCTGCCGAGCGTGCGCAGCACCCGAATCCGGATGCCATCAGCAAACGGTTCGGCGGCGGCATACTCTTCGTCCTCGAGCGCCTGGGTGAGCGCAAAGTCTCCCGGGCGCTGAGACACGATTCGCCCCGGGTCGATGCTGGCGCTGACCGTGGCCGAACCGGAGCCGTCGAGCACCGCCAGATCGGTCGGCCCGGCGCTGGAGACGTGTCGCAGCAGTCGCCGGAACAGGCGATCCTCATCGCCGGGATCGATCTGTTCGGCCAGTCGCCGGATCTCGTCGCGGGCATCGCGCGTGCGCAGATCGAGAAACATCTGCCCCAGCTCGATGGAATCAGCCAGCGCCTGCTCGGCGCGCGTGTCCATCCAGCCCTCGATGGTATCGCTGAGAAACTGGATGGCAAACAGATACAGAATCACCACCGGCAGCAGCGTCAAGGCAACGAAAACCGCGACCAGCCGGGCGGTCAGTCGCGCACCGGGCTCATCAGCCCTCAGACGCTGAATCAGGCGCACGGCGCGGCCGATGATGACGCCCAGCAGCACCAGCACGGCCAGGCCGGTGAGCGCAAAGATCCACTGCGCCAGCCGGCCCAGCTGGGTGGCCTCCTGCTCAACGGTCGAGACCAGATACAGGGCCGCCAGCAGCAGCACCAGCACCGCAGCGATGGGAATCGCCCGCAGAACGCGCAGCCGCCCCCGTCGTCCGATCATTCAGCGGCCTCCGCCGGGCGATTCGGCCGGCGCTCGCCCGGAGTCAGCGGCTGCCAGTCACTGTCGAGCTGCCACTGCGCCTCGAACCAGGTCGGCAACCGCATCGGCGACGGCAGGCGCGTGCGGTCGAGGCGAATCCTTGCCCGCACCAGCGAAACGGACTCATCCGGCGCCAGCGGAATGCTCCACGAGCGCGGCAGGCGCAGCTCGCTGATGAGCATATTCAGGCGGGGAAAGGTCTGGCGGGTGTCGTTATGCAGATCATGCAGCTGATAGTGGCGGCTCAGCGGCAGATAACTGATGCGAAAACGATGGCGCCGCCGCTCGTCCAGGCCCGGCAGCCAGACCCGCCCCGAGGAAGCGCGCAAGGCCACCAGAAAGGTGAGGTCGACGCCGCGCTCGAGCGCTTCGAGCATCGCCGGGCTGGGGTCGAGATCAACGCCGGCAATGAAGTCCAGGCCCTCGCCGGTCCAGCGCAGCTGCGGGGCGATGAAATCAACCCGCCAGTCGGCGGCTGCATCACTCCGGCATCCGGCGAGCGGCAAAGTAATAGAAACCATCACAGCCATGCTCACCAGGCAGAATCTGGCGGCCCGGACCCATGGACCGACCGGGCATGTCGCTGTTGTCGATGGCTCGGGCATCTGCATGGCGCTCCAGAAAAGTGCGGGCCTGCTCGTCGTTTTCGACCCTCAAGAGCGAACAGGTGGCATAGACAAGGATACCGCCAGGCTCCAGCAGCGGCCACAGCGCGTCGAGGATCTCCCGCTGGGTTTGCACCAGGCGCGCGATATCCTCGGACCGGCGCAGCCAGCGAATATCGGGGTGTCGACGAATGACGCCGCTGGCCGAACAGGGGGCATCGACCAGAATGCGGTCGAAGCGCTGGCCGTCCCACCAGTCTTGCGGCTGTGCGGCATCGCCGGTCATCAGGCGGGCCTCCAGACCGAGCCGCGCCAGTCCGTCGCCCACGCGGGCCAGGCGCTCGCCGTCGACATCCAGGGCGGTCAGGTCAACGCCGTGGCGCTCGAGGATATGGGCCGCCTTGCCGCCGGGTGCGGCGCAGGCGTCCAGCACGCGCTGGCCCGCGCCCAGATCCAGATAGTCGGCCGCCAGCTGGGCGGCGCCGTCCTGCACCGAACACAGGCCGGCTTCAAACCCCGGCAAGCGGCCGATCCCGGCCCGCTCGGCCAGCCTGAGCGCGTCCGGAAAGCCAGGGACCGTTTGCGCCGCAATGTCGGCCTCGGCGAGCCGGGCCAGATAATCATCGCGGTCGGTCTTTCGCCGATTGACGCGCAGCCACAGCGGCGGCGGCTGATTGCCGGCGGCGAGAATGTCGTTCGCGCTGGCGCCGTGATCAGCTTCGATCCGCTGGATCAGCCAGCCGGGATAACCACAGGCGAACACGGCGCTGTCGGGCAACTGGGCCAGCAGTGCGTCACGTCGGCGCAGGAACGTGCGCAGCACGCCGTTGACCAGCCCGGTCAGGCGCGGGCCTGACAGCGCTCGCGCCGCTGCCACCGCGGCGTGGACCACCGCGTGATCAGGCTCGCGCCCGTCGCGCAGCTCGTGGAGCGCCACGGCCAGCAGAAAATGCAGGCGGCGGTTACGCCCTCGCAGGGGTTTTTCGACCAGCCGCCCGATCAGCCAATCCAGCGCCGGCCAGTCGCGCAGCACGCCGTGGCTCAGCCGTCGGGCGAGCGCACGATCACGCGAGCCGGGCAGAGAAGCCAGCAGCGGCAGGAGCGCGACATCGAGCGCGCGGCCCCGGTCGATGACCGCCAGAACCGCTTGCGACGCGAGCTGGCGAGGGGCGGCCCCATCGGCCTTTACCGGCCCCTGCTGGGTCGCATTCACGATGCGGCGCGACGCGCGTTGAACCAGTCGCGAGCCGACACCGGGCGCTTGCCCGGCGCCTGCAGCTCGAGAATTTCAAGCACGCCCTGCCCACAGCCCACGGCAAGCACTTCTGGCGCGCTCTCGGGCAGGATCGTCCCCGGCGGCGCATCTCCGGCCGCCGGTCGGGCGCGGTGGATGCGCCAGTTCTGGCCGTCGACTTCCGCGAAGGCCACCGGCCAGGGCTGATAGGCGCGCACCATGCGCGCCAGCTCGTCGGCGGGGCGCTGCCAGTCGAGCTGCGCGTCGCTCTTGCTGATCAGCGGCGCATGTGTTGCGCGCGATTCGTCCTGTGTCGTTGCAGGCGCCAGGCGGCCGCCGTCGAGCTGGTCGAGCGCATCGACGAGCAGCTCGGCGGCCAGCTGCGCCAGCCGATCGTGCAGCTCGCCAGCGGTTTCCTCTGGCCCAATTGACGTGGCCTTCTGCAGCAACACCGGGCCGGTATCGAGGCCGGCGTCCATCTGCATCAGCGAAATGCCGGTTTCAGCGTCGCCGTGGAGAATGGCCTGATTGATGGGGCTGGCACCGCGCCAGCGCGGCAGCAAGGAGGCGTGCAGGTTCCAGCAGCCGTGGCGCGGCAGCGCCAGCACCGCCGGGGGCAGCAGCAGGCCGTAGGCCGCGGTCACCAGAAGGTCGGGCTGATACGCCGCCAGCGCGGCTTGCTCCGCATGGCCTTTCAGGGACGCCGGCTGGAGCACGTCAATGCCGGCATCGACCGCCAGCTGCTTGACCGGGCCAAGGCGCAGTTTGCGACCGCGCCCGGCTCCGCGGTCAGGCTGGGCCAGCACCGCAACCGGCCGCCAGGCCGCGCGGTCGATCAACGCCTGCAGGGCCGGTACGGCAAAGGCCGGCGTGCCGGCGAAGATGATCCGCATACGAATCAGGCCGTGACTTTTTCGCGGCTGCCCTGCTGCTTGCGCAGCTTCTTGCCGATCATGCGACGCTTGAGCGGCGACAGGTAGTCAACGAACATCTTGCCGTCGAGATGATCGATTTCGTGCTGAATGCACACCGCGGCCAGGCCGTCGACCTCCCGCTCGAAAGGTTCGCCGTCCAGATCCAGACCGCGAACGCTGATCTTTTCAGCACGCGTGACCTCGGCGTAATGCCCCGGCACGGACAGGCAGCCCTCCTCGCACACCTGGCTGCCGCTGCGGTCGAGAATTTCCGGGTTGAACAAAACCTGTGGCTGATCGCGCTCTTCGCTCAGATCCATGACGAACAGGCGGATGTCCCGGTTGACCTGGGTCGCGGCCAGGCCGATGCCATGCGCGTGATACATGGTCTCGAGCATGTCGCGCGCCAGGGTCCGTTCAGGTTCGCCGACCTGGTCGACGGGACGGGCGACACGGCGCAGCCGGGGATCGGGGTATTGAAGAATCGTGAGTTTTGACATGGGATTTCAAGAAAACCGCTTAAAGGTGCGTTTTGCAATGACAATGTTTATGATAGTCTGCGAAAAATCAAGCCTGTGGGCAACGTTCGAGGGAGTCGCTTCAGTGAAACGCATACTTATTCTGACCGCCATTGTACTGGCGGCGTTCACCGTACAGGCTCAGGACGTGGAATTGCGCGACGATCACCCGCGGGAGTACGTCGTGCAGGAGGGGGACACGCTCTGGGATATCGCCAGCCTGTTTCTGACCCGGCCGTGGCAGTGGCCGGCCATCTGGGATGCCAACCAGCAGATCGAAAACCCGCACCTGATCTATCCGGGAGACGTCATCTCGCTGGCTTTCATCGGCGGTGAGCCACGGCTTCGGGTCGACGACTCGGTGCGGCGCCTGACCCGGGAGGTGCGGCGCGACCCCATCGACGGTCCGGTTTCGACCATTCCGCTCGAGGCCATCGAGACCTTTCTCAAGGCGCCGCGCATCGTTTCGGCAGAGGAATACGAGCAGCTGCCCTACATCATCGCCAACAACGAACAGCGCATGCTGGCCGGACCGGGTGACCGCACCTATGCACGCGGCCTGGACACGGCCCGCGTCGGCGACGATGTCGTGCTTGCGCGCGTCAACTACATGTTCGAGGATCGCAGCGTCAATCCGAACAGCGACGTGCGCATCAAGAAAAAACTGATTGACACCCAGGGCCGCCAGGTGCGCTCGGAGGTACGCCCGGCCAGCGGCGTCTGGAAAGCAACCATCGGCCAGATGGAGCGTTATGACTACCCGGTGATTGGTTACGAGCTGTGGGAAACCGCCCGCGGCCGCGTCGTCAAGACCGGCGACCCCGCCATCATCGAGATCACGTCCGGTCGCAATGAAACCATGAAGGGCGACTTTGTCCTGCCGATCCAGGACCACGTCTACGAGCCGAACTTCCACCCGCGCGCCATGGACGAGATCCCCGAAGACGGCCGCGTCATCGCGATTACCGGCAGCAACTACGGCGCCGGCCACTATCAGGTGGTGGCCGTCAACCTGGGAACGGCCGACGGCATCGCACCCGGCCATACCTTCTCCGCCTTCCGGCCGGGCGCCACCATGCGTGACGACCGCTTTCCGCTGATGAGCCGCGCTGCGTTCCGGGAGCCGGAAAAGCGCTACGTCGACCTGCCCGACGAGTTTGCCGGGCGCATCATGGTGTTTCGCCCGTTCGAGCACGTCAGCTACGCTCTGGTACTCGAGGGCAGCGCCAACACCATCCAGGTCGACGACGTGCTCAAGCACCCGGATCAGAGCCTCTGACGCGCGGGCCGTGCCCGTACCCGAGCGCGCAGCCGACTGGCTCAAGCTGATCCTCGTCGACGGCCTCGGGCCGCGGCGAATGGCTGCGCTGGAGGCAGCCTTTCCGAACCCGCTCGATGCCGTCGAGGCCAGCGAGGCCCAGCTGCGCCAGGCCGGGCTGACACGGCGGCATATCGAGCAGCTGCGTCACCCCGATCAGGACCGGCTCGAGCGCTGCCTCGCCTGGCTTGCCGGCGAGCGGCGCTGGCTGATCACCCGCGAGGACGCACTCTACCCACCGCTGCTCAAGCGCATTCCCGATCCGCCGCTGGCGCTGTTTGTTGCCGGCGACCCCAACATTCTGGTCGCGCCGCAGATTGCCATCGTCGGCAGCCGCAACGCCACCAGCGGCGGCCTGCAGCACGCGCGCTCGTTTGCCGCCACCCTGGCACGGGCGGGGCTGACCATCACCAGCGGACTGGCCGAAGGCGTGGATGGGGCCGCCCACGCCGGCTGCCTTGATGCCGGCGGCACCACCCTGGCCGTGGCCGGCACCGGCCTGGACCGGGTTTATCCCGCGCGGCACCGCGATCTGGCCGGGCGCATTGCCGGTTCAGGTGCCCTGCTGAGCCAGTTCCCGCCGGGCATCGGCCCGCTGCGGGGCAACTTTCCAGCGCGCAACCGCATCATTTCCGGCATGAGTCTGGGCGTGATCGTGGTCGAAGCCAGCCTGCGCAGCGGCTCGCTGATCACCGCCCGCCTGGCCAGCGAGCAGGGCCGCGAGGTGTTCGCCATCCCCGGATCGGTACACAATCCGCTCTCGCGCGGCTGCCATCGCCTGATTCGCGACGGCGCCCGGCTGGTTGAAACCGCCGACGAGGTAGTCGAGGAGCTTGCGCCGCTGGCCAGAGAGCTGGCCGGCGAAATCGAAGGTTTGCTGGCGCCCGCTCCGCCCGCGGCCGCTTCAGGGCTTGAGGAATCGGCTTCGTCGCCGCATATGGAGGGTGACCCGGACTACAAGCGCCTGCTCGAGGCCGTTGGCTTCGACCCCACGCCGGTCGACGAAATCATCCAGCGTTCACAATTGACGCCCGCGGCGGTATCCTCGATGCTGTTGATGCTGGAGCTGGACGACCAGGTCAGCGCGCACCCCGGCGGACGCTATAGCCGCAATGCCTGAGGAAAGAACTGCATGAAAGAAAACGTGCTCGATCTGCTGATGTACCTGTTCGAGAACTATATCTACGAAGAGCCCGAAGAGGAGCCCGATCGGGAATCGCTCAGCGACAGCCTCGAGGAGGCCGGGTTTTCGAACGGGGAGATCAACCGCGCCTTTGCCTGGCTGGACGGCCTGGCGGCGCAGCGCAGGCTGCCCGAACTCGGTGGCCACGAGAATAATCCGATTCGGGTGTTCACCGACGAGGAGAGCCGCCGCCTGGACATCGGCGCGCGCGGCTTCATCATGTACCTCGAAAATACCGGTGTCCTCGACCCGCTCCGACGCGAGATGGTGATCGATCGCCTGGCCGCGCTGGAGTCCGGAGACATCGACCTCGAGGACGTCAAGTGGGTGGTCCTGATGGTGCTGTTCAACCAGCCCGGGCAGGAAGCCAACTACGCCTGGATGGAGGAAATGATGTTCGACCAGGAAGGTGAATATCAGCACTGAGCGCGCCGGCGAACCCGACCGCGGTGTCACCGGTGACGGACACCTTCGTCAACCCACCGCCCCGGGGATGCCCGGCACGACCGGGGCGCACACGCAAGAATGATCAACCCGAGCCTGCGGCGTCGCCGCGGCACCCCAACGCGACCGACGGCTCTGGCCGCGCTCGCCGCATCAAGAAACTGGCTTAAATGGCAAAAAATCTACTCATCGTCGAATCGCCGGCCAAGGCGACCACCATCAACAAGTACCTCGGCCCGAGCTTCAAGGTGCTGGCGTCCTACGGCCACGTGCGCGACCTCGTACCCAAGGAGGGCGCGGTTGACCCCGAACAGGACTTTGCCATGCGCTACGACATCATCGAGCGCAACAAGAAGCACGTCGACAAGATCGTCGCCGAAGCAAAGAAAGCCGACGCGATTTATCTGGCCACTGACCTGGACCGCGAAGGTGAAGCGATCTCCTGGCATATCGCCGAGATCCTCAAGCAACGCGGCGCCAACTCCAACAAGACGGTCAAGCGGGTGGTGTTCTCCGAAATCACCGAGCGCGCCATCAAGAAGGCCCTGGAAGAACCGCGCGATCTGGCCGGGTCACTGGTCGATGCGCAGCAGGCGCGGCGCGCGCTGGACTATCTGGTCGGCTTCAACCTCTCGCCGCTGCTGTGGAAAAAGGTGCGCCGCGGCCTGTCGGCCGGACGCGTGCAGTCGCCGGCCCTGCGCATGATCGTCGAGCGCGAGGAAGAAATCGAGAAATTCGAGCCGCGCGAATACTGGACCATCGAAGCTGACCTCGGCGCCAGCGAAGACGAAGCCTTCAGCGCCAACCTGGTCAAGCTCGACGGCGCCAAGCTCGAGCAGTTCGATATCACCACCGAAGCACAGGCGGCCGAGCTCGAGCAGCGCATCGACCAGGCAGCCAACGGCCGCTTTCAGGTTGCTCGCGTCAAGAAGAGCCAGCGCCGGCGGCGGCCGCAGCCGCCATTCATCACCTCGACGCTGCAGCAGGAAGCCGCGCGCCGGCTCGGCTTTACCACCAGCCGCACCATGCGCATCGCCCAGCAGCTCTACGAAGGGGTGGATACCGGCGGCGGCAGCCAGGGCCTGATCACCTACATGCGGACCGACTCGGTCTCGCTGGCCGGCAGCGCCATCAGCGAGATTCGCCAGACCATCGCCTCCGAGTTTGGAGAAAAGCTGGCGCCGGAAAAGCCCAACTTCTACCAGTCGAAGTCGAAAAACGCCCAGGAGGCTCATGAAGCCATTCGCCCGACCGTGGCGAAGCTCACGCCGATCAAACTCAAGAACCGCCTGAGCGACGATCAGTACCGGCTCTACGAGCTGATCTGGAACCGCGCTGTCGCCAGCCAGATGATTCCGGCCGTCTACGACACCGTCAGCGCCGAGTTCGATGTCGGCGACACCACCTTCCGCGCCTCGGGTTCGACCCTGATCGAGCCGGGCTTTCTGCGGGTCTATCGTGACGGCCGCGCCGAAAAGGACACCCGCCTGCCCGAAATCAACGAAGGCGACGAGATTCCACTGATCGCAGTGCGCCCCGAGCAGCACTTCACCGAGCCGCCGCCGCGCTATTCGGAGGCCAGCCTGGTCAAGGCGCTTGAAGACTTCGGCATCGGCCGCCCATCGACCTACGCCTCGATCATCCATACGCTCAAGGATCGCGAGTACGTCGAGCTCGAAAAGCGGCGCTTCATCCCCACCTCCACGGGGCTGGTCGTGGCCAAGTTCCTGGCGCAGCACTTCGATCGCTATGTCGACTACGACTTCACCGCCCGCCTCGAAGACGAGCTCGACGCCATTTCCCGCGGTGAAAACGATTGGGTGCCCCTGCTCCGGGACTTCTGGCAGCCGTTCATCGATCGCGTCAAGGAAAAGGAAGAAACGGTCAGCCGCAAGGAGGCTCAGCAGGCGCGCGAGCTCGGCACCGATCCGAAATCCGGCAAGCCGGTCATCGTCCGGCTGGGCCGCTACGGCCCCTTTGCCCAGATCGGCGCCGCCGAAGACGACGAAAAGCCGCAGTTCGCCGGTCTGCGCCCGGGCCAGAAAATGGACAAGATCACGCTCGAAGAAGCGCTGGAGCTGTTCAAGCTGCCGCGCAACCTCGGCGAAACGGATCAGGGCGAGCCGGTTCAGGCCAATATCGGCCGCTTCGGACCCTATATCCGCTACGGCGAGCGCAATTTCGTGTCGCTGAAGGAACACGACCCGCACGAAGTCACGCTCGAGCAGGCCCTGGAACTGATCGCCGAGCACAAGCAGCGGATGAAGGAACGCATCATTCAGGAGTTCAGCGGAGAGGGCATCCAGGTACTCAAGGGCCGCTACGGCCCCTTCGTTACCGACGGCAAGCGCAACGCCAGCGTACCCAAGGATCAGGAGCCGGAGAAGCTCACGCTCGAAGAGTGCCAGAAGATGCTGGCCGAGGCTCCGCCCAAGGGACGCCGCGGCAAGTTCGGCAAGAAAAAGGCCGGCGGCAAGAAAGCAGCAGGCAAGAAGGCGGCAAAAAAGAAAGCCACAAAGAAGAAATCATCGAAGAAGAAGGCCGCCAAGAAAAAGGCTTCGAAGAAGAAGACTGCAAAGAAGAAGGCTTCGGCTTGACCGTGCTGGCCGGGATCAGCTTCCCACAGGACGGCGAATATCCCTGCCCACACTTCACCATGCGTGTTCACTACCTGACATGAGCTGCTCCGAATCCAGTGTCGAAGGCGTCAAGGCTTACCTCCTCGACCTTCAGAATCGTCTGTGCGCCGCGTTCGAGCGCAGCGACGGGCAGGCGCGCTTCCATGAAGACGCCTGGGAACGGCCTGAAGGCGGCGGCGGCCGCACCCGCGTAATCCAGGACGGCGCCGTGTTCGAAAAGGGTGGCGTCAATTTCTCGCACGTTCATGGCGCGGCTCTGCCAGCGGCGGCCAGCGCGCGCCGCCCCGAGCTCGCCGGCCGCAGCTTTCAGGCGCTGGGCGTATCCGTGGTGATGCACCCCATCAACCCCTACGTGCCGACCAGCCACGCCAACGTGCGCTTTTTCATCGCCGAGAAGGAAGGCGAGCCGCCGGTGTGGTGGTTCGGCGGCGGATTCGATCTGACGCCCTACTACCCCTTTGACGAAGACTGTCGCTTCTGGCACCGCACGGCCCGCGAGTTGTGCGCGCCCTTCGGCGACCACGTCTACGCCGAACACAAGCGCTGGTGCGACGAGTACTTCTATCTCCAGCATCGCAAGGAAACGCGCGGCATCGGCGGGCTGTTCTTCGACGACCTCAACGCCTGGGATTTTGACACCTGCTTTGCCTACATGCGTGCCGTGGGCGACGGCTATCTGGCCGCCTACCAGCCCATCGTCGAGCAACGCAAGGGCCACCGCTACGGCAAGCGCGAGACGGACTTCCAGCGCTATCGGCGCGGCCGCTACGTCGAGTTCAATCTGGTCTACGACCGCGGTACCCTGTTCGGCCTTCAGTCCGGCGGAAGAACCGAATCAATCCTCATGAGCCTGCCCGCAATCGTGCACTGGCGCTATGACTGGCAACCCGAAGCCGACACGCCGGAAGCGCAGCTCGCTGATTATCTGAAGCCAAGAGACTGGGCATAAGCGAACCACAAATAGCCGCCCAGCCGCGCTTTATCCTCGCCCGATCAACTCTCTGACAACTCCGCCAGGCGCCCCTCGAGACGCTCCAGCAGAAGATCGGCGCAGCCGCCCGGTGACACACGCGCCTCGAGACTGGCCTCCGGGCTTCTGCCCGCCAGATCATCCAGCTCGGCTGCGGCAAGGCGGTAGGCCTGGCGGAAGGGCCGACCCTCGCCCACCAGCTCGTTGGCCCGATCGGTGGCATGCAGGCTTGGTCTGATCGCATCCCGCAGGCGCCTTTCATGCCATCTGATCGAACCCAGCAGGCCCGGAACCAGTGCCAGGCCGGCAAGGCCGCGCGCGAACGCCCGGATCAGCGGCGGCTTGCTGTCCTGCAGATCGCGCTGATAGCCCGAGGGCAGCGACAGCACCGCGTCGAGTTCGGCGCGGGCGCCGACGACCGTGGCGTGCAGCGAGCGCAGCAGCTCGACGGTGTCGGGGTTGTGCTTGTTGGGCATGATCGACGAGCCGGTGCAATAGCCGCTGCCGATTTCAAGATAGCCGAACTCCTCGCTGGCATAAAGGCTGAGATCCCACGCCAGTCGGCGCAGGTCGCCGGTGGCGGCTGCCAGGGCGTCAAGCGCGCGCAGCTCGACCTTGCCGCGCGCGTTCTGAGCGTACTGCGGGTTGACCACCAGCCGCGGGAAACCGAGCTCGGCGGCGACGCCGTCACGGTCGAGCGCCAGATTGACGCCGAAACCGGAGGCCGTGCCCAGCGGACTGGCGTCGAGCCAGTCGGAGATGCGGCCGGCCAGCTCGGTGTTGTCGATGAACGCCTCGGCATGCCCGGCCCACCACAGGCCCAGCGACGAAGGCATGGCCTGCTGCAGGTGCGTATGCCCGGGCAGCGGCACCATGGTCTCGGCCGCGGCGCGATCGAGGGCCACGCGTGCGATGGCCGCGCAGCTTGCGCGCAGCGTTGCCAGCCGCGCACGCAGATACAGCCGGATGGCAACGGCCACCTGATCGTTGCGGCTGCGGCCGGCGTGGATGCGTCCGCCGACTTCACCGAGGTGCTCGACAAGCCAGGCCTCGATCGCTGAATGGCCGTCTTCGTAGCGCGCATCGAGCACGAACTCGCCGCTGGTGAACGCCTGCTGCAGCGCATCCAGCGATACCACCATGGCCGCGGCCTGGTCGTCATCGAGCACGCCGATTTGCGCCAGACCGCGGGCATGCGCCTGGCTGGCGCGGATGTCGAAGGGCAGCAGCTCCCGGTCGAGGGTCACGTCCTGCCCGGCAAGAAAGCGCATCACCCGCTCGTCGACCTCGCCGGTAGCGTCCTTTTTCCAGATGTAGTCAGTCATTGGGGATTCCGTGACTCCAGTGCGGCCGGGCGGCTGCGGGATCGTTCGCTTCAGTTCGACGCGTGGCGAGGCCTGCATCGAGCGCCCCCGCAGCCGCCCGGCCCCGGGGGTGCTGGATATTCATTTGCCGCCTGCCATCAACCCGGCCAGCTCATCGAGCCCTAGCGCCCGATTGATGTTCTGCACGGCCTGGCTGGCGGCGCCCTTGCCCAGATTGTCGAGCACGACCACGAAACTGGCGCGCATCGGATCGCGTGCGTCCACGGTAAAACCGCCGATGGCCAGGCGCGGCGTGCCAGCCACCTCGCGAATCTCGGGGATGTCGCCGCCCACCTGGATCAGGGCTTCATCCGAATAGTGTTCGCTGAAGGTCGAGAGCAGCTCGTCGGCCGTCAGGGGCTCGGTCAGCATCACCGCAACGGTCAGTGAAATGCCCCGGAAAAAAGGGGCGACGTGCGGATGAAAGCGCACCGGGCGACGCAGGCGGGCCGATATTTCCCGCTCGTGCACATGCCCGCTCAGGGCATAGGGGATCAGATTGTCCTCCAGCCGCTCGGGATCATTGCGCGGCGACGGTGTCTTGCCGGCGCCGCTGTAGCCCGATACCCCGAAAATGATCGGCGGCGCGGCCAGCGAGCGACGAATCGGCCACAGTCCGAACAGCGCGCCGGTGGCATAGCAGCCGGGGTTGGCGATGCGCCTTGCTGCATCGAGCGCGTCGCGGTTGAGCTCGGTCAGGCCGTAGGTCCAGTGCTCATCGAAGCGCCAGTCGGCACCCAGATCCAGAATCACTGCATCAGGGTGTGCTTTGCCGATGGCCTCGACCCAGGGCGCGCTGTTGTCGTTGGGCAGCGCCAGCACCCAGACCTCGGCGTCGACTGCGGCAACGCCGGACGGCTCGAGCGCCGCAAACGCCTGGTCTGCATCGGACCAGTCGGGCACGGACTCACGGATCGGCTGCCCGGCCTGGCTGCTGGTTGCCAGCGCAAGGCGGAGGTGCGGATGCCGCGCAATCAGGCCGAGCAGTTCCGAGCCGGTGTGGCCGCGCCCGCCGATCAGGGCCAGTCGATGCATGCTCATTCTCCCGTGTTCGTTTTATCGTCGCATCCGGCATTCTTGTCGTACCGGGTGCATGAATCAAGCGGCTTGCCAGCCCGAGTCGCGCCGGCGCGCATCGGCGGTGAGCCGGCCAAGCAGTTCGAAATCTTCGATGCCAAGCGTATACACAATCCACTCGCCCTGCCGGTGGGTTGTGTGCGCCTGCTGGAAGTACCAGCCGGCGATGGGATTGCCGGCGCGAGCGCGCCAGTAGATCTTCGGAAACCGCTGTCTGAGCGCCAGCCACAGCGCCGCGCCCAAGCCTTCACCCTGGGCCTCGGGCGTGACCACGAACTTGTCGAGATAGGGCAGGCCGTCGACGCCGGCGGTGACCAGGGCCGCGGCCCGGCCGCTTTCGGCCCACAGCAGGCCGAGCGGCTCACGCTGCTCGAGCCAGTCGGGCTGCAGGTTGCGACCGAAGCTGGCCTCCAGCAGAACCTTCAGCCGCTCGCGCTGCCCCGGCGAGATCGCATCGAACCAGTCGATGGCCTCGCCGCGCCGGATCAGAGTGCCCGCCCCGGTGTGCGTGAACAGCTCGCGGGTGAGGTTCTGCGCCGAAGTGATCGACACCGAGGTCTCCGGCGGCAGGCGCTCGAGCGTTTCCTTGATCTGCTCGAGCTTCAGCTGCATGCCCGAGTGCACCCAGTCCTGAGCCAGCAGGTGGTCGTAGTCGGTGCGCAGGCTGATGGCCGAAATTACCCGCCCGCTGTGGTCGAGCAGGCCGCCGGTGCCGGTCAGAAAGATCACCTTGTGCGGCTCGACCGCCCAGACCAGCTCGCGCGCGGCGATGTCGGCGTTGATGTTCATGACCTGGCCGGAAGGCGATTCGCCCAGGCAGGCGACCACCGGCAGCGAGCCCGATGCAATGGCGCGGCGCACCGCCTCGAGCTCGACGCGCTCGATCTCGCCGACCAGGCCGAGTCGCTCGCGATCAGCCAGCCGGGCGTCGAAGACGCCGTGCAGAATCCCGCGGGCACGCACCCCGCGCGCTTCCAGGGCGTCGACCAGAGCAGCGTTGGCCCGGTAGATGACCGGCCGGGCCACGGCCATCACGTCGTCGGTGGTCACGCGCAGGCCGTCGCATTTCTCGATCGGCACGCCGGCGGCGGCCATGGCGTCATCCAGCTGCGGGCCGGCGCCGTGCAGCACGATGGGCGTGAGCCCCAGGCGATGCAGAAAGGCCAGGGCGGCGGCCATCTCGTCGAGATCGTCGCGCATCACCGCGCCGCCGACCTTGACCACGGCAAAGCGCGACTCCTCGATGCGCGAGAACTGCTTGAGATATTGCCTGGCCTCGCGGCTGGAGCCGAGCTGGCCGAGCAGCTCGATGACGGTGCGGCGGACTTCAGCCATGATCGACGATCCGTTGAAAGATGTTCAGTGCCTGTTCGAGCTGATCCAGCGCCACCCACTCATCGGCGGTGTGCGCCTGGGCGATATCGCCGGGTCCGAGCACCAGCGCCGGCAGGCCGGCGGACGAAAACAGCGAAGCCTCGGTCCAGAAATCGACCGGCTCGCCGATCGGAATGCCGTGGCTGCGGCAAAAGGCCCGGACCGGCGCTTCGCTCTGCCCGGCGGCCGGCAGGGGTGGCCCCGAAAAGGGCACGTGCCAGCTGGCGTGCTCCTCGGCGCCGCCAAGCGACGACAGATGCGCGAGCAGCCTTTCGTTGGACTGGCCCGGGCCGAGCCGGGCCGAATAGTGCAGCCGGGCCTCGCCGGCGATCACGTTCGACTTGGTGCCGCCCGAGGCCAGGCCGACGTTGAAGCAGGTCGGCCGCCCGGCGGCCATTTCGCTCTCGCAGTAGTCGAGGGCGGCATCGATCCAGCGCGCCATGCGATGAATCGCGCTGTCGGCCAGCGCCCGGCCTTCCGAGGAATGCCCGGCAATGCCGGCAAAGCGCCCCTTGACCGACAGGAAGCCGCGGTGGGCAAGCACCGCTTGACAGCCCGTGGGCTCGCAGACCACCACCTGATCGAAGCGGATATTGGCCGGGTCTTCGAGAAAATTGCGTACGCAGCAGCCGCCGGCGCCTTCCTCGTCGGAGGAAAACAGGATCGCCATCGGCGCATCACCGGACTCGGCCACGGTCAGCAGCGCCGCGGCCGCGCCCTTGATATCGCAGGCTCCGCGGCCGAAGGCCTTGTCGCCTTCGATGGTGAGATCCAGCGGCGGCTTCGTCCAGCCCTCGCCGACGGGCACGGTGTCGAGGTGGCAGTTGAACAGCACCGGTGGATTGCCGCGCACGGCAAACAAGTTGACGTGCCCGTCCCCGTAGTCGGTCATGGCGACCTCGAAACCGGCATTTTCCAGCACGCCCCGGGCATGGACGAACATGTCGGCCTCGGGCGTGATCGCGCGCGGCGGATTCTGGCTGTCGCACGCGATCAGCCTGGCCAGGTGGCGTAGAAGTCTATCGGGCATGGCTTTCAGAACCTTTTCAACGCCAAGACGCAAAGGGTGAAAACAAGAAAACGGGAACCACGGAAGGCACGGCATTCACGGCAAGAGCGGATTCGTTACCACAACAGCGAGCGCCGGAACCGGTGTGCACATTCGAGACCTTCGATTGGTCCACCCCTGCTTTCATCCGTGCCTTCCGTAGTTCCATTGTTTTCTTTGCGTCTTCGCGTCTTTGCGTTTTCAGGTTTCGTTTCGGACCCGGGCCGCCAGGGTCGATGACTGGCCCAGCAGTTTGACGAAGCCCTCCGCCTCCTCGGGCGTCCAGGCAGCCGACTGGGCGTAGACGGCGTCAGGATCCTTGAGCAGGTAGCGCGAGCCCAGCGCCACGGCCTGAACGCTGCCGCCTTCGCTGGCCAGGCGGACCACGCCGGTGACGTACTCGTTGGCCGATGCCAGATAGGCCTCGAGGTCGGCCTTGTGCGGCTCGAAGAAAAAGCCGGTATAGACCAGCTCGGCCCAGCGCTGGGCAACGGTGGCGTGGAACTGATTCTGCAGCCGCGTATTGACCGCCTCGCGCAGCGCGCGCTGGGCAACCATCAGCCCGTCGATGCCGGGGCATTCGAACACGATGCGTCCTTTCAGCCCGATCGAGACATCGCCGGTATAGATATGCCGACCCACGCCCCAGGCGCCCAGGCGCTGGTTGAGCTCGGCGAGCAACCGCGGGCCTTCGAGACGCTCATCGTTCAGGCTCACGGCACGCCCGGCCTGAAAGCCGATGGTCAGCTCCAGCTTTTCCGCCGGCCACTGCGCCCGCGGCTTGCACCAGACATGAGTGTCTTCACCGGGCACGCCGAAGTGATCGATCTCCTGGCCCGAAAGCGTCACGCCCAGCAGGTTTTCGTTGATCGAGTAACGGCTGGCCGACTCGGGCACCTCGACGCCGGCCTCGGCCATCAATTCCAGCTCGTGGGCGCGCACGTCGCGGGTCTCGCGCTGCAGCTCGCGGATGGGCGCATGGATGACATAGTCGCCGAGCGAGCGCACCGACTGGTCGAAGCGCAGCTGGTCGTTGCCCATGCCGGTGCAGCCGTGCGCGAAGTTCCTGGTACCGAGTTCGTCTGCCAGGGCCAGGCACTGCTCGACAATGACGTAGCGGTCGGAGCACAACATCGGGTACTGCTCGAGCACGCGCGCACCGGAGTACAACAGCGGCACCACGAACTGATCCCACAAGGGCTGGCCGGCATCGAGCTCGTGGTGCCGGGCGGCACCCAGCGCGCGGGCGCGCTCGCCGATCCAGGCCTTTTGCTCGGCGCCGATGCCGCCGGTGTCGACAAAGGCGGTGTGGACCTCGAAGCCCCGGTTTTTCAGCGCCAGAACGCAATAGCTGGTGTCCAGCCCGCCGGAGAAGGCAAGCACGATGCGTTTGCTCATTGTTCGGTCATCCCGTGTTCGTTGTTTCCGGTTGTCGGACACAAAAAACCCGGCGGGTCGGGCCGGGTTTCTCGTGTCAGTCTCGTCTGGTTGAAGCTTTGATACGACTAACGCACACCCTGGCCCGAATGCGGGGCACGACGACGCAGGCGTCGCGGCAGGCGGCCGGGGCGCGGGCTGTCGATCAGGGTCAGTGCGATGGCTTCGATCATCATGGCGCTAACCTGCCACAGGTTCGGGCTCAAAACAAGTGGTTTCGACGGGTCAAGATCAAAATCAAGATCCAAGTCAAGGGCGTTCCGCCCGCCTGCTTCGCAGGCTGATGGCGGGCGGAACGTCTTTGACGTGTCGGAGCCACCAAAACGCCCGGTGGCGCCAGACGACCTGGACGATCGAAACACACATGGCTGATGTGTGAACAAGGCCCCGAACGTCGTCCGTCGCGGATGTAACCGCAACCTACGGTCTGGGTCCGGGGCATCGAGGGGTTGTGACCTCGGCGGCGTTCCAGGCGGCATGGCGGCCCAGCCGCCCGGCCAACGCGGGCCGATGACGCACCAGCACCTAACCGATCAACTCGGCCATCAGCGCCTTCTGCACGTGCAGGCGGTTTTCGGCCTCGTCGAGGGCCACGCAATAGTCGGCGTCCATGACGCCGTCGGTGGCCTTGATGTTTCGCCGCAGCGGCAGGCAGTGGCTGAACCGGGCGTTGTCGGTGAGCGCCATCTTCTGCTCATCGACCATGAAGTGGCGATACGGCGCGCGCAGTTTTGCTTCTTCTTCCGGACGGCCGTAGAAGGGCAGCGCGCCCCAACTCTTGGCGTAGACGAAGTCCGCGCCGGCGTAGGCGGCTTCGATGTCGGTGGTCACTTGCAGGGAGCCGCCCGACTCGTCCGCCTGGCGCTCGGCGGCGCTCATGAACCGTTCATCGAGGCGGTAGGCATCATCGGGAACGAGCATACGGATATTCATGCCGAACTTGCTGGCGATCAGCAGCGCGGAGTTGGCGACCGCCGTGTTGAGCGGCCGCGGATGCCAGGTCCAGGTGAGCACGAAGGTCTTGCCGTCGGGCGCGCCGAGATGGTCCTGAATGGTGCGCATCAGCGCCAGTTCCTGGCAGGGGTGGACGATGGTTTCCATATTGATGACCGGCACGCTCGAATACCGGGCCAGGGAACGAATCACCTTGTCCTGGCGATCTTCCTGCCAGTCCTTGAACAAGGGAAAGGCGCGCAGCGCGATGGCGTCGCAGTAGCGCGACAGCACGCCGGCGACCTCGGCGATGTGCTCTTCGGCGTCGCCGTCCATGACGACATCGGGTTCGAACTCGATGCCCCAGGCACCACGACCGGGCTCGAGCACCACGGCGTGGGCGCCGAGCTCGTGGACGCCGACTTCGAAGGACGCGCGCGTACGCAGCGACGGGTTGAGAAACAGCAGCGCCACGCTCTTGCCGGCCAGCGGACGCCCCGATTCACCGTTGCGCCACTGGCGGGCGCGGTCAAGCAGCGCCTGCAGCTCAGCGCGCGGTAAATCGATGGTATCGAGAAAATGTCGCATGCAGTACTCGCCGGTGCGTTGAGCACTTGACGATAGCAGGTTTGCGCCCTGGTCAGGTTTGCAAACCTGGCACTTGACGGCGGCGGGCTGAGCACCGATGCTTGATTCTCGTCATCCGCGACGTCAGGGAAACAGGAGAACGCCATGGGAATTGAAGTCACCGGTCTGCTCAGCCTGATCTGGCTGATCATCATCATATGGGCCATCGTCAAGACCGCCTCGAGCAGTGCCGGCACCGGCGCCAAGGTGCTGTGGATCCTGATCCTGCTGTTTCTGCCGCTGCTGGGCCTGATTCTGTGGCTGCTGCTCGGCCCCAAGGGCTGAACGCCTCGCTGTTATTGCAACGTCAGCTCATCGAGCCTGCTGCTCTGACAGCATGACCGGTCTGCCAACCTCAGAAGAACTGCTGCAGTTCTGGTTTGGGGAGGCCCGCCGCACGCCCGAAAAAATCGGCGAGCGCATGGGGTTGTGGTTCAACCCCGGGGCGTCCGAAGATCGAGCGGTGCGCGAACACTTCGAGCCGGTCATGCGGCGCGCCGCCGGCGGCGGGCTGACCGACTGGCTGGCTTCAGCCGCGGGCCGCCTCGCCCTGGTTCTGGCGCTGGATCAGGCGCCGCGCGTCATCTTTCGCCGCCAGCCAGAAGCCTTTGCCTACGACGGTCAGGCGCTTGCCCTGACGCTTGCCGGCATCGCGGCCGGCATCGACCGGCACTACGGCCTGGCAGAGCGCGGGTTCTTCTACATGCCGCTGGAGCACAGCGAGGATCCGCTGGCGCAGCAGCAGTCGCTCAAGCAGTTCGAGGGTTTGGCGGCGGACTTTCCCGAGCACCCCGCCGCCGAGAGTTTTCTGAAGTACGCCCGCGAGCATGCCGACATCATCGAGCGCTTCGGGCGTTATCCGCATCGAAACGCCGCACTCGGCCGCAAATCCACAGCCGAGGAGCTCGCTTTTCTGGAAAACGGGCCGCGCTACGGTCAATAACGACTGGCCAACCCGAAATGACCGGGCCGCTGTCAGCCGACCGTCAGGCGCGCAAAGCGTCGCTTGCCGACCTGCAGCACGCCCTTGAAGCCGGTCTCGAGCCTGAGGTCTCGATCGCTGATCTTTTCGCCGTCGATCTTGACCGCACCCTGCTTGAGCATGCGAAAGGCCTCGGAGTTGGACGCCGTCAGCCCGCAGGCGGTCAGCGCCGCCGGCAACCCGATCGGACCGTCAAGCTCATGGTCATCGATGTTTTCGGGCATCTGCCCGCCGCGGAAACGGGCGATGAACTGATCGCGTGCCTTGTCGCCAGCGCCTTCGCCGTGAAAGCGGCTGACGATTTCCATCGCCAGGGCGAACTTGGCGTCGCGCGGATTGCCGCCGTCGGCGACGCCTTTTCGCAACGCCTCGATTTCGTCCAGCGTGCGGAAGCTGAGCAGCTCGAACCAGCGCCACATCAGCTCGTCGGATACGCTCATGATCTTGCCGAACATTTCGTCGGCAGGTTCGGTGATGCCGACGTAGTTGCCCAGCGACTTCGACATCTTCTGCACCCCGTCGGTACCCTCAAGCAGCGGCCAGGTGATGATGATCTGAGGCGGCTGGCCGGCCTGCTGCTGCAGCTGGCGCCCGACCAGCAGATTGAACTTCTGATCGGTGCCGCCCATTTCGACGTCGGCCTCGAGCGCCACCGAGTCCTGCCCCTGCACCAGCGGGTAGAGAAACTCATGGATGGCGATGGCCTGCCCGGCGCGGTAGCGCTTTTCGAAATCATCGCGTTCGAGCATTCGCGCCACCGTGTGCTGCGACGCCAGGCGAATCATGTCGGCCGCACTCATCGCCGAAAACCATTCGGAATTGAAACGCACCTCGGTACGCTCGCGGTCCAGCACCGTGAAGACCTGCTCGCGATAGGTCTGCGCATTGGCGCGGACATCGTCTTCGCTCAGGGCCCTGCGGGTGATGTTCTTGCCGCTGGGATCGCCGATCATGCCGGTAAAGTCGCCGATCAGGAAGATCACCTCGTGGCCGGCATCCTGAAAGCGGCGCATCGCGTTGAGAATGACCGTGTGCCCCAGATGAAGATCCGGCGCGGTCGGATCGAAACCCACCTTGATTCGTAGCGGGCGATTTTCGGCCAGTCTTTTTTCGAGTTCGTCGGCCTGGATGACCTCAGCGGCGCCGCGAAGAAGCTCGTTGATATTCGTCACTTTTTGCTGCCTTCGATGCTGGTTGTCCTGCCGTGCGAGCACGTACGCGTTGACTTGCCCGACCGGAAATCGGTAATGTTACCGGGTTTGCAGCCTTGAGTTCGTCACGCATGAGCAGAAAAACCATGGCCACACCCGGCCGTGTCCGCCCCGCCCAGCGGGGTCGGAAGCCGAATCGGACCGCTTTGAAGGAACTGAGCCGGGCGGCCCTGAACAAGAGCCGGGAGATCAGCCGCCATTGCCTGCAGGCCGCGCACGAGCGCCCGCACGTCAGCCTGGCGGCCGTGGGTCTGATGACTCTGGGCCTGGTGGTCTCGCTGATTCCCGGTGGCCCCGAAGGCTCGCCGGCGGCCAGCGTCCGGCCGCTGGAGCTGCCGCGCCCACCAGCGTCCGAGAAAGAACCGCCGGCATTGGCGACGGTGACTTCTTTGCCGGCGGCCAAGACCCCCACGTCGCCCGATTCGAGCCGAAAGGTTCTCGATGACAACTGGCGGATCGTCGAGATCCAGCCCGGCCAGACGCTCGAGCGCGTATTCAGGGATCTGGGCCTGAGCGCCGGCCTGCTGCACGAGATCGTCACCACCACCTCGCAGACCCGCAACCTGGCCCGCATTCGACCCGGAGACGAGTTCGCATTCGATATCGAGACCGACGGCAGCTTTCGTGCGCTGCGCACCGAGCTTGACGAAGATGCCTGGCTGTTCATCGAGCGCGACGAGGAAGGCCTGACCACCCGCACCGAACCGCGCCACCTCGAGCGGCGCATCGTCGAGGCTTCGGGCACCATCGACAACTCGCTCTACCTCGACGCGCGGCAGGCCGGATTGTCCGACGCCATGATCATGCGCCTGGCCACGATCTTCGGCTGGGATATCGACTTCGCCCTCGATATTCGCGACGGTGACCGATTTGCCCTGATCTATGAAGAGGTCTGGCGCGAGGGCGAGTATCTGCGCGATGGCGAGATTCTGGCCGCCCGCTTCGTCAACCGCGGTGACGACTTCGAGGCCGTGCGCTTTGATACCGGCAGCGGCCCGCAATACTTTGCTCCCGACGGCCGCCCCATGCGCAAGGCTTTTCTGCGCACGCCGCTGAACTTCACCCGGGTGTCGTCCAACTTCAATCCACGCCGGCTGCACCCGGTGACCAAGAGCGTGCGCCCGCACAACGGGACCGATTACGCCGCGCCGACCGGCACCCCGGTCTGGGCGGCCGGTGAAGGCAAGGTCATTCAGGCCGGTTACACCCGCGCCAACGGCAACTACATCTTCATCCAGCACGGCAACAACTTCACCACGCGCTATCTGCACCTGTCGAAAAAGCTGGTCAAGCGCGGCGATCGGGTTCGCCAGGGACAAACCATCGGGCGGGTCGGATCCACCGGCCTGGCCACCGGGCCGCACCTGCACTACGAGTTTCTGGTCAACGGCGTGCACCGCAACCCGCGCACCGTGGACTTGCCGCCCGCCGACCCCTTGCCGGACGAGCACATGGACGATTTTGCCCAGCTGAGCGACGGCCTGCTGGCGCGGCTGGACACACTCACCGTCCCCGGTGCCCTGCTGGCGCACAGCAAGGCCGAGGGCTGCCGGGACGTCGGCAGCAGCTGCTGAAGTGCCCGCGCCCCCGCCCGGCGAACGCTACGTCGGGCTGATCTCCGGCACCAGCATGGACGGCATCGACGCAGTCGCAGTCGATTTCTCGGGCGCCTGGCCCAGGCTTGATGCCGCGCTCACCCGGCCCTTCGAGCCGGCCCTGCTTGCAGCGCTTCTCGATGTTCGTCGAGCACCCGACGCCTGCCCGGTGGCCGACTGCGGCTGGCTGGACGCACGGCTTGGCGATGCGCTGGCCGAAGCGGCGCTGCAGGCCATCGACCTGGCCGGCTGGCGCCCGCACCAGGTTCGCGCCATCGGCTCGCACGGCCAGACCATCATTCATCATCCCGGACAAGAGCCGCCGTTCACGCTGCAGATCGGCGACCCCTGGCGCCTGGCGAGCCGAACCGGCATCGCCACCGTTGCCGACTTTCGTCGCGCCGATCTGGCCGCCGGCGGCCAGGGCGCGCCGCTGGCGCCGCTGCTGCACGACGCGCTGTTTCGCCATTCATCCGAAACCCGCCTGGTTGCCAACCTGGGCGGAATCGCCAACCTCACGGTACTGACACCGGGCCAGCCGACCCGGGGCTTCGACACCGGCCCTGCCAACTGCCTGCTCGACGGCTGGTACCGCCGCCACCATGCCGACGCCGGCTTTGATTGCGCCGGACGCTGGGCCGCCACGGGCCGCGTCGACAGCGGCTGGCTGGATGCGCTTTTGCGCGACCCCTATCTTGCCGCGCCTGCCCCGAAGAGCACCGGCATCGAGTACTACAGCCCGCAATGGCTCGATCAGCGGCTGCCGAGCTGGGCTGATGAACGCCCGGCCGACATTCAGGCCACGCTGGCGGAATTCAGCGCCGCTGCGCTTGCCGGGGCCATTGCCAGTGCACAGCCGGCCGACGACAGCCCGCTGCTGCTGTGCGGCGGGGGCGTGCACAACGCCCACCTGGTCGAGCGCATCCGCCGCCGCCTGCCCCGGCTGCGCGTTGCAAGCACGACGGAATACGGCCTCGACCCGGACCATGTCGAGGCCACGCTGTTTGCCTGGCTGGCACGCTGCCACCTTGAAGGCAGGCGCATGGATACCCGCAGCGTGACCGGAGCGCAACGTCCGATTCCGGCCGGAAGTCTGTTCATGCGCTGAGCGCGCCCGGCAAGCGTCAGGCCAGTCCGGGCTGATAGCGGCGCTGCATCAGCCACAGAATCAGCAGGACGGCGGGAATGCCCAGCGCCGAGGCGTACACGAAAAAGAAGACGTAGCCGGCGTGATCGACAATCCAGCCCGAGGGCCCGCCGAGCAGCTTGCCCGGCAGGGTCATGAAGGAGCTGAACAGCGCGTACTGGGTGGCCGTATAGCGACGCGAGACGAGCGAGGACAGCCAGGCGATGAACACCGTCGCCGACAGCCCGTTGGCGAGATTGTCGGCGCCGATGGTCATGAACAGCGCCCAGAGCTGCGGCCCGATGGTCGCCAGCCAGGCAAACAGCAGATTGGTGACCGCTACGATCACCGCCGAGGCCAGCAGCATCTTCAGCAGACCGAAGCGAGCCACCAGCACGCCCCCGAGCAGCCCGCCGGTAATGGTCATGACGATGCCGAACACGTTGGTCACCGTGGCAATTTCACTCAAGCTGAAGCCCAGATCGAGGTAGAGCGGATTGGCCATGGCCGCCATGGAGATATCCGACACCTTGAACAGACCGATCAGGGCCAGCACCGGCAGCGCCAGCCAGCCGAGACGGCGAAAGAAGTCCACCAGCGGTGCAATCACCGCGCCGGTCAGCCAGGCACCAACGTCCTGGAGCCGCCCGGAAAGACGCGAGCGCTGCCGGTAGCCGCGCACCAGCGGGTCGCGCTCGATGTCGAGGCGCTCGAGCGAGCTCGGCTCCGGCGAAATCAGGACGGCGGCCACCCCCACCAGCACCAGGGCGCTCATCGCCAGATAGGCCAGGGTCCAGCTGACGAAGTCGGCAATGTACAGGGCGCCGGCGCCGGTGGCGAGAATGGCCATGCGATAGCCGAGCACGTAGGTGCCAGCCAGCGCGGCCTGGAACTCATCTTCGTCGGACTCGATGCGAAAAGCATCGATCGTGATGTCTTGGGTAGCGGCCGAAAAAGCCACCAGCAGGGCCAGCAACGCCACCTGGACAAGCTGCGTGACCGGGTCGCTCAGCGCCATCCCGGCCAGACCGGCCATGATGCCGCACTGCGCCAGCAGCATCCAGCCGCGGCGCTGACCGAAAACGCGCGTGAGCAACGGCAGGCGAATGCGGTCGACCACCGGCGACCAGAAGACCTTGACCGAGTAAGTGATGCCGATCCAGGCAAAAAAGCCGATGGCCGTGCGCGAAACGCCTTCGTCGCGCAGCCAGGCCGTCAGAGTGGAAAACACCAGCATGAAGGGCAGCCCGGCGGAAAAGCCGAAAAGCAGCATGCGCAATACGGTCGGGCGGGTATACACCGCCCATGCCCGCCGCCAGCCCAGGCCGGCGGTGTCACTCGTCATAGTCGATGATCAGCGGCGCGTGATCGGAAAAGTTCTCGCCGGTATAGATTTCGGTCGCGCGCGCACGCTCGGCCAGCCCCGACGTCGCAATCTGGTAGTCGATGCGCCAGCCGACGTTGTTTTCACGCGCCCGCCCGCGCTGGGACCACCAGGTAAAGCGATCCGGCTCCGGATCGATCCGGCGGAAGACATCGACCATGCCGACCGGCCCGAACACCTCGTCGAGCCAAGCGCGCTCCTCCGGCAGAAAACCGGAGTTCTTGAGGTTGTTCTTCCAGTTCTTCAGATCGATTTCCTTGTGGGCGATGTTCCAGTCGCCACAGATGACGTAGTCGCGATCGTGCCCGGCCAGTTCTTCCAGGTGCGGGCGCAGGCGCTCCATACAGCGGAACTTGAACTGCTGGCGCTCGTCCTTCGACGTGCCCGAAGGCAGGTACAGCGAGATGACGCTCAAGTTTTCGAAGTCGGCCTGCAGCCAGCGTCCTTCACGGTCGAACTCATCCCAGCCCAGGCCGTAGACCACGCGCTGCGGCTGGTGTTTCGAATACAGGGCGACGCCGGAGTAGCCCTTTTTCTCGGCGTCATGGTAATAACAGTGATAACCAATGGGAAAGAAGTCGCGATCGGCCAGCTGCCAGTGCTGGGCCTTGGTTTCCTGGATGCAGACAAAATCGGCATCCTGTTTTTTCAACCAGTCGAAAAAACCCTTGCGATGGGCGGCACGAATACCGTTGGCGTTGAGCGAGATGATGCGCATCAGATCCGGACAAGCGATGGGACAGCCCCGTATGGTAGGCCAAGCGCCTGCCGCCCGGGTGCGGCATCCTGCGTGCTTGGCGGCTCGATGACGCCGCCGGGCATGACCTTGAACCGGCAATCCAATAGAATGGAATCATGCTCAAGCCCTGGACAACCCGCTTTCTCGACCTTGCCCTTGAACGCAAGGCGTTGCGCTTCGGGCGCTTCACGCTGAAATCCGGTCGTGACAGCCCCTATTTCTTCAACGCCGGCGAGTTCAGCTCGGGGGCGGCGGTCGCCGTGCTGGCCCAATGTTACGCCGACGCCATCGTGGATTCCGGCATCGCATTCGACATGCTCTACGGCCCCGCCTACAAGGGCATACCGCTGGCCACGGCCATCGCCATGAGCCTGGCGCGCGATCACGATATCGACGTGCCGTTTGCCTACAACCGCAAGGAAGCCAAGGACCATGGCGAAGGCGGGATGCTGGTCGGCGCACCGCTGGCCGGCCGCGTGCTCATCGTCGACGATGTCATCACCGCCGGCACTTCGGTCGGGGAATCGCTGAGCATTATTGCCGCCGCCGGCGCCACGGCCGCAGGCGTGGCCATCGCGCTCGATCGGCAGGAGCGCAGCGGCGAAGACGGCCACTCGGCCGTGCAGCGTGTCGAGGACCGCGGTTTGCGCGTGGTATCCATCGCCGGCCTGCAGGATCTCATCGACTGGCTGAGTGCGCGCGACCATCCGCCGTCCGACCTCGATGCCGTGCTTGGCTACCAGCAGCGTCATGGCGTGTAGGCTCGATATGCGTCACTGCTTCAAGCCCCTTGCTCTGTGCCTGCTGCTGGCAGCGGCGGCCGCTCAGGCCCAGTCGGTCTATCGCTGGGTCGACGACAAGGGCGAGACGCATTATGGCCAGTCGGTGCCGCCGGAATACAAGGATTACGGCTACGTGCGCCTGGGGCCCGACGGCACGGTTCGCGAGCGCGTCGAGCCCAAGCTCACGCCCGAACAGATCGCCGAGCGCCGCCGGCAGCGTGCCGAGCAGGCGCGCCGCGACGCCGAGGAGCACCGGCGGCGGGTGCAGGATCGCATGCTGCTGGCCACCTACAACAGCGAACAGGATATCCGCAACGCCTTCGAAGCCCGACGGGCCGGCATTGAAAGTCAGCGCGTGTCCACCCGGATGGCGCTCGACCTGGTCGAGATCCGCTTCGAGAAGCTGATCAGCCAAGCGGCGCGCCGAAATCGTGAGGGCCAGGCCGTCCCCGCGAAGCTGCAGACCCAGATTGACGACACGCGGGCCGAACTGCGCAGCCTGCGCGATGACCTCGCGCGCCTGGACGAACGCGAAACCCAGGCCCGCGAGCGCATGGCAGACCGGCTCGAGCGCTACCGCCAGTTGACCGGATCAAGCCCGCAAGATGACTCCTGATCCATCGGCGGTGTACACCCGCTGCCCCTCCTGCCAGGCCGTTTATGAAATGCGGGCGACCACGCTCGCCGAGGCTGCCGGCGTCGTGCGCTGCGGCAACTGCGGCAAGACCTTCAACAGCCTCTCCGAGCTGTTCGACCACCATCCGGATTCAGACCGGGAGCCACTGCGCGGCAGCGGCATGCCGCCCATGCTCGAGCACCCCGACATGATCCAGGCCGAGCTGCCGGTCGAGCATTTCGATCCACCGGAGGAATCGATCGAAGCCGGGATCGAGGCGGATCTGCTGTCGGATCCGGAAGGCCAGAAGGCAGACCGCGACAGCGCCGGCTGGCCGTGGCTGACCGCCAGCGCCGTGCTGGCAATCGTGCTGCTCGTTCAGCTGTGGATGCTGTGGCAAACACCGGGCTCCCCGGTGGCGCGCTGGCTGGGCAGCTCGGCTCAGCCCGATGCCGGGCTGAACCCCGACGAAACAATCCAGATCGTCTCGCGCGATCTGCACCCGCACCCCAGCCTGAACGACGCGGTGATCATCAGCGCCAGCCTGCGCAACCAGGCCAGCTCGGCCGTGCCGTACCCGATCATCGAGGTACGCTTCTACGACGCCAGCCAGCAGATACTGGGCGTGCGCCGCCTCAGCCCCGAGGAGTACCTGCGCGACAGCGAGGCCATCGAACGCGGCCTGCCGGCCGGCGTGGTCATGCCGCTGCTGCTGGAATTCGTTGTCGGCACCAGCCAACCGGCCGGCTTCCAGATGCGTTTTCACTGATGAAGGCGGCGGCAATGTGCTATGGTTTCGAGTTCGCCGCCAAGGCCGATCCGCCAAGTCTTTAGAGGGATTCGAAGCTTGTCCGAAAAGCAGCCAGACCAGGGCCCGTGCTTGCAGGAGTTCGTAGGCTCCGTCGTGCGCCAGTACCTGGAAGACATGGGTGACACGCCACCGGACAAGTTGCACCGCCTGATCATGAGCGAGACCGAGCGATCGCTGGTCGCCACCGTGCTCGAGCATACCGGCGGCAATCAGTCGCGGGCGGCGGGCATGCTCGGCATTACCCGCACCACCCTGCGCCACCGCATCCAGCGCTACGGTCTGGACTAGCACCCCCCCCGAGGCAAACCAATGAACCAATCGACACGACGCTGGGCGCTGCTGAGCGTGTCCGACAAGCGCGGCCTGGAGAATCTGGCCCGCCATCTGCAGCAGGCCGGTTTCGGGCTGCTGTCGACCGGCGGCACGGCAAAAGCCCTGACCCGGGCCGGGCTGACAGTCACCCAGGTCGACCAGCTCACCGGCTTTCCCGAAATCATGGGCGGCCGCGTCAAGACGCTGCACCCCCGAATCCACGGCGGCATTCTGGGACGACGCGATCGTGATGCCGAGGCCATGCACGAGCACGGCATTGACCGCATTGACGTGGTCGTCGTCAACCTGTACCCCTTTGCCGACACCGTGGCCCAGCCCGACTGCACGCTCTCGGAAGCGATCGAGAACATCGATATTGGCGGCCCGGCCATGCTGCGTGCCGCGGCCAAGAACCATGCCGATGTGTGCGTGCTGTGTGATCCCGACGACTACCCCGCCTTCGTCAACACGCTACCCGACGGGCCGGATGCCGACGAGCGCCGCCGCCTGGCAACCCAGGCATTCGCACACACCTGCGCCTACGACGGCCAGATCAGCCAGTGGCTGTCGGCTCGCGATGGCGACAGCGAGCTGCCGCCAAGAATCAACCTGGCGCTCGATGTCATCGAGCCGCTGCGCTACGGCGAGAACCCGCATCAGGCCGCCGGCGTCTATGGCCTGCGCGGGCACGGCGGACGCGGCCTGGCTGGCTGCCAGCCGCTGCAGGGCAAGGCGCTGAGCTACAACAACCTTCTCGACGCCGACGCCGCCTGGGCGGGCGTGAACAGCCTTGGCCAGGCCCCGGCCTGCGTGATCGTCAAGCACACCAACCCCTGCGGCGTGGCCCAAGGCGACACGGTTGCCGAAGCCCACGCCCGGGCCCTGGCCTGCGATCCGACCTCGGCCTTTGGCGGCATCATTGCGGTCAATCGAGAGGTCGACGCCGCGCTGGCCACCCGCCTGAACAAGCACTTCATGGAAGTACTGATCGCCCCGGCAATCAGCAGCGAAGGGCGACAAATCCTGGCCGACAAGCCCAACGTGCGCGTGCTCACGCCCGGTGACGCCGCCCCCCAGCCACTGGAGCTGCGCGCCATCGACGGTGGCTGGCTGGTCCAGGCTGCGGACGACTGGCAGACCGTGCCCCAACTCGACGTCGTGACCGAACGAGCCCCAGGCGACGACGAGCTCGATGACCTGCGCTTTGCCTGGGCGGCGGTGCGCCTGGTGCGCTCCAACGCCATCGTCTACGCCCGTGACCGGGCCACCGTGGGCATCGGTGCCGGCCAGATGAGCCGCATCGACTCGGCCCGCTTCGCCGCACTCAAAGCAAGTGAGGCCGAGCTGTCGCTGGACGGCGCCGTGATGGCCTCCGACGCCTTCTTCCCGTTTGCCGACAGCATCGAGGCCGCCGCCGAACGCGGCATCCGGGCCGTCATCCAGCCCGGCGGCTCGCGGCGCGACCAGGAAGTCATCGACGCCTGCAACCGGCACGGCATGGCGATGGTGCTGACGGGGCGGAGGCACTTCAGGCACTAGGCGAAGCCTCCGGGGCGTCGCCCGCAGCGGCTATCGACAGCGCCAGTGATTTTCAGATTCCAGGCACCAAGTACCAAACAAGTTCGAATGACAGAAGTACCAATGGCCCAAACTGCCATCGGGCCTCGACCAACCCGCCGCGCCATCCGGTCAGGCTTGTTTCGTTTCGGTCATTGAAATTTCAAACATCGAGATTTGTTCGCAAATTGGTATTTGGAATTCGATCATTTCCGGCGCCTCCGAACGCCCGGATGGCCCGGGCAGCCGCTGTACAATAAGACGGCACACAGACATCGGAATACCCAATGAAACTTCTCGTCGTCGGCGGTGGCGGCCGCGAGCACGCGCTGGCCTGGAAGCTGGCTCAATCGGACCGCGTCGACGAAGTCATCGTCGCGCCCGGCAACGCCGGCACGGCCTCCGAACCGGGCATTCGCAATGCGCCCGTGGGCGTCGAAGACATCGACGCACTGATCGAGCTGGCGCAATCGGAAGCCATCGCACTGACGGTGGTCGGACCCGAGGCACCGCTGGCGGCCGGTATCGTCGACCGCTTTGAAGCGGCCGGCCTGAAGTGCTTCGGCCCGCACGCCGCGGCGGCACAGCTGGAATCATCCAAGGCCTTTGCCAAGGAGTTCATGTCGCGCCACAACATCCCGACGGCCGCCTTTGGAGTGGTCGAGGACGTCGATGCCGGCATGAAGCTGATTCAGGGCATCGGCCTGCCGGTGGTACTCAAGGCCGACGGCCTGGCCTCCGGCAAAGGCGTGGTGATCGTCGAAACCGAGGAGCAGGCGCGCCGCACGCTCACCGACATGCTTTCCGGGCAGGCCTTCGGTGCAGCCGGCCGGCGGGTGGTGATCGAAGAGCTGCTGCTTGGCGAAGAAGCCAGCTTCATTGTCGTTGCCAGCGGCCGGCAGTATCTGCCGATGGCCTCAAGCCAGGACCACAAGCGCCGCGACGACGGTGACCGCGGCCCCAACACCGGCGGCATGGGCGCCTATTCGCCCGCGCCCGCGGTCGACGAGTCCGCATACCAGCGCATCATCGACGAGGTCATCGAACCCGCACTCGCTGGCCTGGCAGCCGACGGCCATCCGTTTTCCGGCTTCCTCTATGCCGGGGTAATGCTCACCGCCAGCGGGCCGAAAGTGCTCGAGTTCAACGTGCGCCTGGGCGACCCGGAAACCCAACCGATCCTGATGCGCCTGCAATCGGACCTGGTCGAGGTGGTCGAGCACGCGCTTGCCGGCACGCTTGATCGGGTTGATCCGGTCTGGGATGAACGCACTGCCCTGGCGGTGGTCATGGCCGCCGGCGGCTACCCCGAACACTATGACCGGGGGCACGCGATCAGCGGCCTGGAAACCGATTTCCCCGCTGATGTGAAGGTCTTCCACGCCGGCACTGCCGCGGACGAAAACGGCCACGCGATCACCAGCGGTGGTCGCGTGCTGGCGCTCTGTGCCCTGGGCGAAACTCCGAAACAGGCCCAGGCTCTGGCCTACCAGTGGATTGCCCGGATCGGCTTTGAGCGCGGCTTCTACCGCGGCGATATCGGCTTCCGGGCCATTGACCGCAGCCGCTGATCGCCATGGATGTCAGCCACCTGCTCGAGGAGCTCAACGACGCGCAACGCCAAGCCGTCACCGCCGAGGACGGGCATGTGCTGGTGCTCGCCGGCGCCGGCTCGGGCAAGACCCGCGTGCTGGTGCATCGCATTGCCTGGCTGATCCAGGTTCACCACATCAGCCCCATGAGCCTGCTGGCGGTGACTTTCACCAACAAGGCCGCCGGCGAGATGCGCGCGCGCGTCGGCCAGCTGCTGGGCCTGCGCCCCGACGGGCTGTGGATCGGCACCTTTCACGGCATCTGCCATCGCATTCTGCGCATGCATGCTGCCGATGCCGGCCTGCCCGACACCTTTCAGATTCTCGACAGCGAGGACCAGTACCGGCTGATCCGCAGAGTCATCCGCGACATGGAGCTCGACGAGGGCGAATATCCCGCCCGCCAGATGCAGGGTCTGATCAACCACCACAAGGATGAAGGTCGACGGCCGGAAAACATCGAACCCTTCGATAACCCGCATGCGCTCACGCAGGTCGCCATCTATCGCCATTATCAGGACTACTGCGAACGCTCCGGCCTGGTAGATTTTGCCGAACTGCTGCTGCGCACGCTCGAGCTGTTGCGCGACAATCCGGCGCGCCAGCAGCAATACCGCGATCGCTTTGGCCACATCATGATCGACGAGTTTCAGGACACCAACAAGCTGCAGTACGCGCTGGTGCGAATCATTGCCGGCAACCGCTCCCGGCTGTTCGTGGTCGGCGATGATGACCAGTCGATCTACGGCTGGCGCGGCGCCCGGGTCGAAAACGTGGCGGACTTTGCCCGTGATTTCGCCCCGGCTGTCGTGCGCCTGGAACAGAACTATCGCTCGACCGCAACCATTCTCGAGGCCGCCAACCGGGTCATTGCCCACAACGACGAGCGCATGGGCAAGAACCTCTGGACCGAAGACGAAAGCGGCGAGCCGATCCGTATCTTTGCTGCCTTCAGCGCCGAGGAGGAAGCCGAGTTCGTGGTCGCCCGTATCCGCGACTGGCTGGAACAGGGAGGCACGGCGTCAGAAGCAGCGGTGCTTTATCGCTCCAACGCGCAGTCGCGCCTGTTCGAGCATCAGCTGCTGGCCGAAGGCATTCCCTACCGCGTCTACGGCGGCCAGCGCTTCTTCGAGCGCGCCGAAATCAAGGACGCCATGGGCTATCTGCGGCTGGTTCACAATCGCGGCGACGACCCGGCCTTCGAACGCGTGGTCAATGTGCCGGCGCGCGGTATCGGTGAACGCACGGTTGCCGCCATCCGCGAGCACGCACGGGCGGCCGGCACCTCCCTGTTTGCCGCCGCCACGGCCATGCGCGACAGCGGCGCTTTCGCTGCGCGCGCCGGTAACGCCGTAGCCCAGTTCCTGGAACTCATCGACGCGCTCGATCTTCGCACCCGTGACAGCTCGCTGGGCGAGCTGATGTCGGCGGTAGTCGAGACCGCCGACCTGGCGCGCTGGTACGCTCAACGCGAGGCGCCTGATCGCGCCGAAACACGCGAGGAAAACCTGACCGAACTGATCCGCGCGGCCGAGACCTTCGACCAGCCGCTGGAAGACGAGCAGGCGGGCTTGAGCCCGCTGGCCTCCTTCCTGGCGCAGGCCGCGCTCGAGGCCGGCGAACACCAGGGCGAACAGTGGCAGGACTGCGTCCAGCTGATGACGCTGCATTCGGCCAAGGGACTGGAGTTTCCGCTGGTGTTTCTGTCGGGCATGGAAGAAGGCCTGTTTCCGCACCACAAATCGGCCCAGGAGCCCGGCCGCCTGTCCGAGGAGCGACGGCTGTGCTACGTCGGCATGACCCGGGCCATGCAGCAGCTATATCTGAGCTATGCCGAATCGCGTATGCTCCACGGCCAGACCACCACCAGCTACCCCTCGCGGTTCCTGGACGAGCTGCCGCGCGAACTGACCGAGGAAGTACGACCGCGTCCGTCGCGGCTGCAAGGCACCGCTTTCGGTTCGGGCGACGCGCAGCCTGGAGTCGAACACGAGTTCGGACTGGGCTCGACGGTGAGCCACGAACGCTTTGGTATCGGCACGGTAGTCAATGTCGAGGGCAGTGGCGCCGGCGCCCGGGTACAGATCAACTTTGAAACCGCCGGTCAGAAATGGCTGGTGCTGGCCTACGCCAACCTGGAGCGTCTGGACTGATGGAGCCGATCGAGCTGCTCGATGGCCGCATCGCCGCGCTGCGCCGCCGGCGCGGCGAGATACCCGTACTGGCGCTGCACGGCTGGCTCGATAACGCACACTCCTTTCTGCCGCTGAGCCCCCATCTCGACGGCCTCGATCTGATCGCCATCGACTTGCCCGGCCACGGCTTTTCGGCGCCCCGCCCCGAAGGCGCGCGTTACCACTTCGACGACTACGTCTTCGATGTTCTGGCCGTGCTCGACCATCTGGGCTGGCAGCGGGCCCACCTGCTCGGCCACTCGCTGGGCGGGGCGGTGGCGACACTGGTTGCGGCTGCGGCACCCGAACGCGTGCGCTCGCTCGCGCTGATCGAGGGCCTGGGCCCGCTTTCAGCGCCGGCCGAGAGCACCGCCGAACACTGGAAAACGGCGGTGGCGCGCTCGCGACCGCGGCCCCGGCGGGTACACCGAACGCTTGACGACGCCATCGCCGCACGCCAACAGGGCAACGATCTGGACACCACGGCCACCCGCCTGCTGGCCGAGCGCGGCCTCATCGAGGTCAGCGGTGGCTGGCAGTGGGGCCACGACCTGCGCCTGACCTGGCCCACGGCGCACCGCTATACCGAAGCGCAGGTCATCGATCTGATTGCCTGTATCAAGGCACCGGCGCTCAACATCTACTCCGAGCCAATGAGCGGCCTGCTGGATGAAGCGCTGTTCCAGCGGCGTCTGGCGGCGCTGGGCCCGCGTCCGGCCACGCTGAGCTGCCCCGGAGGCCATCACCTTCACATGCGCCACCCCGAGCGGATCGCCGCACACATCCTGGAGCACTTTCATGACCCTGCCTGACAATCGCCACGATATCCCCACGGCTGAACGCCTGATCTTCGCCCTCGACGTGCCCGATGTCGACCGTGCCCGACAGCTCATCAAGCAGCTTGGTGACCACGTGCACTTCTATAAGCTTGGGCTGGAGCTGTTCCTCAGCGGCGGCTATTTCGAATTGGCCGATGAGCTCAAGCAGGCCGGCAAGCGGGTCTTTGCCGACCTCAAGCTGTTCGACATTCCGCCGACGGTGGGCCGTGCCACCGCGCAACTGGCTCGCCGCGACGTTGATTTTCTGACCGTGCACGGCAATGACGGCATGCTCGCCGAGGCGGTGGCCAACCGCGGCGAAGTGGGCATTCTGGCCGTCACCGCGCTGACCAGCCTGGACCAGGGCGATCTCGATGATCTCGGCTTTGACTGCGATGTGGAAAGCCTGGTGCTCTCGCGCGCCCGCCGCGCGTTTGACCTGGGCTGTAGCGGCGTGGTCTCTTCGGGGCTGGAGGTCGCCGCCCTGCGCCAGCAGGTCGATGAGCGCCTGGTAGCCGTCTGCCCCGGCATCCGACCGGTCGCCAACGACGAGCAAAAGCGCACGCTCAGCGCCGCCCGGGCCTTCGCTGCCGGCGCCGACTACATCGTCGTTGGCCGCCCCATTCGCGATGCCGGCGACCCGGCGGCCGCAGCCGCCGGCATGCAGGAGGAAATCTCCAAGTATTTCAGCGGCTTGCAAGACACTCATGAGCAGGTTGATTAATAACCCGACCCTGGTATATGATTTCGCTTGAGGGAGGCAAGTACGGCATCGCCAGCCGCGCCCCCGCGATCAACAACGAAAAACAGTCCTCTCCGGCTCAGCCGGTTGGCCGGGCAGCTGCTGGCAGTTGCCCGGCCTTTCTTTCTGCGCTGTGCCAGTCCGGTCTGGCGGGCCGGATGGTAAACTGACCGGCCCCGAATCCCGATCTCGTCATGCAGCGATCCGCCCCCGCAATCGGTTGGCCGGCGCGCCTGTACCGCGCCTGGCTGAACCTGCTCCGACGCATTCTCCACTGGTGGGTGCGCTCGACCGTGCTGCCCGAAGATCTCAGCGAGCTCGGCATCGACCCCGAGCGCCCGGTGTTCTACGTCCTCGATACCTATGCGCTGTCCTCGCTGCTGATTGTCGACCAGGTCTGCGACAAGCTGGACTGGTCACGTCCCGCGGGGCCGTTCCGGCTCGGCTCTGAGCAGCTGCCGCGTTCCTACAGCGCCTCACGGCGCTACGGCGGCCTTTTCCTGCGGCGCCCGCAGCGGCGGCGGTATCCGCAGATGCTGCGACGGATGCTGGAATCGGCCGACCGCGACGCCCTGGCGCCGATACAGATCCTGCCGGTCACTGTGCTCATCGGGCGGGCGCCGGACAAGGAGGACAGCGTCTTCAAGATCCTGTTCAGCGAAAACTGGGCGGAGGCCGGACGCCTGCGTCGGCTGTTTTCGACCCTGATCAACGGGCGCGCAACCATGGTCCAGTTCGGCAAGCCGGTACAGGTGGGCGAAGTGCTCGCCGAAACCGAGGACAACGCCCAGGCGCTGGGGCGCATCAGCCGGCTTCTGCGCGTTCATTTCAAACGCGTGCGCACCGCCGCCATCGGCCCCGACCGCTCTCATCGACGCACTCTGGTCGAGCGCGTGGTGCGCTCCGACGCGGTCCAGGAAGCCATTGCCACCAAAGCCCGTCGCGATGACATCGCCACGGAGAAAGCCGAACTGCTGGCGCGCAAGTACGCCCGCGAGATCGCGGCTGACTATTCCTACGCCTTCATACGCATTGCCGACCTGCTGCTGACGTGGTTCTGGAACCGGATCTACCGCGGCGTGGCGGTGCGGCACTTCAGCGCATTCCGCGAAGCCCAGGCCGGGCAGGAGATCGTCTATGTTCCCTGCCACCGCAGCCATATCGACTACATGCTGCTGTCCTACCTGCTCTACCACCGCGGCTTCGTGCCCCCGCACATCGCCGCCGGGGTCAATCTCAACATGCCTCTGGTCGGGCCGCTGCTGCGTCGCGGCGGCGCGTTTTTCCTGCGCCGCTCGTTCCGCTCGCAGCCGCTTTATGCCGCGGTGTTCAACCAGTACGTCGCCCTCATCCTCGATCGCGGCGTGGCCATGGAATACTTCATCGAAGGAACCCGCTCCCGCACCGGCCGGCTGTTGCCGCCCAAGGGCGGGATGCTCTCGATCACCGTACGCGCATTCCTTCGCAACCCCACCAAACCGGTCATGTTCCAGCCGGTCTACATCGGCTACGAGCGTCTCGCCGAAGGCAGCTCCTATATTGCCGAGCTGTCAGGCCAGCAGAAAAAACCGGAGTCGCTGTCGGACTTTCGCAATCTGATCAACATCCTGCGCAAGAACTACGGTGAAGTCACCGTCAGCTTCGGCGAACCGATTCAGCTGGCCGAACTGCTGGATGGACACGAGGTCGAGTGGCGCGCGCAGACGGCCGACAGCAGCAGCAAGCCGCCCTGGCTCAACCAGGTGGTTGACGACCTGGCCGAGCGCATCATGGTCAACATCAACCGCAGCGCGGACGTCAATCCCGTCAACTTGCTGGCCACCGCGCTGCTGGCGAGCCGCAAGCATGCCCTCGACGAAGATGATCTGGAAATGATGATCGGCATGCTCAAGAACATCATCGAGCTGACCGGCTATTCGGATCGGGTCACCGTGACCCGCATGACGCCAGGGCAGATCATCGAATACGGGCTGGAGCTGGGCATCATCGAGCGTCAGCAGCACCGTCTCGGCGACATCATTCGCACCGACGCCACGCGCGCGGTGCTGCTGACTTACTTCCGCAACAATACCGCGCATCTGCTGGCCATCAGCGCCTGGATCGCGAGCTGTTTTCTCAACACGCAGCGCGTGCGCCGCGCGCGCCTGAAGGACCTCAGTCGCACGGTCTATCCGTTTCTGCAAAAGGAACTGTTCCTGCCCTGGACGCCCGAGGAGCTCGACGGTATCGTCGAGCGCTGCCTCGAGACCCTGATCGAACTCCAGCTGCTGCGAGTGACCGGCGACGACATCAAGCGCGCGCCCGGAGGCAGTGATCAGAGCTACTATCTGCGCCTTCTGGGGGGCTCGCTGCTGCAGACCTTCGAGCGCTATTTCATCACCATGGCGGTTCTGGTCAAGAACGGATCAGGCCGACTCAGCCGCGGCCAGCTTGAACAGCTGTGCATTCTGGCCGCGCAACGGCTGTCGCTGCTGCACGAATTCGAAGCGCCGGAATTCTACGACCGAACGCTGTTTCGCCAGTTCATCGAGGCGATGTTTGCCAGTGGCTTTCTCGCACGAGACGAGGACAACTGCCTGGTTTTCGGCGGCCGGCTCGAGCGCTTCACCCGCGACGCCAAGCTGGTGCTGAGCAAGGAAATCCGCCACACCATCATCCAGGTGACGCCAGAGCTGCTCGAACTGACCGGCAAGGATGCACAGCGCGTCTGAATGCAACCTGCTTTGATGCCGGGTTAATGGCTTGCCGACGTCAGCACCCGACGCTGACCGGCTTCAACCCCCGCTCAGACATCCACAAACTGCTCGGCATCGCCGAGCCAGCGTTCGATGACCGTATCCGCGGCGGCCACATCCAGCGACTCGCCCAGGGCCTTGACCGGCTCGAGCAAATCAGCATCGCGCGCCAGATCGGCGATGCGGAAACGCAGCATGCCGGTCTGGCGCGTTCCGAGCACCTCGCCGGGGCCACGCAACTCGAGATCGCGTTCGGCGATCACGAAGCCGTCGGTGGTCTCGCGCATCGTCTCCAGACGCTTTTGCGCGATCTTTCCCAGCGGCGGCCTGTAGATGAGCACACAGGCGGCCTGCTCGCTGCCGCGGCCCACCCGGCCGCGCAGCTGATGCAGCTGGGACAGTCCGAGGCGCTCGGCGTTTTCGATCATCATCAGGCTGGCTGCGGGGACGTCAACGCCGACCTCGATCACCGTGGTGGCCACCAGCAGGGCAATCTCGCCCCCGGCGAAGGCATCCATCACCGCCTGTTTTTCCGCCGGCTTCATGCGCCCGTGGATCAGCCCGACGGTGAACTCCGGCAACGCCGCCGACAGCGCGTCGGCGGTTGATTCAGCGGCCTGGGCGGCGAGCAGCTCGGAGTCCTCGATCAGCGGACACACCCAATAAGCCTGCCGCCCCTCGCCGAGTGCCGAACGCAAGCGCTCGATGATCTGCTCGCGTCGGCCCTCGCTAAGCACGACGGTGGTCACCGGCTTGCGCCCCGGCGGCAGCTCGTCGATGACGGAAATTTCCAGGCCGGCGTAGGCGGTCATCGCCAGCGTTCGCGGAATGGGCGTGGCCGTCATCACCAGCTGGTGCGGCGAGCGCGCGCCTTCGCTGCCCTTGGCAGCCAGCGCCAGGCGCTGGTGTACACCGAAGCGGTGCTGTTCATCGACCACGATCAGGGCCAAGTCGTTGAACTCCACGCCTTCCTGAAAAAGCGCATGCGTGCCGATCGCGATGCTCGCACCCTCGGCCAGGCGCGCCAGCGCTTGGCGGCGCGCCTTGCCCTTGACCTTGCCGGCAAGCCACACCGGCTCGATACCCAGCGGCTCGAGCCACTGTGACAAGGTTCGGTAGTGCTGCTCGGCGAGAATCTCGGTGGGAGCGACAATCGCCGCCTGGCGTTTGCTGGCGGCGGCGGCCAGCAGCGCGCAGGCGGCCACCAGAGTCTTGCCCGAGCCGACATCACCCTGCAGCAGGCGCCGCATCGGCTGCCTGGCGCCAACATCGGCCACGATCTCGCCGATGACCCGTTTCTGGGCGCCGGTCGGCTCGAAGCCGACGATCTCGAGCAGCCGACCCTGCAAGCGCTCATCAGGCACCAGAGCATGCGCGCGCTGGCGGGCGCGGGCCCGGTTGAGCCGCGTGAGCGCCAGATGATGGGCCAGCAGCTCTTCGGTGGCCAGGCGCTGTATGGCCGGATGCTGGCCGTCGATCAAGGCGTCGAGGTTTTCCTCGGGCCCGGGGCGGTGGATGACGCGCAGCGCCGCGAGCAGGGCCGGCCCGCCACGCTGGGTCAGCGCGGTGGCCAGGGGATCGGCCAGCTCGATCCGATCAGCCAGCAGGCGCTCGACCACGCCGTCGATCAGGCCAGCCAGCGTGGCCTGCGCCAGGCCCCGCGTCACCGGGTAGATGGCAGTGAGATGCTTCGGCAGCGGCGCCGGCTTGCCGTCGCCCAGCACCTGGCACTGCGGGTGCGCCATCTCGAAACCCTGGGGCCCGAAGCGCACGTCGCCAAAGCAGCGCACGCGGTTGCCCTGGCGGTACATGCGCTGCTGCGAGGGGTAGAAGCGAAAAAAGCGCAGCGTGAGCTGGCCGGTATCATCGGCCAGGGTCACCAGCATCATCCGCCGGCGGCGCTGCACGATCTCCTGGTGAACGACGCGGCCTTCCACCTGCGATCGCGTTTCCGGCCGCAGCCGGCCCAGCGGCACGATGCGCGTGCGGTCCTCATAACGCAGCGGGCGGTGAAACAGCAGATCCAGCTCGCGGACAATGCCCAGCGCTTTCAGGCGCGAGGCCACCTGGGGACCCACGCCGTCAAGCTCGGAAACCTCACGCAAGCCCTTGCCCGCCACGCCGCAACCGCCCCGGCAGACCGCCGTCAGCCGTCCGCAAGCACCATCACCGCGTCCATCTCCACCGACACGCCCTTGGGCAGGGCCGCGACCTGGATGGCCGCACGTGCCGGATAAGGCTCGGAGAAGCGTTCGGCCATCAGCTCGTTGACGGTGCCGAAATGCGATAGATCGGTGAGAAAGATATTGAGCTTGACGATGTCATCCATGCGGCCGCCGGCGGCCTCGACCACCGCGGCGAGGTTGTCGAACACGCGGTTGGTCAAGGCGGTGAAATCACCCTCGATAACCTCGCCACTTTCCGGGTCGAGCGGAATCTGACCGGAAACATAAACCGTGTTGCCGGCACGAATGGCCTGGGAATAGGGGCCGATGGCCGCGGGAGCCGAGGACGTTTTTACAGGTTGTTTTGGCATATCCAGAATCTCCGGGTGTTAGCAGGCACGAAAGTTCGAAATCCGAAGCACCAAGTCCGAGACAAATTCGAAACACGAATATTTCAAACAAAACCCATCGGGGCTCAGGACGAGTTCCACAGGATCGCGCCCAGTATAAGCATGAGCTGCCGACCCGGAGGCCCTTTCGAGCTGCCTGGCGGCTTCAGGCAATTTCGCGACTCACCCTGAGCACATAGCGACTGCGCCGCAGCCGGCGCATCACGCGCGCCAGCTGGTCGCGGCCCGATACCGAGAGGGTGAACTGCAAGGTGGCCGTCTCGCGGGTGGTGGACGGTTGCTCGACGCGCTCGATGTTGGCCCCGACTTCGCTGAGACGGGCCGACACCGCGGCGAGCACGCCGGGGCCATTGACGGTGATGACCTTCAGCCGCACGGCAAATCGCCCCGCCATCACCGGCGCCCAGCCAACCTCGATGCAGCGCTCGGAGTGGTCTTTCTGCAGCTCGGGCACGTTGGGGCAGCGCTGCCGGTGAATGACCAGCCCCTTGCCCGGCGAGAGATAGCCCATGATGGGATCTCCCGGGATCGGATGGCAGCAGTTGGCGTAATCAATGGCGCTGCCTTCGGTGCCGCCGATGGTCAGCGCCTCGGACTCGGGTTCTTCGCTGGTTCGCCGCTGCGTCAGCGGCAGCAGCTTGTGAGCGACCACGCGCGCCAGCATCTCGCCGCGGGCGATGCGGATGAGCAGGTCTTCAAGGCGTTCGAGCTTGAGTTTCTTCAGGGAGCGATCCAGACGCCGCTGCGAAATGTCTTCCAGAAAGAAACCGCGGCGCGCCAGGGCCTGGTCGAGCAGGCGATGCCCAATCGCCACCGAGTCGGCCTGCTCCAGATTCTTCAGGTGGGCGCGGATGCTCGATCGCGCCTTCGAGGTGACCACGAACTCGTGCCACTCCGGCTGCGGGCTGGCGCCTTTCCGGGTCACGATCTCGACGGTCTGGCCCGACTCCAGCGGGGTGTTGAGCGGCACCGGTTCACGATCGATGCGCGCGCCCACGGCCTGGTTGCCGACGTCGGTATGAATCGCGTAGGCAAAGTCCAGCGCCGTCGATCTGGCCTTGAGGTCGATGATCTTGCCGCGCGGCGTGAACACGAACACATCGTCGGGAAACAGTTCGGCCTTGGCCGTGTCCATGAACTCGACGGAGTCGTGCGCGCGTGACTGGGTTTCAACCAGCTTGAGCAGCCACTCACGGGCACGCACAGCGGTCTGGCCATCGGGCGTGGCCTTGTAGAGCCAGTGCGCCGCCGCGCCCTTCTCGGCCACCAGGTCCATTTCCTCGGTGCGAATCTGGATCTCGATGGGCACATCGAAACGCGTATTGACCACCGTGTGCAGCGACTGATAGCCATTGGGCTTGGCCAGCGCGATGTAGTCCTTGAAACTGCCGGGCCGGGGCTTGTAGAGCGTGTGCACCACGCCCAGGGCCTGGTAACAGTGCGGCTCCGACTGCGTGATGACGCGAAACGCGTAACGATCCATCACCTGATCGAAGCTCAGCGACTTGTCGCGCATCTTGCAGTAGATGCTGTAGAGGGTCTTGGTGCGACCTTCGACACGGGCTGGAATGCCGGCCTCGCTGAGTCGCTTCTTGAGCGCGTCGGTGACCGAGTCGATGATCTCCGCCCGATTGCCCGCGCCCTGCCGGATCCGCCGGGTCAGCACCCGATGGCGATTGGGATGGCGGTACTGGAAACCCAGCGCCTCGAGCTCTTCACGCAGCTCGTTCATGCCCAGGCGCGCGGCGATTGGCGCATAGATGTCGAGCGTTTCGGTCGAGATGCGCCGCTGTGCGGCAGGCGTCATGTGGCCGATGGTGCGCATGTTGTGCAGCCGATCGGCCAGCTTGATGAAGATCACGCGCAGATCGCGGCTCATGGCCAGAAGCAGCTTGCGGAAGCTTTCTGCATCCGCCTCCCGGCGTGTGCGGAACTTCATCTTGTCGAGCTTGGTGACCCCGTCGACAAGCTTGGCGACCTGCTCGTCGAACTGTTCGACGAGGTCGTCGCGCTCGAGCTCGGTATCTTCGATGGTGTCGTGCAGAATGGCCGCGGCGATGGTCTGATAATCCATCCGCATGCCGGCCAGGATGTGCGCCACCGCCACCGGGTGGGTGATGTAGTCTTCGCCCGAGCGGCGTTTCTGGCCCTGGTGCGCTTTCGAACCGGCCTCGTAGGCGCGCAGCACTACCGCCACGTGCTGCGGTTCCAGATAGGTATTGAGCACGTCTCTCAGTTCGCGAACCGGGGCGGGCAACATGGCGACTTCAGGGTAACGATGTGCCGGCTCGGTGACAGGCACCTCGAATGCGTGCGCTCAGTCAGCGCCGGTTCAAACCGGGTCGTCTTCGGGCGGCACCGGCACGTCAGCCTGCATGGCCGCCAGCCGGGCGTCCAGCTCGGCCTGCAGCTGAGCGATGTTTTCTTCGTTGACCACCCCTTCAGCGATCTCGCGCAGGGCCATCACGGTGGGCTTGTCGGATTCTTCTTCCACCAGCGGGTCAGCGCCGTTGGCGATCATGCGGGCGCGCTGGGCGGCGGACATGACCAGCTCGAAGCGATTGGGCACCGCCTCGATACAGTCTTCTACGGTGACTCTTGCCATGGTTTGTTTCTACTCCGGAGGTTGTTCCAAAAGGTCGCCCGGATCGCGTCCGATCCCGGCTCGTAGCCACAATTCAGCCGCCTATTGTAGCGCTGGCGGCGCTATTCATCCAATAGTGGCGCTATTCATCCAATAGTCGATCCACCTGCGCCTGCTGGCGCCGACAGCGCAGCGGCCAGGCGCGCACAATCGTCAGCAGGTCGGCCAGGGCCTGTTCGAATTCATCGTTGACGATCAGCCAGCGGAAATTGCCGCAGGCGATGATCTCGCGCCGGGCACCGGCCAGGCGCCGCTCGATCACCTCGGGCGCGTCGGAGCCGCGCGCGCGCAGCCGTTCGGCCAGCACCGTCATCGACGGCGGCAGAACGAAGATGGTGCACACATCCGGGTACGAGCGCTGGATCTGTTCTGCGCCCTGCACATCGATTTCCAGCAGCACATCGCGGCCGGCGGCCCACAGCGCCTCGACCCGGTCACGCCGGGTGCCGTAGTGGTTGCCGAACACCTGCGCATGTTCAAGATAGTCGCCCCTGCCGATGCCAGCCCGAAAATCCTCGGCGGAGACGAAATGATAGTGCTCGCCGTCAACCTCACCGGCGCGTGCCGGCCGGGTGGTATCGGACACCGACAGCGCCAGCTCCGGGCAGCGCTGCATCAGCGCATTGATCAGGCTGGTCTTGCCGGCGCCGCTGGGTGCGGCCACCAGAAACAGCTCGCCGTCATTCGACATTCTGCACCTGCTCACGCATCTGCTCGATCAGCACCTTGAGCTCGACGGCCGCCTGTCCGACCTCGGCCAGGGTGGCTTTCGAGCCCAGGGTGTTGGCTTCGCGGTTGAGCTCCTGCATCAGAAAATCCAGCCGCCGGCCAACCGGCTCATCGCGGGCCATCACCCGCCGGATTTCGGCCACGTGCGCATCGAGGCGATCCAGCTCCTCGTCGACATCGAGCTTGTGCAGCTGCATGACGACTTCCTGCTCGATGCGGCCGGGTTCGACGTCGATATCGACAGCAGCCAGCTTTTCTCGCAAACGCGTGTCGACCGCCTCGCGAATGGCCGGCAGGCGTTCGCGCACCGTTCGGGCCTGCTCGGCGACGCCGGCCAGGCGCTGCTCGAGCATGGCCGCGATGGCACGGCCTTCCTGTTCGCGCGCGGCAATCAGATCCTCGACGGCTTCGCCAAAAAGCGCCATGGCGGGCTCGAAAGCCGACTCGATATCGCCATCTGCCTGCTCGATCAGCCCGGGCCACTGCAGCAGATGCGCCAGATCGGGCTCGACGCCGCCTCCGGCCAGCTCGGCCAGTTCGGCGTGCGCACCGAGCAGACTTCGCGCCAGCTCCCGGTTGATGCGCATATCCGCGGCGGCCGCGGACGGATCAGGCTGGAACTTGAGCGAGACTTCCACCTTGCCCCGGCCCAGGCGCTCCTTGAGGCGAGCCCTGACCCCCGGCTCGAGAGCACGGAAGTCCTCGGGCAGACGCAGGTGTGGCTCGAGATAGCGCTGGTTGACCGAGCGCAGCTCCCAGGTCAGCTGGCCCACCTGAAGGCTCCCGGAACGCCGCGCGTAGGCGGTCATGCTTCTGATCATGCTGGTTTGAATCGCTTGCAATACAAGCCGCCATGGTACCCTTTCTGCCACATCCCGATAGACACAGAAGGACACCTCAGGCCTTGACTCGACCGTCCGGACGCCAGAACGACGAACTTCGCCCCGTGGCCATCGAGCGCCACTTCACCCGTTATGCCGAAGGCTCCGTGCTGATCAGCTGCGGCAACACCAAGGTGCTGTGCAACGCCAGCGTGGAAGATCGCGTGCCGCCATGGCTCAGAGGCAAGGGCCAGGGCTGGGTCACCGCTGAATACGGCATGCTGCCGCGCTCGACCAATACGCGCAACATGCGCGAGGCGACCCGCGGCAAGCAAGGCGGGCGCACGCTTGAAATCCAGCGCCTGATCGGTCGCTGCCTGCGCTCGGTGATCAACCTCGAGGCCCTGCGCGAGCGCACCGTCACGCTTGACTGCGACGTTCTGCAGGCCGACGGCGGCACCCGCACCGCCGCCATCACCGGCGCCTATGTGGCACTGGTCGACGCCATGGACGGCCTGCTCGACGCCGGTCAGATCAAGCACAACCCGATTCACGGTCGCGTCGCCGCCGTGTCGGTCGGCATGCTCGGCTCTGACGCGGTACTTGACCTCGACTACAAGGAAGACTCCAGCGCCGACACCGACTTGAACGTGGTCATGAACGACGGCGGCGGCTTCATCGAAGTTCAGGGCACGGCCGAAGGTCACGCCTTCCGCCGCGGCGAACTCGACGCCATGCTCGACCTGGCCGACCAGGGCATCCGCGAGCTGATCGCTGCCCAGGACGCCGCGCTTGAAGGCGCTTGAAGGCGGCCGGCTGGCTCTGGCCAGCGGCAACAAGGGCAAGCTGCGCGAGCTCTCGCAAATGCTCGAACCGATGCACATCGACGTCGTCTCAATGGCGGACTTCGATATTGAACCGGTGGAAGAAACCGGCCTGACCTTCGTCGAGAATGCGCTGCTCAAGGCCCGCGCCCTCGCGCGCGTCTCCGACCTGCCGGCACTGGCCGACGATTCCGGTCTGGTGGTCGACGCACTTGACGGACAGCCCGGAATTCACTCGGCACGTTACGCCGGAAAAGGCGCCGGCGATGCAGCCAACAACGAGCGGCTGCTCGAAGCGCTGACCGACCTGCCGGCCGAGCGCCGCGGCGCGCACTTTTACTGCTGCCTGGTGCTGCTGCGCCACGCCCACGATCCGGCACCGATCATTGCCGAGGGCATCTGGCACGGCCACATCCTGGAGGCCCCGCGTGGCGCGGGCGGCTTCGGCTACGACCCGCTGTTTCACGACCGCGACCTGGGCGCCACCGCCGCCGAACTGTCAATGGCGGAAAAGGCCCGCGTCAGCCACCGCGGCCAGGCGCTGGCAAAGCTGATCGAACGGCTGTCCTAGCCACCGCCGTGATGCCGGCCCCGAAACCCTTCTCGTAATCCCGGGCGAGCATCACCACCGCCGCAACCCCGGCCCCGAAGTCCTCTCATGATCCCGGGCGAGCATCCGCACCTCCCCAATCCCGGCCAAGCGTAGCGCAGAGCCGGGATCTACCCAAATAAAGGCGGCGTGGTTCGAGAAGACCCCGGATAATCGCATCCGCGATTTCCGGGGATACGACGGAAGGTGTTTCTCGCAATTTCCAGGGATGCAGGGAAAGGTGTTTTGCGCGATTTCCGGAGACACCGGCAAGAGACCCGAGGCCGGCACCGGTCCTCATTTCGAACATTCGAATTTCAAATTTGTTTGTAACCTGGCGCCTATAATCGTGTGCTTGGCGTCTGGCCGTTGCCCCAGCTGCAACCATACACAGGTATCCATGCCCGCACTCTCCCTGTCCCCACTGTCCTTGTACATCCACCTGCCCTGGTGCGTGGCGCGCTGCCCGTATTGCGATTTCAACGCACACGCGCTCGAAGGCGAGCTGCCAGAGGAACGCTATATCGATGCACTGCTGGCTGATCTGGAAGTCGACCTGCCGCGGGTGTGGGGGCGGCCGGTCGTCAGCGTGTTTCTGGGCGGCGGCACGCCAAGCCTGTTTTCTGCCGCGGCCATCGATCGCCTTCTCAGCGGCGTGCGCGCGCGCCTGCTGCTGGCGCCGGGCGCGGAGATCACCATGGAGGCCAACCCGGGCACGGTCGAGCACGACCGCTTCGAGGCCTATCGCGCCGCCGGCGTCAACCGCATCAGCTTAGGGATACAGAGCTTTGACGACGACCAGCTGAAAAAGCTGGGCCGGATTCACTCTTCCAGTGAAGCCCAACGCGCCATCGACTCAGTACAGGCCGCCGGCTTCGAGCGCTTCAATCTGGATCTGATGTGGGCTCTGCCCGGGCAGACGGCCGACGAAGCCGTCGCCGACGTCGGCCGCGCCCTGACCTTCGGCCCGCGCCATGTCTCGCATTATCAGCTCACCCTCGAGCCCAATACCGTGTTCGCCAAGCACCCGCCAGCGCTGCCCAATGAAGACACGGTCATCGGCATGCAGGAAGCCTGCAGCGCGCGCTTGCAAGAGGCTGGCCTGCAGCCTTACGAAATCTCCGCCTGGGCGACACCGGGCGAGGAGAGTGCGCACAACCTCAACTACTGGCGCTTTGGCGATTATCTGGGCATCGGCGCCGGCGCCCACGGCAAGATCACCCTGCCGGCGGAAGATCATATTGTGCGCACCCGCCGCAAGGCGCACCCGCGCCCCTACCTGAAGGCGGCGGACGACAGCAGCTTCATCGCCGAGGAAAGGGTCGTGGATTCAGGCGAGCTGGCCTTCGAGTACTTTCTCAACCGCCTGCGCCTGGACGAGCCGATCCCGCTGGCCGAGTTCAAGGCCCGCACCGGCATCAGTCGCGAGCAAATCGCGAAGCCGCTCGCCCGTGCAGTCGAGCTGGAGTTGCTGTCCATCGACGAGGCCCGCGACCACATTACGCGGACCCGGCGCGGCCACCGCTACCTCAACGACCTGCAGGCCCTGTTTCTGCCGGAATGAACGCTCGACCCGACGCCCCACTGGTAGTATAATGCTACCACTATGAAGTCGATACACATTCGCGATGTCGACCCTGAAGTGCTTGCGAGCCTGAAGCGCCTGGCGCAGCGCCACCACCGTTCGCTGCAGGGCGAGCTGCGCGCTATCCTCGAGCGCGAGGCCCGGCTTGCACCAGACGAAACGACCGAGTCGCTGCAGCTGCATACCGTCAGCACCGACAATACCGGCACCTGGTCCAGAGACGAAATCTATGACGATCAGGGCCGGTGATCGGCTGCTCGTGGACACCAATGTGCTGCTGGGCGCGACCGACCAGAGCCGTGATCAGCATGCAGATGCATTGCGCCTGATTGGCGAAACCCGGCAGCGAGGAGTCCATCTGATTGCCAGCGGGCAGGTGCTGCGAGAGTATCTGGTGGTAGCGACCCGGCCGCAAGAACAAAATGGGCTGGGCTTGACACCTCGCTTCGCGCTTGACAACGTAGCACAGTTCTCTCGCCGCATCGCGCTCGTGGACGAAACCACCAATATTGCCAGAGCGTTGCAGCAGCTCGTCGACAGGTTTTCTCTCAGCGGCAAGCGAATCCATGATGCCAACCTGGTCGCCACCATGGAAGTCCATGGTATTGCACTGCTGATCACGGAAAACGAGCGCGACTTCCAAGCGTTCGATACCATCCAGATCCTGGGCATCGCCCAGGCGGCCGCCGCTCTACCGGCCAGATAGCGCCCTGCGGGAACATCAGGGACCGTATCGAGTCTGTCTCTGACATAATCTTCTCTCGACCCCCGGATCCGATTCGATGCGCGCCATCACGTCCATTTTCACCCTGCTGTTCGGCATTGCCCTGCTGCTGGCGGGCAACGGCCTGATCGGCACCCTGCTGGGCGTGCGCGGCGGGCTGGAGGGGTTTTCCACCTCCACGCTCGGACTGGTCATGGCCGGCTACTTCACCGGTTTTGTCGGCGGCACCTTCGTCGTGCCGCGCATGATTCGCGGGGTCGGTCACGTGCGCACCTTTGCCGCCCTGGCTTCGCTGTGCTCGATCACGGTGCTGCTGCACGGTCTTTATCCGCTGGCCATCATCTGGATCGCCGCGCGTGCGATCGGCGGCGTGTGCATCGTCGGCATCTATATCGTCATCGAAAGCTGGCTCAACAAACAGACCAGCAACGAACAGCGCGGCCATGTCTTCTCCGCCTACATGACCACGACCCTGCTGGGCATGGGGGTCGGTCAGCTGTTGCTGCTGGCCGGTGATATCGGCACGCTCGAGCTGTTTGCCGTCGCCTCGGTGCTGATGTCGATCGGGCTGATTCCGGTCGCCCTCACGCGCGTGCCTGAACCGGCCATCATCGAAACCCAGCGGCTGGGCCTGGGCAAGCTCTACGAAACCTCGCCGCTGGGTGTCGTCGGCGCCGTATTCGCCGGCGTGGCCACCGGCGCTTTCTGGGGCCTGGCGCCGGTGATGGCGGCCGGAATCGGCCTTGATGCCGGCGGAATTTCGGCGTTCATGGCGCTTACCATTCTCGGCGGGGTGATCATGATGTGGCCAATCGGCAGCCTGTCAGACCACTTCGATCGGCGTACCGTGCTTGCCTGGGTGTGCCTGTTCACCAGTGCCGGAGCGCTTGGCGCCTTCTGGCTGATCGACATCGACGCCCGCCTGGTCCTGCTGGGCGGCCTGCTCTACGGTGCCACCGGCTTTAGCATGTTCGCGCTGTCAGCATCCCACACCAACGACCACGTCGACTCCGAACACATGCTCGAGGCCGCCTCCAGCCTGCAGCTTCTCTACGGCATCGGCGCCATTGTCGGCCCGCTTGCAGCCGGCGTGCTCATGCAGCTCACCCGGCCCGGCACGCTGTTGCTGTTCATGGGCGCGGCCGCCCTCGTTCCCGCGGTATTTGCACGCTGGCGGATGTGGCGCCGCGACCCGGTCCCGCTCGACGAACAGGGCGAGTGGGTACCTCAGTTCGCCACCTCACCGGCGGCATTTGAAATGTACCCGGAGCAGGAAGACGAAGAAGAGGAAGCACAAGAAGCGGCCGACGAAACCCCGGAAAAGCCCTGACAGATTCAAAGTGGCATTCTGAATTTGTCAACCATTGCCGCCAAGCTTCGAGTGAGGCCCCGGATCGAGTCCGGGGCAGGCTCCGCGAAGCGCAGAGCCGGGATCTCCCAGACGTAACGCCAGAGCTCGGGCAGAGCCCGGACAGCCGCGTACTCGAATTCCGAGGATACGAGAGCTGCCACTCCCGTAATCCCGGCCGAGCGCAGCGAGAGCCGGGACCTGCTCAAACGAAAGCGCCGAGGTTCACCGAGGCCCCGGATGACCGCATACGCGATCTCCGGGGATACGGATGAACCGTGCGGCCGACTTCCGGGGTACGTATTACGACGGCACGATCAACTCCACCCGAAAATGCCCGTCCTGGCGATGGGTCTTCAGGCGCGCGCCTTCTTCGAAGGCCAGGGCCAGGCGCTGGCGGATATTGACCAGGGCGGTGCGGTTGTTGGGGGCTTCGGGCCGGCCTTCTTCGTCGGGCACCGGATTGATGATTTCGATGCGCACCCGGCCCCAGGCGGCGCGCTCGATGCGGATGGTCAGCACGCCGCCATCCGGCAAGCGGGCAATGCCGTGGACGATGGCGTTTTCCACCAGCGGCTGGATCAGCAGGGCCGGCAGCTCGCGCTGCAGCGGCAGGTCGTCGGCCAGCTGCCAGTCCACACTCAAACGATCACCCAGACGCAACCCTTCGAGGCGCAGATAACCCTGCACCAGCTCCAGCTCTTCTTCCAGAGTCTGAGTCCGGCCCGAACGCATGCCGGTTCTGAGCAAGTCGGACAAATCCAGCGTCGCTTGCTCGGCCGCCTCGGGCTTGTCGTGCACCAGGCTGGCAATGGTATTGAGGCTATTGAACAGAAAATGCGGCTGAATGCTGGCCTGCAGAGCGTCGAGCCGCGCGCGCGATTCGGCCTGGACCTGGCGGCGCCACTGTTGCTGCAGGCTCAGATAGCGCAACAACACCAGCGCGGCCAGCAGGCTGATGGCGGTATTGCGGAGCACGAACCAGGCCCCGCCCGGGGCTGCAGGCGGCAGCCACACGACAATGGCCAGGCTGAGAACAATCGTCACGCCAGGGATGACAGCAAACACCAAGCCACCCGTGGCGCGCTGGCTAAAACGGCTGGTCAGCCGACGCAGCGCGCAAAGGATGGCTGCCGAAACCAGAACGATCCATTCAACCACCAGCACCGCCAAGCCGAAGTCAAGCCAGAAGGCCCGCGGGCCGGCGGTGCCGGCCAGGGTAAATAGCAGAGCGACGATCAGACCGACGAGCACGAGCAGCAGCATGCGGCCCGGCGTACACAGATCGGGAATCCCGGGGGCGGCAGGGTCGCTGGCGGCGCGGGTGCGCTTCAGCCTCACTTCACAGCACTTGCGGTCAGGCTCTGTCGGTCAGCAGGCCTGTTACCAACAATCGCTTGCATCCAGGCTCGAGCTCGTTCCCTTGACACCCTTATGATCAAGCGTGAGGTTCTTGCACCTGTCCTTGGTCTGATTTCCCTTGGACTGAGGCTTGGCCGTCAGGGTGTAGGCCGAGGCCGTGAGCGGATCGATTTCAATCTTGTAGCGCCCGCTTTCGCTGTCCCTGCCGCTGATTCCACACCCATTGTAAGTATTGGTTCGAGTCATGCAGCGTTCGAGATTCTGGGCGACCTCCATCACCTCCCGCTGAGCATCTTTACGGTGCGACTTTCGAACGTGGTTCTGATATGCCGGTATGGCAATGGCGGCAAGTATTGCCACAATGACGACCACAATCATCAGTTCAATCAGCGTGAACCCATCCTGTCGTTTCATACTGAAGCTCCCGGCGCTCATTGCAACTGGATCCAGTTGGTCCGTCGACCATAATACAGGTCCTTGGCTGCCTCGTTGAGCTCATCGCTGTCAAGACAGATCTCCTCACCAGCCACAGTGACGCATATTTCGATGTCTCCAGCGCCGCCGCCCGGCGTGTCTCCATCGTCGCCTCCATCGTCACCCCCACCTGGCTTCCGGGGCCTCACCAGAAAATCCGCACCGGTCGGCGGCCCCGATATCGGCTCGCTGACGGCCTGATCATCCCCATAGTCATCACCGGCAAAAGCGCCGGCGACAAAGTCCTTGGTCAACAAGTACAGCCTGTTGGCGCCGCCCGGGTTGCACGGATCATCGTTGGGCACGAAGGAGGTGAAAGCCACAATGCCGAGCCCCCCAGGAAGCACCCGCGGCTGCGTAAGAACGCGCTCACCGTTGTGCTGAAGCTTGACATAGAAGCCGCGGTGCGCCACTTCGATCTCGTCGGATTCGCCATCGCTGTCGGAGCCACTGAAGGTCGCGTCTACCAAATCACCGCGCTTGCGCTCCGGCGGCGTGCCTTCAGGGTCAACGTCGTAGATGAAATAGTAGTACTCGTCCGGACTGGACGCGTCAGCGATGCCATCATCCTTTTCAAACTGCTTTCCGGTGCCAAACGTGACCGCACCGTCGTAACTGACCTGCGGCTGAGCGGTGATCGGTCGGTCGCCCTTGAAGAACGGCTTGGCCACTGACGTATCAGAAAGCTTCGCAAGATCAAAACGCCACAGATTCCCGTGCAGGTCGCCAGCATAAGCCCAGCGGCCCACCAGTTCATCGGGCCGCTCCATGACTACTCTCAGCGTGGAAAGACCATTGGGGCTTTCTTCGTCGCCCTCACTGCCAGCCCGGATATTGCCAAGCAGGCTGCCATCGAACAGGTCAAAGGCCAGCAGCCGAGCCTCATGACCTTCTGAGCCATAGCCGTTACCGGCAACAACCGCCCAGTTGCCACCTGGCAGCCTTGTAATCTGCGGCTGAGAGAATGTGTAGCCCATGTCCTTGGGGTCGGCTCCGGTTACCGTCGCCAGATCTTCCGCCGTCACCTCCCACAGCACCTTGACGCCTTCCGCCGTCGGACTGGTGACATCCAGCGCATAGATACTCTTGCCACCGGCGCCCAGGCCGCCTACCAGAACGGTTTTCCAAGCGGTGCCATCGTAGGCATCGGTGACCATCACCTCGCCGTTTACGGTAAAACGAAAAGGCACGTCAGGGTCGGCAACATCTGCAAGACGGTCCTTGATGCCGCGCGGCACATAGCCAAACAGCTCCTTGCCGGTCTGGGCGTCAAAGGCGTGGAGAACACCCGCGTTGCTGCCCGCATACAAAACGCTGGCCTTGTTCTCCTTGCTCTCGACATAGTCATCATAACTTTCGCCACCGTCCTTCTTTTCCAGCCGATTCCAGCCGAAGTTGACCTGACGCTGAAGCACGGGTTGGCTGTCCAGAACAGCGCCCATGAGCGAGCTGCGGGGCTGATAACCGCTTCCCTCGAGCGTCTTGTCGCCGCGAATGTAGTTGACCAGATCGGCATCGAGACCGTGGACGCTGTCCTTGAAGTCCACGCCCCCCAAGCTCGGGTCGTGCGTGAGCAGCTTGCGAGCCAAGTGATCACTCGGGATACCATCTGATGCAACCCACTTCTGGGTTTCGGAGTCCACAAGCGCAGTGATCTCACTGGTCCAGCTGCCGAGATTGGTATCAATCTGGAAGCTCAAGCCACCTGCCTTCTGCGTCACCCCTGAGCTTCGGCTGCCAAAACCGGCAGTAGCGTTACCTGCGATCGTGCCCAGGGTGGCTGCCAATTCCCGGGCGAACTCCTGCGGATCACTGGCACTGAAAAAGCCGCCGTGACTATTGACTGCAGCGTGGAGCAGGTCATCAATTTTATCTGTGGTCCAATAGCTTGAATCACCTGGCGCCTTGGTGAAGGCCTCTTCCGGATCCAGAGTCCCGGTAACACCCAAGCCAACCCCGAATGTCACCATATGCTGGCGCTGATTGTGCTCAAGCGGAACTTCGTCATCGAGCTGCTCGACCAGATCAGTGTCCCAGTATTTACGGGCCACATCCGCCAATGTATTATGGTTGCCATCGCCATCAGTATCGCCGACCTTCGGGTTACCTCCGTTCCAGTAACCATCGGTCATCAAGATGGCATAACTCTGACGGCACGAAAGCATCTCATCCCAGTCTTCATCATCATCTTCCGGGTCGGTTCGCCACGGCTCTTCGGTCTTGTAGTATTCACCGGCCGACTTGAGGGCCGAACGCAAGGGCGTGCTGCCGCTGGCATTGCCGTCATTGAGCCATTGAAAGAAGTCAACGCGATCTTCGTCTTTGAACTTGCGAACGCCACGCGTGATGGCGCCGGCATTGATTGCTCCGTAGCCAACCCTAAGCTCGTCGCCCTGCTGATGAAACGCGGCACTGATGCCGGCCTTGGCGGTCATCTCGCGGGTACGGTAATAAGAAAACCAGTTGGCGAAGTTTTGCTGTTCGGACGGATCTGTAATGTTTCGACGTGAATAGCACGCATTGGCCCTGTGGTCAGACCCGCATCCAGCTCGGCTGGCATCAAACTCATAAATAAAAGCTTGTGTAGCATTTCCGTAAGGGCTTACTGTAAAGCCGCGCCCCCCCGAAGAATAAGGGTCCATGATGGCCCGGTAGTTATTCGACAGATTGATCTCCACGGAACTGCTGCTGTAGCCATTCACCTTGGCCTTGGTGAAGGTGGCGTTTTCGTATCTGCTGCCGTCGGGTTTCAACGGGGGCTCATAGGTCTGGTCGGGGTTGTAATAAACCTTGTTCAAGTGGGGTGAAGCAAGGTAGAAGCCCGACCCCATATTGGAGGCACACGTATTGTAAACACCTCCGTAGGTAACGTAACTCTGACAGTTTGGGCGGTAGTTTCCACCATTGACCAAGTTATCAGGCATATATCCCCAGCGCATCGACCCCGAGTCATCCAGGATGAACTGAATGTTCGGCTCGATCACGCTGGCAGCATACACCGGCACCTCGGCGATGCTTTCGCCGGCGGCATAGCCATTGGCCGGCGCGGTTGTGCCGATCAACGCCAACATCGCGGCAAAGACTGTGGTTGCAGTGAACTTTCTGATCATCGTCATGACTGACTCCAGTGCTTCATTCCCGGGGGCACGCCCCGCGGTGTGGCTCGCGGGCAGATTGCGCCCGCCGCCGATTGATCTCTAGCCGCCGTCCTTGTATTTCTCCTGCTCAAGCAGCGGCGGCTTGTAGAGCCCCTGCAGTGTGATAGTGCTTGTACCGTCGTCGCTCTTGCCATGCGCAAGAATGACCCTGCCGCTGCTCAGATCGCCTGAGAACCCGCCCTGCCCGAACGGATCTCCGGGGTCGCGGACCTCGCCCACGCTTGCCCCCGAAGCACAGTCTGCAATTGGAACGGGAATCACGATATATCCGGCCTTACCGGTGACACCAGTGCCCAGCTCGACGGTTGTAAGGGCGCCTTCAAGAGCAGCCATGCAGCCCGCCGCCGCCTCGATGCTGGCGCCACTGCAACCCAGCTGCTCCCGACTCGGGCAACTGCCCGGCCAACCCTCCTCGCCGCGGGTCAGGGCCACCCCACCGCCAGCCCGACCTTCAGCGTGCTCCTGCTCTGCGGTTCGCAAGGCCAGCTCGGCGTACTGAAAAGCCTGATTTCGCTGATCGAAACTGCCGGCCATGCGCTCCTGAAGAATGGTGCTTTGCATGCTCGACAGCCCAAGAATCGTCAGCAGCAACAGAATCATCAGCCCGACGATCAGTACCGAACCGCGCTCGCGGCAGCCAGGCAAGGCAGCTGTATTCGCGCCAATATGGGTCATCATCGCACCTTGATCTTGTTACGAATGGCGAAAGCAATCGAGTAAGGTTGACGCACCGCACGGTCGTTGACTGTGAGCTTCAGGCCGGCGTCCATGCTGTAGGTCTGCTGCAGCTTCTGACTGTCCACCTGCTCGGGCGATGTCGCCAGAAGGTTCAGGCGCAATGCCCTGACTTTTTCCCAATCCGACACCTGGCTGGCTGTTTTCAGCGCATCGTCTCCGGCAAGCTGAAAAAACAGCTGCATGTTTTCAATGCCATCAACGAGCTCTTCATGCATGGTGCAACCGTCACTGTCGGTAAGGTCATGACAGTTGCTCGCGCGAAACAAGGCGGGACGGCCGGCACCTGCGGCACTCTCGCCGATATAAAACGCGTCGACTCGCGACTGGTACAGCTCCAGCTCCTGGGCGTAGTCCGATCCCCACTGATTGCCGGGCCTGTTGTTTGCGGCACCGGCGCACGCCAGGGCGTTTGTCTCATCTGCGCTGGTTGTGCGGCAGAGTTCGCCGCTGCCTTCAGTGCAGTCAACCACTGTGTAGAAGTCGTTCTGTTTCATGCCGTGATCGATTGCCATTGAAGCGTTGTCCCAGGAGCAAGTGTTTATGTTGGCATTTGCGCTGTCGTTGCTACTGCATGGGCCGACAGCCGGAACACGAGTGTTGGTCACGAGCATCAGAATATCGGTGTTGGCCATGACCCGCTTTTCAAGGGCAACGGGCAGGTTGTCACTGCCATTGCTCCACTTGCCCCTGTCCGTTCCTATCTCTGGCTTGCCCAATGTCAGGGACTTGCCAGCGCCGCTGCCGGCATACTCCCAGCCCTTGACAGCGGTGACAGCGGTGCCGGAATCGAAGAAATCGCCAACACCTTTGGAATAACCAGGCTTAACCCGGCTGCTGACCTGCAGATACGACCCTCCACAGAACGGTTGCGCACCGGCCATGCGAATATCCCGGCCCATGATCTCGAAGGCGTAGCGGGCATTTTCCTGCACCCGGGCCAGGCCATCAGAAACGTTGTAGGTAACCTTCGTAGCGGCAAATAGCTGAATGATCCCGCCCGCAATGAGCAGCCCCAGAACCAGGGCCACCATCATCTCGATCAATGAAAAGCCCGCATCAACGCGTGTCGGAAAGCGCTTCTCAAAAGCCTTCATAAAAACTTGCTCCTGGCCGATACGGTGTTGGCAGCTGAAGCACCGGCGCCGTCACCTGCGCCGCCCTCTTCTCCCAGACGGTCATCAGCCCAGGACACCGTTGCCGTGATGTCTCCGCCGCTCTTGTCGAGGCTGAATGAATAGCCCTCGCCACCCGATGGAAAGTGGCTCGAGTACTGGCTGCCCTTATATCTTTGTTCAACCTTGCTGACCACGCTGTCGGGAACGCTGCCGGAGGCCGGACTACGATCCAGCTCGACGCGGATATCATCCAGCGCGGCATAGGCAATGGTGGTGGCGAGGGTGTGATGCGCAGCGCCCTGGGTATTGGCCACGGAGGCGTTCTGCAATGCGGCCAGGCCCAACAGCCCGATCGACAGCACTACCAGCGTGACCAACACCTCAAGCAGGGAGAACCCGCGCACCGCGCCAAATCCTGGTGAGGTCATCAGCAATCCTCCCGGCGAACCTGAGCGCGCCCTGCGCGGCTGAGATCAACAACCCGCCTGAAGGGCTGCCCCTCAACGCAGTCTTCGATCTCGACCTGCCACTGAAGCTTGAAGCCGGCACCACTGACCGCAACATCACCCATCGGCAGGTAATCAACCCGGTAGGCGCTGAGCTCATCGGCTTTGTCGAGCGACAAATCGACGCCGGCAGGCAAGGGCTCCCAGACGCGCAGAACATCGTTGTCGTAACTGTGGTAGCGTGCTTTTCCAGCCGGGTTGACAAACGCAATCCAGCCGTTGCTCCAGGCGGCATCACCGCTTTTAACGCATTGGGGAGGGGCGCCTTCATCGGCCATGCAAAGACTGACGGTGGTGCTGCGCTTGACCGCCTCTGAGCGCGCATAGTTGAGCGCACTCACCAGCTGGTTGGCGTTGGCGGTGACCCGGTTGGACCGGATTACCGATTGAAAACTGGGCACAGCCACGGCGAGCAGGATGACCAGCACCGCTATGGTGATCATCAGCTCGACGATGGTAAACCCCTGAAATCGTTTGGCTTTCACTGCACACAGGCTCGTTTGGGATAGCGGTAGCGTGATACTAGTCACGCGTCGCTGTCAGTAGCAAGGCGCGGGCGGACGAGCGGAGCAGGAATCCGGACGGGCGGCAGGTGGCGGCGCGGAGAAGGCGAGATGATGCAGCACCCGATGCCCGTCTTGCCGGACGCGGCACACGTACCCCCGGGCGGGCAAAGGTATCCCCGGACCTGATCCGGGGTCTTCCTGATATTTGGTGCCTGGGGATGGAAGATCCCGGGCATTTGCTGCGCAAATCCCGGGAATTCGGAAGGATGAGAGCGCGTTCGCGGCTAAAGCCGCTAGTGCAAGTGGCGTTCCGGGGTTACTTCTTGCCCTTGCCGTAGCGCTGCTTGAAGCGGTCGACGCGGCCGCCGGAGTCCATGATCTTGTGCTTGCCGGTATAGAAGGGGTGGGACTTGCTCGAGACTTCCACCTTGACCAGCGGGTACTCCTCGCCGTCTTCCCACTTGATGGTCTCGTTCGAGTGGATGGTCGAGCGGGTCTTGAAGGAAAAGTCGCTGGAGAGGTCCTGGAACACCACTTCGCGGTATTCGGGATGAATTTCGGGTTTCATGGCACTCGCTTCCTGAGTCGATCTGGCGAAAAATAGCCGGGTATTGTCGCGCCTCCAGAACCAGTTTGCAAGCACTTCACCTTTCACCGGGCGATTGTTGATGAATATGCGCCGGCGTGGAACCTTCGAGAAGGGTTTCACGTCCAATCATTTGCGGGTTTCCATCTCCACGCAGGAGGCCAGACATGAAACGAACCGCACTCACTCTTCTCCTTTCGCTTCTGGCGACGCTGTTCATCATCGGCTGTGCCAGCACTCCACCACCAGACAGCTACACCGACGCCTCTGCCAGCGCGCGCTACGACCGCGATTACATCGCAGCCGTGGAGGCAAAGGCGCGCGTCTACGGTGCCAGGGTCTACTGGACAAAGCCACCGCGAAAGCGGGCCGGGCCGGGGCACTGACGCGGACCGATGACGCTGCCCCTAAAGCTCGATCGGGTCGACGTCCACGTGCCAGCGCACCTTCCGGGCTTCCGGCAGCTCGTGGACGGCCCCCAGCCGGGCGTTGAGATGGTTGGCCAGCTGCGCGCGACCGGCTGCCTGCAGCCATAGCTGAAAGCGCCAGTAGCCGGCGCGCCGGGCCATCACGCCCGGCAGTGGCCCGATGACTTCGATGCCGTCAGCGCCCAGTCGCTGCGCGGCCTTGACCAGAAAATTGCGGGCTACTTCGGCCTGATGGGCCTCGGCGCGCAGCAGGGCCAGCGCCGTTGCCGGCGGCAGGCTGGCCTGGTGGCGCTCTTCGAGCAGCGGGCGCACATAGCTCAGATAGTCACCCCGGCCCAGTGCCTCGAGCAGCGGGTGCTCGGGATGACGGGTTAGCAGCATGAATTCGCCTTCGCGATCCCCGCGGCCGGCGCGGCCGGCGACCTGGGCGACGCTCTGCCCCAGGCGCTCGGGAGCGCGAAAGTCGGCGCTGAACAGCGATTGATCGACATCCAGAACCGCTGCCAGGGTGACGCCGGGCAGGTGGTGTCCCTTGGCCAGCATCTGGGTGCCGACCAGCACGCAGGGCTGGCCCTTTCGCACCTGATCGAGCAGCTCGCCGAACTCGTGCTTGCCGCTCATGGCGTCGCGGTCAACGCGATGGACAGGGGTTTCGGGAAACAACTCCACGAGCTGCGACTCCAAGCGCTCGGTACCGGCACCCAGGGCCAGCAGCTCGGGTGATTCGCAGTCGGGACAGCGCCGTGGCTCGGGACGCTGGCTGCCGCAGTGATGGCACTGCAGGCGCCGGCCGGCCTGGTGATAGGTCAGATGCGCACTGCAGCGCTGGCAGTCAGCCTGCCAGCCGCATTCGCCGCACATCATGACCGGCGCGTAGCCGCGGCGATTGCGATAGACAAGCACCTGACCGCCGGCACCCAGATGACGCCGCATGGCCTCGACCAGCTCGGGGGCCAGCGCCTGCCTGGTGCCGCGCTGATCGATGATGCGCCATCGGGGCGGTTTTGCGGTACCGGCCCGGCGTGAGAGCAAAAGCATGCGGTAGCGCCCCTGGTCGGCGTTGTGCAGGCTCTCCAGCGACGGCGTGGCCGTGCCCAGGACCACCGGGATGCCGGCAGCATGCGCCCGCAGTACGGCCACGTCCCGGGCGTGGTAACGGGCGCCTTCAGCCTGCTTGAACGAGTTGTCGTGCTCCTCGTCGACCACGATCAGCCCGGGAGAGCGCATGGGCAGAAAAACGGCCGAGCGCGTGCCGACCACCACCCGCGCGCTGCCCGAGCGCGCCGCCTCCCAGCAGGCCAGGCGCTCGCCCTCGCTTAGACCGGAGTGATACAGGTAAGCCGGCTCGCCCAGCCTTGCTTCGATGCGGCGAACCAGCTGCGGCGTCAAGCCGATTTCCGGCGCCAGAATCAGCACCTGCCGCCCCACGGCGAGAATGCGCCGAGCGGCCTGCAGATAGACCTCGGTCTTGCCTGAGCCGGTAACACCGGCCAGCAGAAAGGGGCTGAAACGCCGGCGATGGTGCAGGATGGCCGCCACAGCAGTGCGCTGCTGGTCATTCAGGCCGGGGCCGGCATCGATTTGCTCGGGCGGTAGACGATCAAGGGCCTGCAGCAGGCCGGCTTGTGTCATGCGCCGCAAGAGTCCGGCATCAGCGCCGCTGGCGCGCATCAGCGCATCGCGCGCTGCCGGGCCGGTATTCAGGCAATCGCGAACCCGGGCCTGGCGCGGTGCATTTTTCAGCGCGGCCCGGCGGCCCTCAGCGGTCAGCTCGAAAGCGGCCGGCGGCGGTTTGCGAAAAGGCCGGCTGCGCCGCAGCGCCCCCGGCAACAACAGATTGACGGCCTCACCCGGCGCGAAAGCCCAGTAGCGCGCGCACCAGTCAATCAGCGCCAGCAGGTCCGGGCCCACCAGCGATTGATCGAGCACGCGCTCGATGCGGCGCAGGGAATCGCTGGCCACGTCCCCAGTTGCGGCCTGCTCGATGACCAGCCCGACGAGGCGGCGCTTGCCGAAGGGCACCAGCACGCGCGAACCGGCCGGGGGCAAACCCTCGCCGGCGGCGGGCAGATAGTCGAACAGACGCGGCAGCGGCACGGGCACGGCCACGCGCGCCACCACTGCCTGCGGCCCGCTTTCAGCCCGGCCGCTCACAGGCAGATGCCGTCAGCGCGCGCCATGCAGTCGGGCTCAGGGGGTTTGACGATGAGCCAGCAAGCGCTCCTGGTCGAGATCGATCAGATCGCTGAGGATGCGAGCGGCCTCCTTCAGGTAGATGTCCTTTTCGCTCTCCTTGTCGCTTTCTTTGTCGCTCTCCTCGTCTTCTTCGCCTGCCTGACCATTTTCCGTGCCGCCCGCTTCGCCTTCATCCCCGGCTTTGCTTTCGCCGTCTTCAGTGCTGGACTTTTCGGTGTCGGCGTCTTCGGTATCTTCGGTGTCAACGTCTTTGGCACTCGGCCCGGTGATCGGCTCACCGGTCTCGTCCATGGCCACGTCCTTGTCGTCGCTAAAACGCTCGGCGCGTCTGGCTTCGGCTTCTTCCATTTCCTCACGACGCGTGGATGCCAGCAGGGAAATGGCCTTGCGGTCACTGTCGGCTTCCCATTCGGCCAGATCCTCGAGCAGCTCTATCAGCTCTTCATCGGATTCCAGGCGCATTTCATGGCGATGGCGAGCGAGCTCGATCAGCGGCTCGAGATCGGCCACCGGCCTGTAGTCGGTGGCGTCGATCTGGGCCCAGGGCATGGCGAACTCGAGCGCACTCTCGCCATGGTCTTCCGGGTCACCGGCGGTCGGCAGGCGGATATCGGGAAGCACGCCCTTGTTCTGCGTGGAGCCGCCGCCGATGCGATAGAACTGCGCCATGGTCAGCTTGAGCTGGCCCAGCCGCGTGTCTTCACCGCGCGCCATGTTGTCGAGATCGATCAGGTTCTGCACCGTGCCCTTGCCGAAGGTCGGCTCGCCAATGATCACCCCGCGACCGTAGTCCTGAATGGCGGCAGCAAAAATCTCCGAGGCCGAGGCGCTGCGACGATCAACCAGCACGCCCAGCGGCCCTTCCCAGGCCATGCCGGGCTCGTTGTCGCTCTTGAGCTCGACCTTGCCGCGCGAATCGCGCACCTGCACCACCGGGCCGGTATCGATGAACAGACCGGTCATGGTGATGGCCTCGATGAGCGCGCCGCCACCGTTGCCGCGCAGATCCACCACCAATCCGTCGACGTCCTGGTCTCTGAATTCGTTGATGAGCCGGCGCACGTCGCGCGTGCTGGAGCGATAGTTGGGCTCGTTGTGCGAGCGCCCTTCAAAGTCGACATAGAACACCGGCACGCGAATCACGCCGATGCGGCGCATGCCGTCACCGCCGGGCAGCTCGATCACTTCACTGCTGGCGGCCTGCTCTTCGAGCTTGACCTCGTTGCGAACAATACGGATGACCTTGGCGGGGCCACTCATGCCGGTATCGGCCGGCAGCACTTCCAGGCGAACAACGGTTTCACGCTCGCCGCGAATCTTGTCGACCACATCGTCGAGTCGCCAGCCGACCACATCGACCATGTCGCCGTCATCACCCTGGCCGACGCCAACAATGCGATCGCCCGACTTGAGCTGGCCGTCGAGGTCGGCAGGGCCGCCGGGCACAATCTCCATCACCGTGGTGTATTCGGTCTCGCGCTGCAGCAGCGCGCCGATGCCGTCCAGCGACAAACGCATGGAAATCTCGAAGTTTTCCGAGGTGCGCGGAGACATGTAGCTTGAATGTGGCTCGATCGAGCGCGTGAAAGCGTTGAGGAAAAACGAGAACACCTCTTCGCTGTTGAACTCGTGAATACGCCGGCGCAGGTTTTCGTAACGCTCGGTGAGTGTCTCGATGATCTCCTCGTCGTTCTGATCGGTCAGCTTGAGGCGCAGCCAGTCGTTCTTGACCCGCTTGCGCCAGAGCTCATCGAGCTCTTCGGCACTGGCCGCCCAGGGCTCGTCTGAGCGATCAAAGCGGTAATCTTCGTCAATACTGAAATCAAAACCCTGCTCGAGCAGCTCGAGCGCGTGATCAATGCGCTCGTCCGAGCGCTCGACGTAGCGATTGAAGATGTCGTAGGCCGGCTCGAGCTCCGCGGTCTTGACCGCGTCGGCCATGTGGCTGCGATATTCCGAGAGCGCTTCGATATCGGCGGCGATGAAGTACATGCGATTGGGATCGAGCGCCGACAGATACTGATCGAACACCCGCTCGGAAAACGCTTCATCCAGCTCCGGGCTGCGATAGTGGTAGCTGGTCATGAAGCGCGAAGCCAGGCGACTGGCGAAGCGATGCTTGGGTTCCGGGCTCAGCGAAACGGCCGATTCGGCTGCCGCGCTGGCCTGGCCGGCAGGCTGCTGCAGCAACAGCGCAGGCACCACCAGCACAGCCAGCAAAGAGACGAGAAAGAGTCTGATCGTGTTGATATTCATGTCAGCTATGACCGGATCAAGCGGCGGAAGTTTGCGGCGGGCCCAACGCCGGAGGCTCGCCCGTCACTGCATGGTAACCCATCAATTCGCAAAACGCCGTTGTCAGCCTTCGAGCCAGATCATCCCAATCGGCCCGCGGGGCATGGTCGCCGACCTGGGTCATGGCCAGCCCGCTGAAACCGCAGGGGTTGATCAGGGAAAACGGCGACAGATCCATGTCGATATTGAACGCCAGCCCGTGATAAGTGCAGCCCCGGCTGACCTTGAGCCCGATCGAGGCGATCTTGGCCGGGCCGACGTACACGCCGGGCTTGCCGTCCTGACGAGCGCTGTTGATATCGAGCTCGGCCAGCACATCGATTACCGCCTGTTCGAGCCGATTGACCAGCAAGCGCACGCCAGTCTGTCGGCGCCGCAGGTCGAGCAGTGGATAGGCCACCACCTGTCCGGGCCCGTGATAGGTCACCTGCCCGCCGCGATCGGTCTGGACGATCGGAATCTCCCCGGGGTCGAGCAGATGATCCGGCCGGCCGGCCAGTCCCTGGGTAAAGACCGGATCATGCTCGACCAGCCACAGCTCGTCGGCGGTGCTTTCATCCCGCGAATCGTTAAACGCTTTCATCGCCGCCCAGACCGCCCCGTAAGGCTGCCGCCCAAGCCAGCGAACAATCAACTCATCCACCAAAAGCCTCCCAACGCCCCCACAACGTCTCTTCACACTTCACACTTCACACTTTCATCAAATTCATCAAAGCGTCATCTTCACCGCTTCGAGCGCGCGCAACTCACCATAGATAATCTCCAGGTGCCGCCGTGACTGCGCTTGGACAACCACGGTAATACTCTCGTAGCGGCCATGGCGGCTGGGGCGGATGCGCACATCGCCGTCATCGGGCAGCTCGGCGTGGCGGGCAATGACCGAGAGCACCTCGCGCAGCGCGTCCTCACCCGCCTGAACCATGGCCTTGACCGGCCAGCGGCACGGGAACTCCAGCGGGCTGTCGTCCTTTGTGGCCATCAGTCGCCGCCAAACAGACCGCCGACCCACAGCCGCAGGCCGTCGATGCTGCGGCCGAAAAAGCCGGCCTGTTCGACGCCGTCAAGCGCCACCAGCGGGCGCTCGGCCAGATCCTCGTCGTCAAGCGAGATCACCAGCCGGCCAACCGGCTGCCCGGCCTGCAGCGGGGCGGTCAGGGTGTCATTGACTTCCAGCCGCGCTTCGAGGGCGTCGTAGCGGCCGCGCGGAATGGTAAGAAACAGATCGCGATCGACGCCCAGGGCCACTTCATCGGCCGCGCCCTTCCAGATCGGCTCGACGCTGATTTCGTCGCCCGACTCGTAGAGTTGATAGGTTTCAAAGAACCGGAACCCGTAATTGAGCAGGGCCTGACTGGCGGTGGCACGGGCATCCTCGCTGGCGGTGCCCATGACCACGCTGATCAGGCGCATGCCGTCGCGCATGGCCGATGTAACCAGGCAGTAGCCCGCCGATTCTGTGTGCCCCGTCTTGAGACCGTCGACGGAAGGATCGCGCCACAGCAGCCGGTTGCGATTGTGCTGGCGAATGCCGCTGTAGGTGAACTCGCGCTCGGAGTACCAGCCGTAGAAATCGGGAAACTCGCGAATCAGGGCAGCCGCCAGGCGGGCCACATCGCGGGCGGTGGTGTATTGCTCGGCATGTGGCAAGCCGGTGGCGTTGACATAATGCGTGCCGGTCATGCCAAGCTCATGAGCGGCTTCGTTCATCATCCCGGCGAACACCTCCTCGGAGCCGCCGACGTGCTCGGCCAGCGCCACCGAGGCGTCGTTGCCTGACTGGATGATCACGCCCTTGAGCAGCTCTTCGACACTTACACGCGTGCCGACCTCCACGAACATGCGCGAGCCCTCGGTGCGCCAGGCCTTCTCCGAAATAAGCACCTCGTCGGACAGCGACAGATTGCCCTCAGTGATTTCGTCGAACACTACATAGGAGGTCATCAGCTTGGTGATTGAGGCCGGCTCGACCGGCTCATCGGGATCGCGTTCGGCCACCGCCGTGTTGCTGTGAAAATCCATCAGCACGTAACTGGTAGCGCCCACCGAAGGCGTGGCCGGCACCGGCGACTGGGCGATGGCAGGCGCGGCCAGCAGCGCAACACAGCCGGCGAACAACAGCGATGAAATGGTTCGTGAAACAGAATGCATGGGCTTGGAATGCCTTGTAATGGATGGATTGCTGAACAAGTTCATGGATAGACGTAGCGGGCGCGTCCGAGTCCGAGCTCGGCGACGCGGTCGATCAGGGCGATGGCCCGGGTCGCGCTGTCGATCGGCCCCAGGCGAACACGCCAGACGCGGCCCACATCCGTGCTTGCCGCACGAGACTCAATGGGTTCGATTCCCGCGCGTTCAAGGTTCTTGACCACGTCCGCTGCGCGGCTGCGCTCGGAAAAGGCGCCGACCTGAATATACACCGGCACGCTGGCCGGCCGCGCTGTGGGGCTGACCGGGCTGTCGAAGCTGATCGACCGGACCTCGACCGGCGCGGTGCCCAGCTCGGTCATGCCGAGCTCGCTGGCAGCCGCCCAGGACAAGTCGATGATGCGATCGGGGTGAAAGGGGCCGCGATCGTTGACGCGCACCGTGATCGTCTTGCCGGTATCCAGGCGCGTGACCTCCACCCATGCCGGCAACGGCAGGGTGCGGTGTGCGGCGGTCAACTGGTACAGGTCGTAGGGCTCGCCCGAAGACGTGGCCCGACCGTGAAACTTGGTGCCGTACCAGGAAGCAATGCCGCGCTCCCGGTAGCCCTCGGCGCTGTCGCGCACATGATAAGTCTGCCCCAGCACCTCATAAGGGCTGTGGTTGCCGTAAGCACTACGAGGCTCCGGGCGCGGCTGCGGGCGCTCGATCAGGGCCGGGTCGAAGCGCGTGCCGGGCGCGCCATCGGGTGTTTCACGCACCGCCTGGCTGCCGCAGGCAGCCAGCAACACAATACCGGCCGCGCATAACAGCGCCTGCGCAAGCCTCACTGGCGCTGCTCCCGAATGCTCTCGGCCAGCTGCGCGACCGCCATCGCATAGAGCGGCGAGCGGTTGTAGCGGGTAATCACGTAGAAGTTGTTCAGACCCACCCAGTAGCCCGGGCCATCGGCCTGATCGAGCTCGATCAGCGTGGCCTCGGTGTCGCCCGGCAGATCGCCGGCATCGAAGACCACGCCCAGGGCGGCCAGCTCGTCGAGGCTGTGCCCGGGCTTGACCGAAAAGTCGACGTCCGGTCGCTCGCCGCTCAGCTCTGCCGGCAGGATGATCGGCTCGTCGATCCGCCAACCGTGGGTTGACAGGTAGTTGGCGACCGAGCCCATGGCATCGGGCAGCGAGCGCCACAGATCACGCCGGCCGGTCTGGTCCATGTCGACCGCATACGCCCGGTAGCTCGAGGGAATGAACTGACCCACACCCATGGCCCCGGCGTAGGAGCCGCGCACCTCCGTTACCGGCAGCGACTCTTCCTCGGCCAGGCGCAGGAACTGACCCAGCTCATCGGCAAAGAAGGCCGCGCGCTTGGGGTAATAGAAGCCCAGCGTAGTCAGCGCATCGATGACCCGATAGCTGCCGGTATTGAGCCCGTAGCTGGTTTCCACGCCGACAATGGCGGCGATCACCTCGACGGGCACGGCGAACTGCTGCGACACCTCCTCGAGCAGATCGGCATTCGCCCGCCAGAACTCCACGCCGGAGCTGATCCGCGTGGGCGTGACAAACAGCTTGCGGTACTCGTGCCACGGTTTGGCTTCGGCCGGACGGGTGATGGCGTCGATGATCGACTGCTGATACCGGGCCTCGGCGAGCACGGCGTGAACGTGCTCGGGGTCGAGATCGTACTCGGCCGCGACGCGCTCGACGAAAGCCGACGCACCCGGATGCGATTCCTCGCCGGCGGCAACTGCCGCGCTCATCATCAGGGCCATTACAAGCAAGGATATTCGCCGCATCGTGTCGCATCGCTCCGGAAATTGTCTAGAGAATATAGAGGCCCGGGTAAAGAAAAAGTTTGCACCCGACTCGCCGACCATGAATTCTACAACCTTTCCTCACGGGCACTCGCTGCGTGATCTAAGGCATTTCTCAGGCCATGAATCTTCTGCGGCTGTAAAGCCCCATCACCAGGCCGAATCCGGCCAGCAAGGTGACCGCCGAAGTGCCGCCGTAGCTGATCAGGGGCAGCGGCACGCCGACCACGGGCAGAGCGCCGGACACCATGCCGACATTCACGGCCACGTAGACAAAGAACATGAAGACCATGGCACCGGCCAGCAGACGCCCGAAAGCGTTACGGCACTGGCCGGCGAGGACTGTCGCGCGGAGAATGATGGCGGCATAAAGGACCAGCACCGCCAGCACGCCGACAAAGCCCAGCTCCTCGGCGAGCACGGCAAAGATGAAGTCGGTATGCGGCTCGGGCAGAAACTCCAGATGCGACTGACTGCCCTCGAGCCAGCCCTTGCCGGACAGGCCGCCGGAACCCACTGCAATCTTCGACTGGATGATGTTCCAGCCCTCGCCGAGCGGATCCCGCTCGGGGTCGAGAAAGGTGCGGATGCGATCCTGCTGATATTCGTGCAGGTTGATCCAGACCAGCGGAGCAGCGGCCGCCAGCGCTGCAGCCAGCCCGAGAATCAGGCGCCACTGCAGGCCGGCCAGAAACAGCACGCAAGCACCGCTCATGCCGACCAGCACCGCTGTTCCAAGGTCGGGCTGGACCACGATCAACCCGACCGGCACGAGAATCAGCGCCACCGCCAGCAACACGGTGCGCCAGCCCGGCGGCAGGGGCTGACGGTCGAGCATTGCCGCCAGCACCAGCGGCAGCGCGAGCTTCATCGCCTCCGAGGGCTGAAAGCGCAAGACGCCAAGGTCGAGCCAGCGCTGCGCACCCCGACCGACCCCGAACAACTCCACCGCCACCAGCATCAGCAAAACGGCGGCAAACAACAGCGGTGCCCACGTCTTGAGCAGACGCGGCGGCAGCTGCGCAACGGCGACCATCACCCCCAGGCCGAGACCCAGCCGCAGCCACTGACGCCAGACCAGCGCCAGGCTCTGTTCGCCGGCCGAGTACAACACCAGGCTGCCCAACCCCATCAACAGCAGCAACAGCCCCAGCAGCCAGGGGTCCAGCCGCAGCCGGCGGAGCAGGCCGGCCAGAACGCCACCGCCCGCGGTCGTCACAGCCCGGCCTCCAGGGCGGCATTCATGACCCTGGCGGCAATCGGCGCCGCCACGCTGGCGCCACCGCCGCCGTGCTCGGCCACAACCGTCACCACCAGCCGCGGCGCATCGGCCGGGAAAAACCCGGTGAACAGAGCATGGTTGCGCAAGAACTCGGGGAGCTCGTCGCCCGTGCGCTCGTCGCGCCGGGTTTCGTCGTCGGGCCGCCCGAATACCTGCGCAGTTCCGGTTTTGCCCGCCAGGTGCTGATCAAGATCGCGGGCAATGGCGCGCGCGGTGCCCCGGGGGCCGTGGACAACCGCCTCCATGCCCTCATGAATGGCCTGCCAGTGCGAGGGCTTGCGCTGCACCATCTGCACCGCTTCGCGCTCGCCGAACAGCGCCGGCGCGGCCGTTTGTCCGCGGCCGGCGAGCGCCGCGGTGGCGTGAGCCAGCTGAATCGGCGTGACCACGGTAAACCCCTGCCCGATACCGGTAATCACGGTCTCGCCCGGAAACCAGGCCTGGTTGAAGGTGGCCCGCTTCCACGAGCGCGTCGGCAAAATGCCGCTGCTCTCGCCGGGCAGATCCAGATCAGTGCTCCGACCGAAACCGAACAGCGCCAGCTCTCGGGAGATGCGGTCGATCCCCAGCTCCACGGCCAGCCGGTAGAAGTAGGTATTCACCGACTCGGCCAGCGCCCGCTCCAGATCAACGCGTCCATGCCCTCCGGCCTTCCAGTCGCCGTAGGTGCGACTGTGCCCGGGCAGGCGAAACTGCCCGGTGGAGAAAATTTCCGTACTCGCCGTCACGACGCCGGCATCCAGCCCGGCCAGCGCAATGAAGGGCTTGATGGTTGAGCCCGGTTCGTAGCCGCCGGAGAGCACCCGATTGAACAGCGGCCGCTGTCGATGGCTGAGCAGGCGGTTGTAGTCGGCATGGCTGATGCCGTGAACGAACAGATTGGGGTCGAAGCCGGGCTTGCTCACCAGCGCCCGCACCCGCCCGGTGGCCACCTCGATGACCACGACAGCGCCGGCAAACTCGCCCAGGGCCTCATAGGCGGCACGCTGGACATCAAGATCGACGTTGAGCCGAAGATCTTCTCCCGGCTGCGAGACCTGGCGCTCGAGCACCCGCAGAACCCGCCCCTGGGCGTTGGTTTCAACCCGCTCGTAGCCCGGCGAGCCGTGCAGCCGCGACTCGTACCTGCGCTCGATGCCGGTTTTGCCGATATGCGTGGTGGCCCGATAACGATCAGCCTCGAGGCGCTGCAGATCACGACGATCCACCCGTCCGACATAGCCCACCAGGTGCGCCATGAGCTCGCGGTGGGGATAGTCGCGCGTCAGATAGGGCTCGATATCGACACCCGGCAGGCGATGACGGTTGGCGGCCAGCCGTGCCACCTCGCGATCGTCCAGGGTCCCCTTGAGCGTGATCGATTCGAACGGCCGCGAGCGGCTTTTCTGGCGCTCGAAGTGGCGTCGCTCATCGTCGCTGACGGGCACCAGGTCGGCTACTTTCGCCAGCGTGTCGTCCAGGCTGGCGGCCCTTTCCGGCACCACCACAAGACGATAGGCGGGCCGGTTTTCAGCCAGCACCCGCCCGCGCCGGTCCAGAATCAGGCCGCGATTGGCCGGCAGCGCGCGCAGGCTGACCCGATTGTCGTCGGCGCGGGCCGCATACTGCTCGTGATCGCCCAGCTGCAGCAGACCCAGCCGCAGCCCCAGCAAAGCGAAAACGGCCAGCATGAGCGCAGCCAGGATCCACAGCCGGCGATCGACCAGCGCCAGCGTGGCCGGCGAATCGCCCATTCCCGAACTGGCCACCCTGCGCCTCATGTTCGGCGCCGGCGCTCTTTTTGCCGGAAAGCATCAAGCAGCAGGAAAACCCAGGGCCACAGCAGCATGCCCACCACGGGCGCCAGCCACCACGGCCAGCTGGGCCAGCGGTCGCCCACCAGCCCGATGATCCACAGCTGCACGATACGGTCGTTGAACAGCAGCAGCATGACCACCCCGGCCTGCTGCCAGGGCGGAAAGAAGCGAATACGATAGCGAAAGCGCTCGACCAGGTAGCTGATGATCAACAGGCTCAGGGCATGCTGCCCCAGCAGCGAGCCGGTCAGCACGTCAAGGACCAGGCCGCCGAAAAAAGCCTGACCAAGATCACGCAGGCGGCCGGCTTCGAGGTTCCAGTAGATCAGCACCAGTGCCGCCCAGTACGGACGCGCGGCGGATACCGCGTCAGGCAGGGGCATGAGCGTCAGCGGCAACACCAGTACCAGCGACAGCGCCAGCGTCCAGTTGGCGTGGCGCCGCCTCACGGGCTGTCGTCCGCGTGCGGTTCGCTGTCCGCCGACGACGGTGGATCAGCAACGTCCACCACCAGCACGTGGCGGGCGCGATCAAGGCGGGCAACCGGCCGTACCACCGCGTTGGCAAAGGCTTCGCCGACCGGGCGCGATACCGACTCGACTTCGGCAACCGGCAGCCCGGGCATGAACGCGCCGCCAAGCCCCGAGGTCACCAGCATGTCCCCCGCCTGCAAATCGACATTCATGGGCAAATCGGTCAAACGCAGCTGGTTGATGCGACCGGAACCGTAGGCCACCGTCCGCAGCCCGGTACGCTGCACGCGTACCGGCAGCGCATGATCCGGATCGGAGATCAGAATGACCTGAGCAACGCTCTGGCCGGCCTCGGCGACCTGGCCCATCAGGCCGAAGGAGTCCATTACCGGCTGCCCGGCTTCGAGGCCGTCACGGCGACCGCGATTGATGACCACCCGATGGGCCCAGGGATTGAGGTCGATATTGATCAGCTCAGCCGATTCGAAGGTCGAAGTCAAGCGGCGCGACGCACCCAGCAGCGAGCGCAGCTCGGCATTGTCGCTGCGCAGGGCCTCCAGCTCGACCAGGCGCGCCCGGCTTTCCTGCTGCTGGTGTTCAAGCGTGGCGATCCGGTCGAGCAGATCATGGCGCTCGCGCAGGGTCTCGCCCACGCGCCGGCCAAAGTTGAACGGCGCCTCGACCAGCAGCACGATCGGCTCCATGGCGCGCCATGCCAGGCCATGCAGGGAGTCGACATAGCGCCCGCGGTAGTCGAGCGTCATCAAAACGATGGCGAGCAGGCCGTAAAACGTCAGCCGGACAATGCGTGCAGCCGCTTCGCCGTCGATCGTTGCCGGCCATGATCCGCCACCCGAGGTCACAAGGCTTGCACCTCAGAGTCAGCTGGCAAAAAAGAAATCGCCCTTGTTCTTGTCCATCAACTCAAGGGCCCGGCCGCCGCCGCGCGCCACGCAGGTCAGCGGGTCGTCGGAAATGATCACCGGCAGGCCGGTCTCTTCCATCAGCAGCTTGTCGAGGCCGCGCAGCAGCGCGCCGCCGCCGGTCAACACGATGCCGGTCTCGGCAACGTCGGCACACAGCTCCGGCGGCGTCTGCTCCAGCGCGGTCTTGACCGAACCGACGATGCTGGCCAGCGCCTCGTTGAGCGCCTCGAGCACCTCGTTGTTGTTGAGAGTGATCATCTTGGGCACGCCCTCGGCCAGGTTGCGGCCCGAGATCTGGATTTCGTTGGTCTCATCCTGCTGGTGAGCGCAGCCGATTTCCACCTTGATGCGCTCGGCCGTGGACTCGCCGATCAGCGTGCCGTAGGAGCGCCGCACGTAATTGGTGATGGCCTCGTCGAAGTGGTCACCGCCCACGCGCACCGAGTTGGAATAGACGATGCCGTTGAGCGACAGCACCGCCACCTCGGTGGTGCCACCGCCGATGTCAAGCACCATCGAGCCGCGCGCTTCGTGAATCGGAATGCCGGCGCCGATGGCTGCCGCCATCGGCTCTTCGATCAAGAACACTTCGCGCGCACCCGCGCCCTCGGCCGATTCCTTGATGGCACGCCGCTCCACCTGGGTGGACGAACAGGGCACGCACACCAGCACGCGCGGACTCGGGCGCAGAAAACGCGATGCATGCACGTGCTTGATGAAGTGCTGCAACATCTGCTCGGTCATGTTGAAGTCGGCAATCACGCCGTCCTTGAGCGGGCGGGTGGTGCGGATATTGCCCGGGGTGCGGCCCAGCATCTGCTTGGCCTCGGCGCCCACTGCGGCCACCGTCTGCGGCCCGCCCGGGCCGCGCTCCATGCGCACGGCGACCACGGAGGGCTCGTTGAGCACGATGCCCTGCCCGCGCACGAAAATCAGGGTATTGGCCGTGCCCAGGTCGATGGACAGGTCATTGGAGAAAATGCCGCGTAAGCGCTTGAACATGATGAAAGAAGGTACCGTCGGAGCGGGTCACGAAAAGACCGCCTAATGTAGCAATGCCAGCGCCGCGCGGCAAGCACGGGATGCAGGCAACAGGCCGGATACCGAGGGCCGACACGACAGCCGCACAACCGCTGGCTGGCGGCAACAACGCCGACACCTCAATCCGGGCACAGGTTCATTACAATGGGCGGCTGGTCAATCACTCAAACCCTTCAAGGAACCCTCATGTCCGTGCTTATCTGCGGCTCGCTGGCCTACGACAACATCATGGTCTTCCCGGAGCGCTTCAAGGATCACATCCTTCCCGACAAAACCCACATGATCAACGTCGCCTTCATGGTCCCCGAGCTGCACCGCAACTTCGGCGGCACCGCCGGCAACATCGCCTACAACCTGCACCGGCTCGGCGGCAATCCGCTGCCCATGGCGACCGTGGGCGCGGACTTCGACGACTACGCGCGGCGCCTTGAACGACTCGACATCAGCCAGGACTTCGTGCGCACACTCGACGACTTCTGGACGGCCCAGGCCTACATCACCACCGATCTGGACGACAACCAGATCACCGCATTTCACCCCGGCGCCATGAACGAAGCACATTGTCAGGCGGTACCCGAAGACCGAGACATCGCCTTCGGCATCGTCTCGCCCGACGGCAAACAGGCCATGCTTGACCACTCCGAGCAGTTCAGAAAAGCCGGCATTCCGCACATCTTCGACCCGGGCCAGGGCTTGCCGATGTTCTCCGGCGAAGAACTGCAGCGCATGATCACCAACGCCGACTGGCTGGCGGTCAATTCCTACGAATGGGAAATGCTCAAGAACAACACCGGCTGGACGCACAACGACATCACCTTGCGCCTGTCCGGCGGCCTGGTGATCACCCACGGCGGCGAAGGCTCCGAGCTGTGGACAGCCGACGGCAACACCCACATCCCGGCGGTCAAGCCCGAAAAGATCATCGACCCCACCGGCTGCGGCGACGCCTATCGCGCCGGCCTGCTCTTCGGTCTGGAGCGCGGCTGGGACCCGGTCGACGCCTGCCGCCTGGGCTCGATCCTCGGCGCCCTCAAGATCGCCGAGTCGGGGCCGCAGAACCACGACTTCACCATCAATCGGGTTGCTGAACGTTTCGAGAGCGAATTCGGACGACCGCTGCCGCAGTAAGCACCATCCGCGCATGGCGCACATCCGGGCCGGTCAGCGCTTGACTTTCGCCGCCACAGCGGCAAAAATACTCGGCCCTCGCGTGGCTACGTAGCTCAGCTGGTTAGAGCACAGCATTCATAATGCTGGGGTCGGTGGTTCGAGTCCACCCGTAGCTACCAGATTTCAACTGTTGAACCAAGCAGTCACAGGCGCCGTGAGACTGTGCGTCTCACGGTGCCTTTCGTGAACGGCTTGCGGCTGCTGCCTCCCTGCATCATCGGTTTGGCGCAACTGTGCATTCGTCCGAATCACTGCTCGAAGCGGTCCTCGAAGACAATCCCGCCTGATTGCCCGGCAACCAGCTCGACGGCACCGATGTCGCAGGCCGTGCCCTGCGGGCGCGCAACGCCGCGCTGGTCTGTGGTCGGGCAAGCGTTGTCGTCGCCGGCGTCGATGGCTGATCCGTCGGCGTCGGGCAGCATGGTGTGGGTGGAGCCGCCGTTGTCCTGCAGCGGGCCGAGCATGGGGTCTGCATCCAGGTTGCCGCCCAGATCATCGCCCAGACCCGAATCCCAGCTGCTGCTGCCGCCCGAGCCCTGAATCACGCTGTGGCTGATCCTCGGGGTTGCAGCGCTATTGAATATCTCGCTGCCGGCAATCGCGGCGGTGTTTCCCCACACGATCACGTTGGTGAGCTCGGGCTTGCTGCTGCCGTTGTCCTCGCCCTGGTTGTACATGCCACCACCTTCACCGGAGCTGTTGTTGCTGAAGGTGACGTTGATCAGGGCGGGGCTGCTGCGGCCGGCCTTGCCGTTGTTGTACATGGCACCGCCCTTGTTATCGGCGTTATTGCCGCTGAAGGTCACGTTGATCAGAACGGGGCTGCTGGCACCACCAGAACTGCCATCGTTGTACACGGCGCCACCGAAGTCAGAGGCGCTGTTGCCGCTGAAGGTGATGTTGCGCAAAGTGGGGCTGCACTCATGAGTCGCGCCGCCACCGTCACAATACAAGCCGCCGCCGTAACCGGCTGACGGCAAGGCACCGTCGGCATTGCCTCCCTCGATGGTGAAACCGTCGATGACGGTGTTGTTGGTAATGGGGTCATTCCTGGTGGTGCCATCGACCCGCAGCACGTGGTAGCTGTTGTCGGCCGAATCATTGGGGTTGCCGATATTGCCCGACAGGACGGTGGGGCTGGCGTCAGGATCGCGCTCGTCGCGGCGGGTCTCCGTACCGGCAAAGCCACCGTAGAGCTCGAGCTCACGCTCGACCCTGAAGCTGGTGTTGCGTTCAACGCCGGGCTTGTAGCTCTTTCCGGCCTCGGACTTGACCCAGATTTCGCCGCAATCGTCATCGGCCAGCGCGGTCGGGAGATCCATCGCGTCTGCCCAGCTGCTGCCGTCGCTGCCATCACTGCCAAGAAACGTGACCCGACACACCGCGGCCTGCACCGACAGGCTGCCCGCCAGAAGCATGAGCGACAAGGCCAGACGGCCGCCGAGCGCCGCGCCCGAGGCGGTGCGATTACTTCTCTCCATCCTGAGCATTCTTTTCTTGACCTCTCGTGAGCTATTGATTACGTGCGCAATTTTGCGCCGATTGATTGAAAGCCGGCACAATCTATCACAGCAAAATCGAAGCCGCCACGGCAGAAATGTCCTCTTCCGCCCGCCGGACAGGCCGGCGCTGCCCCGGCAATCGGCTGCGCATGAGCAATAATGGATGGGTCCGTTCCGGGCAACGATCCGGGCCCGTCCGCAAGCATGGAGGAGCGCCTTGTTGATTCGACTGCTGATGACGCTGGCCGCTGCTTACGGCGCCGTGCTGCTGCTGATGTTCCTGTTCCAGCCGCGCCTGTTGTTCCTGCCGAACCTGCCGGGGCGGGCGCTGACGGCGACGCCGGCCGACATCGGGCTGCGGCACGAGACGGTCGCGCTGCGCACCGACGACGGTCAGACGCTGCACGGCTGGTGGCTGCCGCACCGCAGGCCGCGCGCCACGCTGCTGTTTTTTCACGGCAACGCCGGCAACATTTCCCACCGGCTCGACAGCCTCGAAATATTTCACGATCTGGGGCTGGAAGTGCTGATCGTTGATTACCGCGGCTACGGTCGCTCCAGCGGCACGCCGTCGGAAGCCGGCCTGTATCGCGACGCCCGGGCCGCCTGGCGCTGGCTGACCGACGAGCGTCGGATCGCACCGGAGAACATCATCGTCTTCGGTCGCTCGATGGGCGGGGCGGTGGCCAGCGAACTGGCCGCGCAGGTCACGCCCGCCGCGCTGATTGTGGAGTCGACGTTCAGCTCGGTTCCCGACGTCGCCGCCGGGATCTACTGGTGGCTGCCGGTTCGCCTGCTTGCACGCCTTGAATTCAACGCCGCCGACCACATCGGCCGCACCACGCTGCCGGTGCTGGTGATCCACAGCAGGGACGACGAAATCATTCCCTTCGAACACGCCCGGCGGCTGCAGCAAGCGGCCGGCCAGCGCGCCACCCTGCTGGAGATCGGCGGCAGCCACAACACCGGTTTCATCGACTCGCGCCCGCGGTATATCGACGGCCTGGAGCAATTCATTGCCGCGAACGTTGACTGAGCCGCCGGCCGGGTTAGCGCATCAGCAGAATGACATACAGCGCCGTGCCGGCGGCGATGCTCAGCAGCGGCTGGCGCAGACGCCACTGCAGGATCACGACAACGAGGATGGCAAGCGCTTCGAGCCAGGGCAACCCGCCGCGATCGTGAGCATGCCCCCAAGCGGTGTGGACCACCAGCAGCACCATGATTGCCAGCGGCAGGTTGTTGCCCAACTTGTAGACCACGCGATGGCGCCGAAGCCACGGGCCGGCGGCAAACGGCAGCGCTCGCAGAACAAAGGTGATCAGCGCCATGCCGACGATGGCGACCGTGACATAGACGATATGACTCATGCGCCCCCTGCCTCGGCCGCAGGCCCGGGTCGCAGCAGCACGGCGGCCACGCTGATGGCAATGGCCACCGTCAACGCGTGGTCAGGTGCCAGCCACAAGGCGAGCGCATAGCTGCCGATGGCCGTCCACATCGGCACGAAATCCTCACGCGCGCGCCACTGCTCGACCGCCAGCACGGCAAACAGCGCCGCCAGGGCAAAGTCGAGCCCGTCCAGACCCAGCTGCAGCCGGGTCCCCAGCAGCGCGCCCAGCGCGGTTCCGAGCACCCACCACAGATGGTTCAGGGCGGCGATCAGGGTCATGTGGCGCGCACGCGCGGACTCGGGCAGCGAGACCAGCAGCGACCAGGTTTCATCGGTGAGCGTGAAAACGATATACCAATAGCGCCAGCGCGAGGTCGGCATGGCCTGCAACAGCGACAGCCCATAAAAGACATGGCGCAGATTGATGACCAGCGTGGCAAACAGGATGGCCGTTACCGGCAGCCCCGCAGCCAGCATCGGTACCATCATGAACTGGGCTGCACCGGCAAAGACGATGGCGCTGGAGAGCACGGCCAGCCAGGGCGCCCCGCCGGCCTGGACGAACAGCAGGCCGAACACCAGCCCGAGGGGAATATAGCCGACGGCTACCGGGGCCGTCAGGCCAACGGCCGACAGCCGGCGTTGATCAGAGGTTTGCATGGGCAGCAAGAATATCAGGCCGGCCGGGTTCAAGGGGCGCGGGGTCGGGGCAGATGCCGCCGGGAGCAGCGCGGCAATCGCTACAATGTTAAGTCACCTCCCGCCACCCTTGCTTATGAGCCGCTGTTGAGCAACCCCAAAGCCCATCATCCCGACCGCGACACGCCGCTGTACGCGGTGACCATCTCGGATGCCGCCCGCTGGCGAATGCTGCTGGTGCTGCTGACCGCAATTTTTATGTCGCTGATCAGCGTGAGCATCGTCAACGTGGCCATCCCGTCGATTCAGGCGGACCTGGACGCCTCGCTTGCCAACATGCAGTGGGTGCTGTCGGGCTATGCGCTGACCTTTGGCGTGGTGCTGGTGGCCGCCGGCCGTGCCGGCGACATCTTTGGCCGCGGGGCGATCTTTCTGCTGGGCGTTGCCGTATTCACCGCCTCATCAATCGCCGCCGGGCTGGCGCCCGACGCGACCTGGCTCAACGTTGCCCGCTTTGTCCAGGGCGTCGGCTCGGGCCTGCTCAACCCCCAGGGCCTGGGCATGATTCAGCAGTACTTCCGCGGCAGCGAGCGCGGTCGGGCCTTTGGCTACCTGGGTACCGCCGTGGGCGTATCGGTGGCCATCGGGCCGGTGCTCGGCGGGCTGGTGATCGAACTGGGCGGCCCGCAGCTGGGCTGGCGGCTGACCTTTCTGGTCAACGTGCCCATTGGCATCATGGCCATGATTCTCGGCTGGCTGTGGTTTCCCAGGCCGCTGCTCCAGCGCGGCGGGCAGCCAGCCGCCGGGCAGCAGCACAAGGCCAACCGCGGGCTGCGCTCGCTCGACCCCATGGGCGGACTGCTGCTGGGTCTGGCCGTGCTCTCGATTCTGTTCCCCTTCGTCGAGTCGCGCAGCGCGCCGTTGACCTGGCTCTTGCTTCCCACCGGCGCCGTGCTGTGCTGGCTGTGGGTTCTGTGGGAGCGACGCCACGCGCGCAAGGGTTTCCGGCCGATGGTGGATCTGCGCATTTTCTCGACGCCGAGTTTCGCCAACGGCACCACCATCGTGACGCTGTATTTTCTGGGCATGACCAGCATCTGGGTGCTGGTGGCGCTCTACACCCAGCAGGGTCAGGGCATGACCGCGCTGCAGGCGGGCCTGTTCGGCATGCCCGGAGCATTGCTTTCGGCCTGGGCCGCGCACTGGGCCGGCGCACGCGTGGCCCGCTGGGGCCGCAAGCTTGTCATCGGCGGCCTGTTTATGGCGCTGTTCGGGCTGATCCTGTGCATAGCCGTAATCTATTTGCACGAGCTCGGGTTGATCAGCGTCTGGTGGCTTTTGCTGTCGCTGGCCTTCATCGGCCTGGCGCAAGGTTCGATCATCAGCCCCAACCAGGCACTGACGCTGGCCGACGTGCCGCTGGCTTACGCCGGCAGCTCGGGCGCGGTGATGCAGACCGGCCAGCGCATCGGCGCGTCGGTGGGCATTGCCGTGATCACCGCGGCGGTCTTTGCCGCGCTCAAGGTGACGTCGTGGTCGTATGCGGTCATGGTCGGACTGGCGCTGATCATGGTGGTGGTACTGCTGGCCCTGGGCGTGGCCTTCAAGGACCAGCGCGAGCGCAGCGTTGCCCGCCACAAGCCGTGAGCCACACCCCGGGATTGGCGAAACCGGCCACTATGGCGACGGGGTCGCTCCCGTTTCTTGCTCGTCTTGCGCAACATCCTGCTCGCTGCGGTTTCTGCCGCGCTGTTTGGCGCGATAGAGCATGCGGTCGGCGCGGTCCAGCAGATCATCGACGCGCTCATCAGCGCGCAGGCTGGCAACGCCAAGGCTGACGGTAACGGCGGGCTGCTCGATGATGTCGGTCATGTCAGTGTGCTCGATGGCCTGGCGCAGCCTTTCGGAAACCAGCGCGCCAGCCTCGCTGTCGGCACCGGGCAGTACGATCAGGAACTCCTCGCCACCGACACGACCGACCAGATCATGCTGGCGCAGCAGTTTGTGGGTACACACCCGCGCGACCCGACGCAGAACCCGGTCACCGGCCGCGTGGCCCCAGGTATCGTTGACGCGCTTGAAGTGGTCGATATCCAAAGCAATCACGGTCAGCTCCTGATCGCGCTGGCGCGCGCGCTGCAGCCCCTGCCGCAGATAGAACTCGGTCCGCCGGCGATTGGCCACGCCGGTCAACTCGTCGGTCATCGCCATGATCTGCAGCCGGCGCGAGCGGCGAACCAGCAGGACGAAAATGACCAGCATGACCAGCCCCAGCAGCACCGACAGGATCAGCGAAACGGTCTGCCAGGCGCGCGTGCGCGTCAGCGCCTCGACGCGCTGTGTCTGCATGCGCGCCTGCAGGCGCAGGCGTTCGTTCTCGACCTCGCGCCGATTGATGTCGAACTGCAGACGCAGGACATCGGCCCGGTCTCGCTGGGCGCGCTGTTCCAGCTCAACGCGCACCACCTCGAGCTGCTGCCAGTCGGCCAGCGCCTGCTTGAGCTTGCCAACCGCTTCCAGGCTGCGCGCCCGCGCCGGATACAGCAAGGCCAGATAGCGGGCCCGCTGCGATTTTTGCAGCAGCGGCTCCACCTCGGCGAACAACTCCAGGGCCTGCGTATGGCGCTCCAGCCCGGCCAGGGCAATGGCCCGCTGCAGCTTGATCATGGTGTCGTTGAACTGACTGCCAACCCGGGCATAGGCCTGCTCGGCCTGCTTGAGGGTTTCCAGGCCCTCGGCATGGCGCTCGAGGAGGATCTGCGCCATCGCCTCACCCACCAGCACGTGTCCACGACCGGCATCGGAACTGGTCGCCCGGGCCAGCGACAGCGCCTCTTGGAACGTGGCCAGAGCCTGCTCGCCATGGCCCAGCTCATAATGGGTATATCCAAGCTGGATCAGAACCAGCATCTGCCGGCCTTCGTCGGCGTCGCGCCGGGCCGCTTCGAGCGCGGCTTCGAGATAGCGCTGGGCCTGTTCGAACTCGCCCAGGCGACGATAGGTCGAGCCAAGCTCGAACAGCAACCGTTCGGCCTGCGATTCGCGTCCCGAGTCGGTCAGAATCCGGTGCGCCTCGAGCACATCGTCGAGGCTGGCGACGTAATCACCCAGGTAAGAGTGCAGTTCGCCGCGGGCGCGCAGGCTCTCGCCCAGCAGCGACGGGTCATCAACCTGGCGGGCCAGTGTTACCGCCTGATCAAGATCGCTGCGGATCAGATCGATATCGTCCTGCACGTCGGCATAATTGGCCCGGCAGGCGTGCATGGCCGCCTGCCCCCAGAGCAGCTCGTGTTCTCGATAGACCTGCAGGCGCTCCGTTGCAAATTTCTTTCCCGCCGCATAATCGGTGTTGAACTGCCACTGGCACAGCAGGTGGTCCAGCCGGGCCCGGCGGCGAAGATCGTCGGCGGGAAGCTGCTCTTTCAGGCCTTCGATCAGGGCAAACGCCTCTTCGATGGACGGCAGCTGGAGCCCGTGTTGATCCACGCGGCTGTAGAGTCGATCGAATTCGGCGGGGTCGCCCTCCTGCTCCGCGCCGGCGTGCAGCGCCAGCAGCATCAGTGAAGCGGCCAGAAACATCTTGAAGTTCGGGCTGGTGCGCTGGTTGTACGAGGCATGGTGTGAGGCTGGCATCGACCGCATTGTAGCGGCATCGCGGCGCTGTTGCCGCCGCTGCCGGCCGGTGTTCGCGAACCACAGGGCCCGGTTTGTGGTCAACCGGGTGGCCCCCTATACTTTCAGTTGTAGACATCGCGCCCGGACTTGCGAGCCGGGTCACCTTCTTCAACGAGGAACGAGCAATGAAACCGACCACTCTTGTTACCGCTGCTCTCCTGGCCATCGGACTCATCGGCCCTGTGCTGCCGGCGGCTGCCGAATCGATTGACGCGCGCGCGCAGCATCTGTCCGAGCAGCTCGACCTCGACGAGGCCCAGACCGAGACCATCGACGAGCTCATTGGCGAGCATCGCCAGAGCATGCGTGAGCAGATGAGCTCACAAAAGCTTCGCGGTCCCGAGCGGCGCGAGCACATGCGGGCCCAGCGTGCGGCGCTGCACGAGCGCATTCGCGACGTGCTGAACGCAGAACAGGCCGAACAGTTCGACCAGCTGATCTCGGAGCGACACGGCAGAATGGCGCAGCGGGGTGAGCGCGGGCACATGCGCGGCAAAAGCCACAGCGGCCGTCGCGGCATGATGCGCCACGGTCGGCGCGGCGCTGGCGCCTGTGAGCGCTCCGGCTTCGATCCGGACTTTTCGCAGCTGGACATCAGCGAAGGCCTGCGCGCGCGCCTGGAGGGCATGCGCAAGGAACATCGCGACGCCATCGAGAACATGCGCAGGCAGCAGCGCGACGAGATACGCCAGCTCATTGGCGAAGAAGAGTTCGACAAACTGCAGCTGCCGTGCGCGCCTGAACGCAACGCGAACCCGGACGAGAATCAGCCCGGCGGTGACAAACAGACCTCGAATTGACACAAGCCCGGTAAAATCACACTCGTGCACGCCGCGGTACCTGCTTCATCCGGGCAGGATCGCTGGCGTGCCGGTGTACGTTGCCATTGCCAGCCACTTTTGGGGAAACCCGCATGTCCGCCGCTGATTCCGCCATCGACTTCGACCAGGTTCGGCGCCAGTGCGCACGCTGCGATCTGCGCGAACTGTGTCTCCCCGCCGGGCTCGGCCGCGCCGACATCGATCGTGTCGATCAGGTGGTCGCCGACCGCAGCAGCCTGGCGGCCGGCGATACGCTCTACCATGCCGGCTCGCCCTTCCGCGCCCTGTACGTGGTCAAGTCCGGCTCGCTCAAGACCCAGGTCGTGTCCGAGGGCGGCGAGCTGCAGATCCTCGGCTTTCACCTGCCCGGAGAAATCCTGGGCTTCGATGCCCTGGCAGCCGAACGCCATCAGTGCAGCGCCGAAGCCCTCGAGCCCTCGAGCGTTTGCCGCCTGCCCTACGCCGAGCTGGAGCGCATCTCGACCCTGGTACCCGGCCTGCAGCGCCAGTTCATGCGGCTGGTCTCGCGCGAAATGAGCGACGACCACGACCACATGGCGATGATGGGCCGCAACCAGGCCATCAGCCGGCTGGCGCTTTTCCTGCACAACATGCGCCGGCGCCAGGCCCGCCTCGATCGCCGCGACGATGTGCTCAACCTGAGCATGTCGCGCGCCGACCTGGCCAACTATCTCGGGCTGGTACTCGAGACCGTCAGCCGCCTGTTCGGCCGCATGCAGGACAAGGGTCTGATCGAGGTCCGGCGGCGGGAGATCAAGATTGTCGACCCGGCCGGACTCAAGGCGCTTGGCGACAGCTGAAGTCGCCGACACGCAACCTGCAACTCCGGCTACAGCCACCAGTCCGAAACGGGATCTTCCGGGTGGCCGTGATAACCCACCTGAGCCTGGAGCAGTTCGGCGGTGGCCAGGGCGTCGGTCCAGGCGTGATGCGGCGTATATTCGGGCAGCCCGTAGCGTCGGCGGGCATCGGCCAGCCGCAGCGACACACGGCGCCTGAACCAGGTCAGGGGATTGTTGCCGCGGCGCTGGTGAACTTGCCTTTCCACGTGCAGCGTGTCAATCAGCGGAAACAGCAGGCCCTCGCCGAAGCGCCGCAGGAACGCCTGGTAGAGAAAGCGCCGCTCGATGGCATGAAAGTGAACGACCGCCACGTGGCCGACGAGCGCGTCCAGCAGCTCGTCGGCGACATCTTCCAGGTCGGGCGCCCGGTCGATCTGGTCGTGGGTGAGGTGGTGGATGGTGATGGAGCGGGTGTCGATCTCCCGCCGCGGCCGAACCACGCGATAGTAGCCGGCGGCGGGACGAATCCGGTCGAGCGTGAACGGCACCGCGCCGATGCTGACGATGCCGTGGCGGCCCGGATTCAGGCCGGTGGTTTCCAGATCAAGGGCTACCAGCGGAGTCTGGGCCAGCGGGGTATCGATCGCCACCGCGGCCTGGCGGTAGAAATCGCGCAGCAGCGCCACGCGGCTCGCATCGGCCAGCTCGGCAAAGCGTTTTTGCCAGTCGGTCGTTGCCGGCCGATTTCGTTGAAGAATCGACAGCATGCCGCTCAGCGACGCACCGGGCGATAGCGAAAGCGGATGAACTTCTGGGCGTTGGCCAACACCTTGAAGGCATCCTTGAGGCTGCGCCGCTCGAAGGCCGACAGGGTCTCGGGCACGATGTTGTTGTTGGCCTCGCCGCCGCGCTCGGCGTCCCAGGCCTGGTGACGGGCGCGCACCATGGCGATGAATTCCAGCGCATCGCGCAGATCAGCCCCCATGGGCGCGGTCAGAAAGCCGGCGGCGACCGTATCTTCCAACCGGCGGAAGGAGTTCTGCGACTGCGAACCGGCCGCCAGCGCATGCACTCGGATGACGTCGACCAGCGGCCCGGTGCCGCGGCGCTTGAGGTTGATCGAGTTCTCGTGACGCCCGCCCTGCTCGAGCACGAAGTCGCGGAAGAAACCCAGCGGCGGCGTGCGATTGTTGGCGTTGATGGCCAGACAGCCGAGGAAGGCTGGCTGCGCGCTGGCCTCGGCTGCGATCAGCGCCTTGAGCTCATCGGCCATGCTGGTAACGCCGGCCACGCCGTCGAGGTCGAAGAAGATCGAGCTGTGCAGCAGGCGCTGCGCGTTGGGTTCGCGAATCCATTCGATGAACTGCGCCTTCCAGGCCGACAACGGCTGCCGCCACTGCTTGTTGGTCGCCATGATGTCGCCGCTGCAGTAGACATACCCGACCCGGTGCAGACCGTCGCTGACGAACTGCGCCAGCTCGCGAAAGTATTCGTCGTGCGCACGCTCGTCGAAGGCGTCGTCAAGGATCAGGGCGTTGTCCTGATCGGTGTAGACAAACTGCTCGTCGCGCGCCATCGACCCCAGGGCCAGAAAGCAGTACGGCACCGGCGGTGGCCCGAGTTTTTCCTCGCCGAGCTCCAGCAGGCGCTGCTTGAAGCTGCGGCCGATGGTGGCCATGGCCGAGCCGATCATGTGCGAGTTGGCATCTTCGTTGACCATGCGGATGAAACTGGAAGCTACCGCGGGCTTGAGCGCTTCGATGTCGTCATGCGTGTTGCAGTGAAAGATGTTGCGCACTACAAACAGGCTGTTCTGGCTCTCATGATGAATGATGTCGGCCAGATCGAGCACCCCGATCGGGCGGCGATGATCGAGCACCGGGATGTGGTGAACGTTCTCGCGCAGCATCAGCAGCAGCACGTCGAACAGAAAGCGATCCTGCTGCACGCTGGCGACGTTGCCCGACATGGCCTCGCTCACCGGCGTGCTGGCGGGCAGCCCCTCGGCGACGATTCTGCGGCGCAGATCACTGTCGGTGAGGATGCCGGCCAGCAGCGGGCTATCGGCCTGCGCGTCAGGGTCACGGTCTTCAACGACCAGCACCGAAGTCACGCGTTCGTCGGTCATCAGCCTGGCGGCCTCTTCGACGCTGGTCGAAAGCGTGACCATGACCGGCGCATAGCGCACCAGCTTGCCGGCACGCAGGGTCAGCAGAGGATTGTGACCGACATGCTGAGCGGCCTGGCGCAGCCGCGTGCGGTCCTCGACTTCGACATAGTCGGCGAACACGACATTGCTGTCGAACAACCTCTTGAACAGCTCACCCGGAATGAAATAGATCAGCGTGTCTTCGAGCGCGCGCGCCGGAAAGCGCGTGGTTCGATCGCTGAGCAGCCCGAGCTGGCCGAAGATGTCGCCGGCTCCCAGGCGGTTGTAGAGCTCACCGCTGCGGCGGAACAACTCCACCGAACCGCTGCGAATATAGTGCAGGTCGCGAACCTCGTCGCCGAGCCTGACGATGTCGCTGGCCGCCCGGAAGTAGCTCACCTCGATTGATCGGGCCACCTCGTCGAGCTCTGCCGTGGTCAGAAAGCTGAACGGCTCCTGCTCGCGCAGGTGTTCGCGAATCTCGATCTGCTCGATTTCCATCCCGGCCCTCAAGGTAACTGCACCATCCATGGTACCGCGCGTGTTGAGCCAGCCGTGGGGGCCGGCCATAATGGCGACCATGAGCGAAAGCAACGCAATGTGGACACTCGAGGGCAAGCGCGCGCTGGTCACCGGCGCCAGCCGCGGCATCGGGCGCGCCGTGGCCGAAGCCCTGTGCGAACGCGGGGCTGAGGTCTGGCTGGTCGCCCGCGGGCACGAAAAGCTCAACAATGCGGCCGAACGGCTGACCGAGCGTGGCTACAAGGCGCACGCCATGGTCGGTGATATCACCGATGCCGATTCACGCCACGGCCTGCTCGGCGCAGTGGGCGAGCCGCTGGACATTCTGATCAACAATGCCGGCTACAACCAGCGCAAGCCCGCGCTGGCTTACGAAGAGCAGGAGCTGCGCGGCATTCTCGACACCAACCTGGTGGCCACGTTCGAGCTCACGCGTGCCGCCCACACGCTGCTGGAAGCCGCTGGCGGAGCTGCGGTTGTCAATATCAGCTCGGTGGCCGGGCTCACCCACCTGCGCACCGGCGCGCCGTACGCCATGAGCAAGGCCGCGCTCAATCAGATGACGCGCAACCTTGCCGTTGAGTGGGCAACGCACCAGATCCGGGTCAACGCCGTCGCCCCCTGGTATATCGAAACGCCGCTGGCCCGCCAGGTGCTCGATGACCCCGAGTTTCTGTCCGAAGTGCTGGCACGCACGCCGCTCAACCGCGTTGGCACGCCCGAAGAAGTAGCCGCCACGATCGTCTTTCTGTGCCTGCCGGCCGCCGGCTACATCACCGGCCAGACGCTGCCGGTCGACGGCGGCTTCAGCATCTTCGGGTTCTGAGTTCGCGGCATTTCACCGCCGGTATGCAAGCCCGATCTGCCGGTTCGCTACAATGCAGAGGATATTCGCGAGCTGAAACCGCATGGCCTTACTGGCGTTCTACCTATTTCTTGCTGTCGGCGTTTCCTTTCTGTGTTCGATTCTCGAGGCAGCGCTGTTGAGCATCACACCGGCGCACATCGCCGTTCTCAACGAGCGCGGCAGCCGCGCGGGCCGGCGTCTGCAGCACCTCAAGCGCCACATTGATCAGCCGCTGGCAGCGATTCTCAGCCTCAACACCATCGCCCACACCTTTGGCGCCGCCGGCGTCGGCGCCCAGGCGCAGGTGGTCTTTGGCCAGGCCTGGGTGACCCTGGCCTCGGCGGTCATCACGCTGCTCATCCTGATCTTTTCCGAAATCATTCCAAAAACCCTCGGCGCCACTCATGCGCGCTCACTGAGCGGCTTCACCGCCATCGCCTGCATCGTGCTGATCTATGTGACCTGGCCGCTGGTGCAGCTCTCGAAGCTGATCACACGCTGGCTGGCGGCCAACCGGGACGCGCCGACGGTCAGCCGCGAAGAGTTCCGGCTGCTGGCCCAGACCGGCACCCGCGAGGGCGTGTTCGAGGAAGAGGAATCAAACATCTTCGCCAACCTGATCCGCTTCAGCGCCATCCGGGTCGAAGACATCATGACCCCGCGGGTGGCCGTGGTGATGATGCGCGCCGATCAGACCGTCGGCGAGATCATGGACTCCTCTCTGGCCGCGGGATTTTCCCGTTTTCCGGTCTACGGTGACTCCGACGAGGATATTCACGGCTACGTGCTCAAGACCGACATCATGCTTGCCCAGGCGCAGGGCAACGCCGATACGCGCCTGGAAGCGCTCACCCGCGAGGTGCTGTTCGTGCCCGAGTTCGTGTCGCTGCAGAACCTGTTCAGCCAGCTGCTTTCCCGCCAGGAACACTTTGCGGTGGTGGTCGACGAATACGGCGGCCTGGCAGGCGTGGTAACCATGGAGGACGTGCTCGAGACCCTGCTGGGCATGGAAATTGTCGACGAAAGCGACACCGTCGAGGATCTGCGCCAGGCAGCGCGCGAGAAATGGCTGGCCCGCGCCCGGCGGATGGGCGTGCACTGGCCGCGCACGGACCAGGAGCAGCCGCCGGACGATGCCGGCAACAGTCGCTGAGTCAGCTCCCGCCGCCCCGGCCGATCCGCTCGCGGCTGCTGCAGCAGGCGGCGTGGGTGGCGAAAACGGGGAATCTGATATATTGCGGACTTCTGGCAAGCTCGAACAAGGGGGGGAGGCCCATTGTCAATCGACGGCGCGCAGATGATCCGTAACCATCTCGACAGCAAGAAAGCGCCGTGGCTGGCACTGGCCGTGGTGCTCATCTGCGGCGCCGTCATTACCGCGTTGACGACACATCTGCTTCGCAACACCGAGCTCCAGCGGCAGCAGGCAGCGCTCAGCGCAACCGGTGAACAGGCTGCAGGTGTCATGCTGGGCCGGTTCGCCCGCCACGAGGTCCAGCTGCGCGCGGCCAAAGCCCTGTTTGCCGGCTCTGCCCGGGTGTCGCGAAGGGAGTGGCAGCAGTTTGCGCGCACGTTTCAACAGTCCGGGTCCGACGCGGCGCCGTTCGAAATGGCCTGGATCCCGCGCGTCGATGACGCCGGCCTGAAGCGTCTGGCCGAGCTGGCCCGAGCGGACGGGCTCGACACTTTTGAGCTCCACTCTTCCGCACCGCGCGATTTTTACTGCCCGATTTTCTATAACGAGCCGGCGGCGCTGCACGCCGACTCGATCGGGCGGGACGTCTGCACCAGCCCACGCGCCAGCGCCGCCATGCAGCGCGCCCGGCAGACGCGCACCATCGTCATGTCCGACCCCGTCGGCCTGGGCACAAGCGGCGCGGAACCGCAGTCCGGCTACGTGCTGTTTGCCTGGGTCGACAGCGACAGCGAGCAAAGCTCCGGCTGGGTGGCGGGCACCGTGACCATGTCGCAGCTGTTTGCGGCCAGCCTGCCGGGCCAGGCCGACGTCAGCGTGCGCGTACGGGACCTGTCGTCGCCGGCCGGCGAGGACACCGTCTACCGAAAAGACCATCCATTCGACAGCGCCCGCGATGTGATCGAATCCGGGCGGCGATTGAACCTTGGCGGTCGCACTTTCGCGCTGCGGCTGACGCGCCCGGCAGACCCCGGGCTGGCGACACGGCTGTTGCTCATCACCGGCAGTCTGATCACGGTGCTGCTTGCCGCCTTTGCCTTCAATCTGCTGCGGACGCGTGCGCGCGCGCTGCGAGTGGCCGAACGCATGACGCGCGCCTGGCGCGACAGCGAGGAGTTGCTTTCATCCATCACCGGCAATATCCAGGAAGGCATCTATCGCGGCGAACCGGACAAGGGGCTGGTGTATGTCAACCAGGCCCTGGCCGGGATGTTCGGCTTCGACTCGCGCGACGCGTTTCTGGACTATGACACAAGCTCTCTTTATGCCGACTTCCAGCAGCGCGACGCGCTTCTCGACCTCCTGGAAAGCCAGGGCTACTACCGCAACCAGGAAGTGGAGTTCCAGCGCCCGGACGGGACCCGCTTCACGGCGGTCAACAGCGCCGTCGCAACCATGGACGAAACCGGTCACGTACGGCATTTCGACGGTGTGATTACCGACATCAGCGAACGCAAGGAAGCCGAGCGCGAGGTCCACCGCCTGGCGCACTATGACACCCTGACCAACCTGCCCAACCGCACCCTGTTTCATATCCGCATCGGCCAGGTGCTCAGCCAGGCACAGCGCCACAATCGCCCGGTCGCGGTGATGTTCATTGATCTCGACCGGTTCAAGCTGGTCAACGATTCGCTCGGGCACGGCCTTGGTGACCAGCTGTTGATTGCGGTCGCCGAGCGCCTGGTCGAACAGTTTCGGGACTACGACGTGATCAGCCGCCAGGGCGGTGACGAATTCTTGCTCGTTCTCCCGGAGACCGATGCCGATCGCGCTGCGCGACGCGCCGAAGAGCTGCTGCGCAACTTCGCCGAACAGCCCTTCGACGTCGACGGCCACAAGCTGACGATCACGCCCTCGATCGGCATCGCCATGTTCCCCTATGACGCTGAGGAAGCCGATGCCCTGATTCAGCATGCCGATGCCGCCATGTATCACGCCAAGGAGCAGGGACGAGCCACCTTTCAGTTCTTCACCGAAGAACTCAACACGCGCGTGCATCACCGCCTGCAGCTGGAAAACCACTTGCGCGGCGCACTGGCGCGCGATGAACTGGCGCTTGAATATCAGCCCGTGATCGATCTGGGAAGCGGCCGCATCGTCAGCGTCGAAGCACTGCTGCGCTGGCGCAGCCCGACGCTCGGTCAGGTTCCGCCGTCGGACTTCATCCCCGTGGCCGAGCAGAGCGGGCTGATCGTCGAGATCGGCGACTGGGTCATCGAGGCCGCCTGCCGGCAGCTCGCCCGCTGGCGCGATCAGGGCATGCGCGACATCCAGATGGCGGTCAACGTTTCGGCCATGCAGCTGTGGCGCGGAAACCTGTTCGGTACCGTCAACGACGCGCTGCGGCACTCAGGCGTTTTGCCATCACAGCTGGTCATCGAGCTGACCGAGAGCGTGATCATGGAGGATGTCACCGCGGCGCGGAAAGTGCTCGCCGAGCTCAAGGAGCTGGGTGTGGCGCTGGCCATCGACGACTTCGGTACGGGCTATTCCAGCCTGGGCTATCTCAAGCAGTTTCGCATCGACCTGCTCAAGATCGACCGCTCCTTCGTTGAGGACATTGCCGAAGACGCCGACGATGCCGCCATCGTCACGGCGATGCTCAGCATCAGCGAATATCTGCGTATGGAGGTCGTGGCCGAAGGCATCGAGCACGGCGACCAGCTCGAGTTCCTGCGCTCCCGGGGCTGTCGCTTCGCGCAGGGTTTTCTGTTCAGCCGGCCGGTCGGGCCGGAGCGCATTCCCGATCTGGTCGCGACGTTCGAGCTCGGGCGCAGTAGCCATTGAATCGCCAGCCCCTGCACTGCATTCTCCCTTGGTAGACACACCCATCAACGGACAAGACCGATGAAGGCCATCAGAAGCATTCTGCTGACCCTCCTGATCGCGCCGGCGCTGGCCGCGCTCGCCGGCGAAGGCCCTGACTGGCCGGCGATGGACGACGCGCTGCAGCCCACGCCGCACCAGCGCGTGGCCGGCCAGCCCGAACCACACGAGCTGGCTGCCCTGGCGCACGCCGGCGTGAAGCACGTCGTCAACGCCCGCAGCGAAGGCGAGCTCGAAGCCTGGAACGAACCGCGCCTGCTTGACGAGCTGGGGATGACCTATCACCACCTCCCGATCGCCGGGGCCGAGGATCTTGACCGCCAGGCGGTCGCGCGCTTCGACGCGATACTCAACGAGATCGGCGACGAACCGGCCCTGCTGCACTGCGCCTCGGGCAACCGCATCGGCGCGCTGTTTGCCCTGCGGGCGGCCTGGATCGACGGCGAGGACAGCGAGGCGGCCATCGAAATCGGCCGCGCCCACGGCCTGACTCGCCTGGAAGGCGCGGTGCGCCAGAAGCTGGGTGAGCAGCGCTCCGTGGCCAATACGCCCGATCAGGACTGCGCCGAGAACTGCTGACCGCGAAAATTGCGGAATGCACGGATGATGGCTGATCAGCCCGGCGGGAGGTGTTGCCAGCCCGGCTTGCGATGATCGTGAACTCAACCCTTCCGTGAATTCCGTATTCTTCCGTGGTTACAGGGTCTTGATCTGCCCGGATTCAGTCAGCAGCGCCTTCGTTGAGCCGCGGAATCAACGAGACGAAGTTGCACGGCCCGGTGCGCGAATCGAGCTGTTCGCCCAGGATGCGATCCCAGGCCGTGCGGCACGCCCCGGTCGAGCCGGGCAGGCCGAAGATCAGCGTGGCGTTGGCGGTGCCGCCGAAGGCCCGGGACTGAATGGTCGAGGTACCGATCTCTTCCAGCGAATAATGGCGGAACAGCTCGCCGAAGCCCGGAATATCGCGCACCAGCAAGGGCTGGATTGCCTCGGGCGTGGAATCGCGGCCGGTAATGCCGGTGCCACCGGTAATCAGCACGCAGTCGATCGCAGCGTCGGCAATCCAGGCCGACACGGCCGCGCGCAGCTTGAAGATGTTGTCGGGCAGCAGCCTGCGCTCGGCCAGTCGGTGCCCGGCCGACTCGATGCGTTCAGCCAGCGTGTCGCCAGAGCTGTCGTTGTCTAGCGTGCGCGAGTCGGAGACGGTCAGCACCGCGAAAGTGAGCGCCTTGAAGGCCTTGTCGTCATTGCAGCGTTGTCTGGACATGGTTTCTCGAAGGATTGGCGGGGTGCAGAAAGGATCAATACAGTAGCCGCTCGAAGCCGAGATAGTCGACCGGATCGCCCTCGGCCACGGCCTGGCCGACCGCAAGCCTGGCCAGGCCGTCGGCCCACACCGCCGAGCTGAGCACGCCCGAGCCCTGGTGCGGATAACGCTCGAGCCGGCCTTGCTGGAGGCGCACGCGCAGATACTCTTCGCGCTTGGGCGCCGGCGCGGCAAAGCCGGCGGGAACGCGAACGGCTTCGGGCATGGTGTCGCTACGGCCCTGCATCTTGCGGATCACCGGCGCGCCGAACAGGCTGAAGGTGACCAAGGCCGAAACCGGGTTGCCGGGCAGGCCGACGAAGACCGCGTCGCCGACCCGGCCGAAGGCCAGCGGCTTGCCGGGCTTGACGGCGATCTTCCAAAGGTCGAGCCGTCCCAGCGCCTCGACCGCGTCCTTGACGTAATCGGCCTCGCCCACGCTCACGCCACCGGTGGAGACGATCACGTCCGCTTCAGCGGCGGCGGCTTCGAGTGCCTGGCGCGTGGCTTCGGGCGTATCGGCCACGTGCCGCACGGCCACGACCTGACAACTCAGCGCGGCCAGCAGGCCGTTGATCAGGGGCTGGTTGCTGTTGTAGATCTGCCCGGGGGCCAGCGCTCGCCCCGGATCGACAAGCTCATCGCCGGTGGACAGCACCGACACGGTCAGCCGGCGGCGCAGCTCGACGCGTTCGATGCCGGTCGAGGCCAGCAGCCCCAGATCCTGCGGCCGCAGACGGCGGCCGGCGGCAAGAATCTCTTCACCGGCGCCAAGGTCCTCGCCGGCGCGGCGGATATTGTTGCCCGGCGGCGGCAGTTCTTCGACCTGTACTTGGCCGTCGACCTCGCGCGCCTTTTCCTGCATGACGACCGCATCGGCGCCGTCGGGAATGACCGCGCCGGTAAAGATGCGCGCCGCACTTCCGGCAGTGAGCGAACCCGGGGCGTCGCCGGCCTGGATGCGCGCCGAAATCGGCAGCGCGTCGCCGGCGCGCTCGAGATCGGCGGTGTTGACGGCATAGCCGTCCATGGCGCTGTTGTCGGCCGGCGGCACGTCCACCCGTGCCGAAACCGCACCGGCCAGCACCCGTCCCAAAGCGGCGTCCAGCGCCACGGTTTCGGTGACGGCCACCGGCGCGACAGCCTCGACCAGGCGCGCACGCGCCTCGGCCACGCTCGTCAGCCCCTTGCCGATACCGTGACTGGATTCAGTCATCGCCCACCCCGGCTACCTGCTGACCGTCCAACTTGCGAAAACACTTTCATGTCTGCACCAATCTGCCGGATGCCCTTGGAACCCAGAAGTTACGGGTTGCACGGAATGCACGGACGACGGCTTTGCCAGCACTGCTGATTGACGGCTTTCCATCCATCTTCCGGTGTATTCCGTGTAGTTCCATGGTTACAAGGTTTTCCTTTTCCCGGATTGCGCCTGCGCTGATCCAGCGATATACCCACATGAACCGATGGAAGAACCATGAGGGGAATCAATGCGCATCGCCGATGGCTTCGGGCTGGCTGATCTGCACAGGAATGCCGTTGCGATCAAAGAACAGATAGCGGTCGAGGCCGCTGCCGGCGTGAATGGCGCGCGCCATGTTCTTGAGCTGCTCGTCGATGAAATCGGCTGCCGGCGGCTGACCCGGCTGGCCGGGCAGCACGCCCACCATCATGAACGTCCAGTCCTTCTTGGCCGCATCAGCGTCGGCACGCAGATACTCGAAGCCGGGCACGTCGGCAACGGCGTGATCCTTGACCATGATCGGCGTAATCACGCCCTCGCCTTCGATGGCAGCTTCCGCGCCGTCGGCGTCGGCTTCCATCACCGGCTGGGCACGCACCAGCACCGTCAGCAGCTGCACCGGCACCGGCTCGTCGCGCGCCATTGTCAAAAGGTCATCGAAGGTTTCTATCATTGCTCAGTCCAATCGTCATTCAGTCGAGGTTATCCGGTGAAGCGTTTGAGCCGAAAAACAGGGGAACCACGGAAGACACGGAATGCACGAAAAAAAAAAGCATGAGTCATTTGATCGGGCATCAAATTGACCCTTGACGAATGATCCCTGATCAACTCAAGAGTCAGCACAAGCGGGGTTTCTGTTCGTTTGTTTTCCGTGTATTCCGTGCCTTCCCTGGTTCCAGGATTTTCTTTCACTTTCACTGTACCAGTGGTGACGAAGGCGCATCGAGATCGATGCCTTCGATATCGTGCTCGGCGGCGACCAGACGAATGTACTGGTTGATGGCGCGGCGGCGGACGTGTTCGCGCAGATAGCCCGCAATCTTTTCGTGGCAGGACTCGAAGGTGACCGGCTTGCCTTCCTTGCGCTGGTGAATCAACACGACGTGAAAGCCGAAGCGCGTCTCGACCGGGTATTCGGGCACTTCGCCGACCGGCAGACGGGAGAGCGCCTTTTCGAACTCCGGCGCGGTCTGGCCGCGCGCGATCAGACCCAGATGGCCGCCTACTTCCTTCGACGGACAGCTCGAGAAGTCGCGCGCCATCGACAGGAACTTGTCCGGATGTGCACGCAGCTCGGCGTTGATGCCCATGGCCTTCTTGCGTGCCTCGGCGCGCAGCTCGGCGTCGTCGGGCGGCGCTGGAATGAGAATATGCGATACCTCGTGCTCGTCGGCCGTGCGCAGGCGCTTCTCGTTGGCCTGGTAATACCGATGACAGTCGGCCTCGGTCGGCTCGGGCACGTCAATCTGCTCGCCGATAAGCCGGCGAATGCGCGCTTCTTCTTCGGTTTCGCCATCCTCGGTCGCTTCGGGGCCAATTCCGAGCCGGTCGCATTCGGCCAGCAGAAGCTCGCGCACGACCAGGGCACGGGCGGCACGGGCACGCGCTTCCTTCAGACTGGGCGCCGGGTGGTACTGCACCTCACGTGCGATGTCTTCGTGGTCGATTACGCGATCGTCGATGCGAATCGGCGGCGGCAGATTTTCCTGCGGCTGCGGGTCGGCTTGAGCGGCGTTATCGGTTTGCATGGCATCCTCTTTCAATATCGATCAGGCAGTCACGAAATTTTCGGCGAACCGCCGTGCTGGCGAACCACCTGGTAGTTGCGGCGGATGTAGCCCCACGGCCAGCTCCAGACGTGCACCAGGCGGCTGAACGGAAAGGCGGTGAACATGATCAGGCCCAGAAAGATGTGCAGCTTGTAGACCGGATGGACGTTGAGAATGTATTCGTGCGCGCCGGACCGGAAGGTGACGATATGCTGCGCCCAGTGCGCGAGCTGCATCATGACCGCACCGTCGAGATGGTCCATGGAGAACACGATCGTTGACAGGCCGGTGACCAGCTGCAGCCAGATCAGGCAGATGATGAAAGTGTCCATGATTGCCGAGTTGACCCGCACCGAGGTCACGAACAGCCGGCGCCACAGAAGATAGGTCAGGCCGAAGAAGCACAGGATGCCGAACAGGCCGCCGGCGACCATGGCCATGACCTGCTTGGCGCCGGGCGACAGCCCGAGCGCAGTATAGATCGGCGTGGGCGTGAGCAGGCCGACCAGATGGCCCATGAACAGCAGCAGGATGCCGACGTGAAAGGCGATGCTGGCGCGCCGGAAGTTCTTCGAGCGCGGGGTGAGCATCTGGCTCGACATCGCCCGCCAGGTGTATTGCCCGTGCTCGAAACGCAGCAGCGAGCCGAAAATGAACACCGTGCCGGCGATATACGGAAAGACGCCGAAGATGAACTGGTTGATGTAGGATTCCATGATCAACTCCTCTGGTGGATTTCGAGCCCGCTGACCGCCGCCGAAGCCGCGCCGCAGCTGCCCGACGGGTCGTCGTTGCCCATGAACGTGACCTGCTCCTCCTCCCAGATCTCGTCCATCTTCTCGATCGTCTGGTCCGGGCCTTCCTGGCCGGCGGCCTCGCGCAGCAGCTCGGCGTTTTCCGGACTGCCGACCAGGTCTTCGAGCGCTTCGAACAGCACCGACCAGGCCGAATCACGATGGTGCAGGCGCGCGCCCAGAAGCACGATGATCGGCATGGCGTCGCCCAGCAGCTCTTCGACCTCGGCTTTCGGGCGGGTTGAAAGGTATTCGAGCATCAGCGGCAGGTAGTCGGGCAGCTCACGGGCGTCGAGATCCAGGCCGTTGCTGCGGTAGTGCTCCATCAGGTCGACCATGGCCTGGCCGCGATCGCGCGACTCGCCGTGGACGTGCTCGAACAGGTGCAGCGACAGCGCTCGTCCGCGGTCGAACAGCATGACGTAGTCCTCCTGGATTTCGGTCAGCGGACGTTGCCCGAGATCCACCGCAAGACGCTGTACGGCTTCGGCATGCGGCGCTGACAGCACGGACTCGCGCCGGATGACGTCGGTCATTTCCGGTACCGCTTGCTGCAGCTCCGCGCTGGGGTAGCTCATCAGCCGCGAGATCACCCGCAGGGTCATGCAGCTCATGATCCGCTCCACTGGTCGTGGCTGTGCTCCTGCAGCTCGGTGCTCTTGCTCGCCTTCTCCACCCGGATCGGGAAGAACTTGCGTTTGGCGATCGGCTTGCCGCCGAACACGTCGGCGTCGGAGCCGCCGCCGGTTTCGCAGCCGCTGCCGAAGGAAAAACCGCAGCCGCCGCGCTCGGAATAGCCGTCGTAGATCGAGCTGGAATACTCGCGCTTGTTGGTCGGAATGACGAAGCGGTCCTCATAGTCGGCAATGGCCATGTAGCGATACATGTCCTCGACCATGTCCACATCCATGCCGACGCGCTCGAGCACCTCGGTGCGCTCCTCGCCGTGGACATGGCGGCCGCGCATGAACGCGCGCATGGCCAGCATCCGCTCCATCGCGTGAACCACCGGAGCCTCTTCCCCGGCGGTCAGCATGTTGGCCAGATAGCGTACCGGAATCCGCAGGCTCTCGACATCCGGAATCTCGCCGTTCATGCCGATCTTGCCGGCCTCGGCCGCCGACTGGATCGGCGAGAGCGGCGGGCAGTACCACACCATCGGCAACGTGCGGTATTCAGGATGCAGCGGAAAGGCGACTTTCCAGTCAACCGCCATCTTGTAGACCGGCGACTTCTGCGCACCCTCGATCCAGTCTTCGGGAATGCCCTGCCGGCGGGCCTCGGCGATGATCTCGGGATCGTGCGGATCGAGAAAGATGTCGAGCTGCGCTTCGTAGAGATCCTGCTCGTTGGGCGTATTGGCCGCCTCTTGAATGCGATCGGCGTCGTAGAGCATGACCCCGAGATAGCGAATGCGCCCGACGCAGGTTTCCGAACACACCGTCGGCTGGCCCACTTCGATACGCGGGTAGCAGAAGGTGCACTTCTCGGACTTGCCGGATTTCCAGTTGTAGTAGATCTTCTTGTACGGGCAGCCGGACACGCACATGCGCCAGCCGCGGCACTTGTCCTGGTCGATCAGCACGATGCCGTCTTCTTCGCGCTTGTAGATCGCGCCGGAGGGACAGACCGCCACGCAGCTCGGATTGAGGCAGTGCTCGCACAGGCGCGGCAGATACATCAAAAAGGTGTTCTCGAACTGACCGTAGATTTCCTTCTGCACGCCCTCGAAGTTGTAATCCCTGGCGCGATGCTTGAATTCGCTGCCGAGAATCTCTTCCCAGTTCGGGCCCCACTCGATCTTTTTCATGCGCTTGCCGGTAATCACCGAGCGCGGCCGGGCGGTGGGCATGGTCTTGGCGTCCGGCGCCGTTTGCATGTGGTGGTAGTCGTAGTCCCAGGGCTCGTAGTAGTCCTCGATCGAGGGCATGTCGGGGTTGGCAAAGATGTTGGCCAGAATGCGCCAGCGCCCACCCATCCTCGGCTTGAGGTTGCCCCGGCCGTCGCGCACCCAGCCGCCGTTCCACTTGTCCTGGCTTTCCCATTCCTTGGGGTAGCCGATACCGGGCTTGCTCTCGACGTTGTTGAACCAGGCGTACTGCATGCCCTCGCGTGAGGTCCACACGTTCTTGCAGGTAACCGAACAGGTATGGCAGCCGATGCACTTGTCGAGATTGAGCACCTTGCCGATCTGCGCTCTGATTTTCATTACGATGCCTCCACTTGCATGGCGTCTTCGGCTTCGGTGCCGTCCATCCAGTCGATCTTGTTCATCTTGCGCACGATGATGAACTCGTCGCGGTTGGAGCCGACCGTGCCGTAGTAGTTGAACCCGTAGCTGTACTGCGCGTAACCGCCGATCATGTGCGTGGGCTTGAGTACCGTGCGCGTCACCGAGTTGTGAATGCCGCCGCGCATGCCGGTAATTTCCGAACCCGGAGTGTTCACGATCTTTTCCTGGGCGTGATACATCATCGACATGCCTTCGGGCACGCGCTGGCTGACCACGGCGCGCGCGGTAATCGCACCGTTGATGTTGTAGGCCTCGATCCAGTCGTTGTCCTTGATGTCGCCTTTCGCGGCGTCGACTTCGGAAATCCAAACGATCGGCCCGCCGCGCGAGAGCGTGAGCATCAGCAAGTTGTCGGTGTAGGTGCTGTGAATGCCCCACTTCTGATGCGGCGTGATGAAGTTGAGCACCACCTCGGGGTTGCCGTTATCGCGCTGGCCCTTGATCGGCTCGATGGTCTTGAGATCGACCGGCGGCTTGTAGACGCACAGCCCCTCGCCGAAGGCGCGCATCCAGGCATGGTCCTGATAGAACTGCTGGCGCCCGGAGATCGTGCGCCAGGGAATCAGTTCGTTGACGTTGGTCCAGCCGGCGTTGTAGCTGACCTTTTCGGACTCGATGCCCGACCAGATCGGCGAGCTGTAGATCTTTCTCGGCTGGGCGACGATGTCGCGGAAGCGGATCTTCTCGTCGGCGTGCCCGGCGACCAGGTGCTGGTGCTCGCGGCCGGTGTTGGCGCTGAGTGATTCCCAGGCCTTCATGGCCACGTGGCCGTTGGTCTCCGGGGCGAGCATCAGGATGGTCTCGCAGGCGTCGATCGCCGAGGTGATGCGCGGCATGCCGGCGTTGGCGCCGTCGCCGCGGTGGCGGCCGTTGAGGTCACCCAGCGCCTCGACCTCCTCTTTGGTATCCCAGCTCAGGCCCTTGCCGTTGTTGCCCTGTTCGTTCATCAGCGGGCCGAGCGCGGTGAACTTGTCGTAAGTGGCGGGATAGTCGCGCTCGACGGTGATGATCGCCGGCATGGTCTTGCCGGGAACGGGCTCGCACTCGCCCTTCTTCCAGTCGAGAATGTCGATTGCCTGGCCCAGCTCCGCCGGGGTGTCGTGCAGCAGCGGCAGGGTGACCACGTCGGTCTCGGTTCCCAGGTGCCCTTCGGCCAGCTCGGAAAAGCGCTTGGAGATGCCCTTGTAGATATCGAAGTCCGAACGCGACTCCCAGGCCGGGTCGACCGCGGCGGTCAGCGGGTGGATGAACGGATGCATGTCCGAGGTGTTCATGTCGTCCTTTTCGTACCAGGTCGCGGTCGGCAGGACGATGTCGGAATACATGCAGGTCGTCGACATGCGGAAGTCGAGCGTGACCAGCAGATCGAGCTTGCCGCGCACCTCGTCACGCCACTTGACCTCTGTCGGATGGCGATCGACTTCGTCGCCCAGGTCCTTGCCCTGCACGCCGTTTTCGGTGCCCAGCAGGTGGCGCAGGAAGTACTCGTGGCCCTTGCCGGAAGAACCGAGCAGGTTGGAGCGCCATACGAACAGGTTGCGCGGAAAGTTGGCCGGGTTGTCCGGGTCTTCGCAGGCAAAATTCAGATCGCCTGACTTGAGCTGCTCGACGACAAAGTCCTTCGCCTCCTTGCCGGCAGCCTTGGCCTCGCGCGCGATCTCGAGCGGGTTGCGCCCAAGCTGCGGCGCCGACGGCAGCCAGCCCATGCGCTCGGCCTTGACGTTGTAGTCGATCAGCGAGCCCTTGAAGTCGTCGGGATTGGCCAGCGGCGAGAGGATCTCGCTGACATCGAGCTTTTCGTAACGCCACTGCCCCGTATGCCCATAAAAGAACGAGGTCCCGTTCATGTGGCGCGGCGGGCGGTGCCAGTCAAGCGCGAAGGCCAGCGGCTGCCAGCCGGTCTGCGGCCGCAATTTTTCCTGGCCGACGTAGTGCGCCCAGCCACCGCCGGACACGCCCACGCAGCCGCACATCATCACCATCTTGATGATCGCGCGGTAGTTCATGTCCATGTGATACCAGTGGTTCATGCCCGCGCCGATGATGATCATCGACTTGCCCTTCGTCTTGTGCGCATTTTCGGCGAACTGGCGCGCGATGCTGATGACTTTCTCGCGATCAACGCCGGTGATGCGCTCCTGCCAGGCCGGGGTGTAGGGCACGTCATCGTCGTAGCTGGCGGCGACGTGATCACCGCCCAGGCCGCGGTCGATGCCGTAGTTGGCCGCCATCAGGTCGAACACGCTGGCCACCTTGCGGGTGCTGCCGTCGGCCAGGGTGACGTGGCGCAGCGGCACGCGACGCGTCTGGATGCGCTCGTGCTCGGTCTGCGCCCAGAAGGCGTTGCCGCCGCCGCCAAAGTAGGGAAAGCCGACTTCGCCGACCTCGTCGGAGGTTTCGATATGGGTCAGCGCCAGCCGGGTGTCGCGACCGCCGGCGTCCTTTTCCTCGAGGTTCCAGCGCGCTTCGCGCTCGCCCCAGCGAAAGCCCACCGAGCCGTTGGGGGCCACGATCTCGCCGCTGTTCTCGTCCCAGGACAGGGTCTTCCAGTCGGGGTTGTTTTTCTGGCCGAGGTCGTCGGCCAGATCACTGGCGCGCAGGTAGCGACCTGGCACCAGACGCCCGTTTTCCTCGTCGAGCAGCACCAGCATCGGCAGGTCGGTGTAGCGGCGCACGTAATCGCTGAAGTACTCGCTCTGACCCTCGACGTGCCACTCCTTGAAGATGACGTGGCCCATGGCCATACCCATCGCCGAGTCGGTGCCCTGGCGCGGATTGAGCCAGACGTCGCCGAACTTCGAGGCCTCGGAAAAATCCGGGGTGACGGTGACGGTCTTGGTGCCGCGGTAGCGCGCTTCGGTCATGAAATGGGCGTCGGGCGTGCGCGTCTGCGGCACGTTCGAGCCCCACATCATCAAAAAGGTGGAGTTGAACCAGTCGGCCGATTCGCACACGTCGGTCTGCTCGCCCCAGGTCTGGGGGCTCGACGGCGGCAGGTCGCAGTACCAGTCGTAGAAGCTCAGACAGGTGCCGCCGATCAACGAAAGGTAACGCGTGCCGGCGGCATATGACACCATCGACATGGCCGGAATCGGCGAAAAGCCGGCCACCCGGTCCGGGCCCCACTGCTTGACGGTGTGGACGTTCGAGGCCGCGATGATCTCGTTGACTTCCTCCCAGTTGGCACGCACGAAGCCGCCCAGGCCGCGGCGCTGCTGGTAGCTCTTGACCTTTTCGGGATCATTCTGGATCGACTGCCAGGCGGCCACCGGGTCGTCGTGCTCGGCGCGCGCCTGACGCCACAGCTCGATCAGGCGCCGGCGGATCATCGGGAATTTCACCCGGTTGGCCGAGTAGATGTACCACGAGAAGCTGGCACCGCGCGCGCAGCCACGCGGCTCGTGATTGGGCATGCCCGGTCGGGTGCGCGGATAGTCGGTCTGCTGGGTTTCCCAGGTCACCAGGCCGTTCTTGACGTAGATCTTCCACGAGCAGGAGCCGGTGCAGTTGACCCCGTGGGTCGAGCGCACGACCTTGTCGTGCTGCCAGCGCTGGCGGTAGCCGTCCTCCCAGCGCCGCGACTGGTTGGTCAGCGTGCCGTGACCATCGGCGTAGTCCTGCTTTTCGCGCCGGAAGTAGGTCAGATGATCGAGAAAGTGGCTCATTTCGAAACTCCTTGCTTCAGGATTCGGCCAGCGCTGCCGGCTCGTTGCTGTCGTCGGTGTAGCGCGGGTCGCGGTCGTAGCGCTCGGCCATGTTGAGAATGACGATGTGCATCCAGATCAGGCAGGCAGCTGTGGTGCCAAACAGCGCCATGAAAGCGGTCGTCCAGATATTGGTCATGTCGTTGAGCAGGCCGAAGATCACCGGCAGGAAAAACCCGCCCAGGCCGCCGAACATGCCCACCAGGCCGCTGACCGAGCCGACGGTGCGCGGAAAATACGACGGGATATGCTTGAACACCGCCGCCATGCCCAGCGACATGAAGAAGCCGAGCACGAAGGTCATGGCGACGAACAGGCCGATATGGGTTTGCATGCGAAAGCGGATGTCGCCGTTGATGCCCTCGATGATGTAGGTCGTCGGCGGGTAGGAAAGCACCAGCAAGCAGCCCATGCAGGCCCAGAAAACCCAATAGAGCACGCGTCGGGCACCGAAGCGGTCCGACAGCCAGCCGCCGAGGGCGCGAAACACCGCGGCCGAAAAGGAGAACACGGCGGTCAGCATCCCGGCCGTGCCGATGTCGAGCTCATAGACGCCGATGTAGTAGCGCGGCAGCCACGACGCCAGGGCCACGAAGCCGCCGAAGGTCAGGAAGTAGTACAGCGAGAATCGCCATACCCGCACCCGCCGCAGCGGTTCGAGCTGGGCGGCCAGGGTGGTGCCCTTGACGCCGGCCTTGCGACGACGCTGCGTTTCCGGGTCTTCGCGGGTGAAAACGTAGAACAGGATGGCGGCCACCACCATGCCGAGCGCGTAGACCCGGGCGGTGCCCTGCCAGCCGATGGCCACCAGCAGAAAGGGTGCGCCGAAGTTGGTCACCGCCGCGCCCACGTTGCCGGCGCCGAAGATGCCGAAGGCCGCGCCGTGACGCTCTTTCGGATACCAGCGCGAGACAAAGGCAATGCCGGTGACGAACATGCCACCGGCCACGCCCAGGCCCAGAGCCGCGGCCATGAAATGCGCGTAAGTGGTCGCCCAGGTCAGAAGCCAGACCGAGGCGGCGCTGACCAGCATCGTCAGGAAGGTCACCAGGCGACCGCCGAAGCGCTCGCTGGCAATGCCCAGAAACAGACGCGAGACCGAGCCGGTGAGAATGGGCAGGGAAATGAGCAGACCGAACTGGGACTCCGACAGCCCCAGCTCCTGCTGGATGCGGATACCGATGATCGAAAAGATCGTCCAGACGGCAAAACAGGCGGTGAAGGCAAACGTCGACATACCCAGCATTCGGCTGGCGCCGCGCGGCAGTTCAGCGTTTGCAGGGTTTGCGTCGTTCATGGCACTACTCTTTGTCTGCCGTTGCTGCGATTTGACGAACGCCCGATCAGCCTACGGCGACCCGGGCAGGCCTTGCAAGTGCATAAAGATACGCATCAACTGCATATTTCACTTTGATCTTGATCAAGCCGGGCTGCTCCCTGCTCTCGACAGGTGCAGAAACATTGCCGCCAGCGTTGCCAGCCAGGCAGCCAGCGCCACCCAGATGAAGATCGCCGGCACGAAGCGCAGAAAATCCAGCTCCATCGCCTCGATCAGGCGCAGGCTGCCGGTGGTGTACATCGCCAGCGGAAAGACCATGCCCCAGAACTGCGGGTCGTAGGTCAGCGGAAAGCGCGCCACCAGATGCCGCCAGGTCATGAGCCCGAACAGCAGCGGAATCCACCAACTCGCCGCCGACCAGAAGAACACCGTGAAGCCGAGGATGAAGCTGCGAAACTCCTGCTCGAGCGGATCGGCCCGCCCCTCGATCAGCAGGGTCGAACCGGCCAGAGTGGCAATGGCCACCGCCCCCATGTTGATCCAGTACGGCGGGGTCAGCGCGCTCATTTCCAGGCGCAGGAAGGTCAGCCGATAGAAGATCAACGGAATGATGGCCAGATACAGCATGCAGCCGATCAGATGCAGGCTCAGCGCCAGAAACAGCATGCTGCTGCCCATCGCCTCCGGCCAGGGCAGCAGCGCGGTCAGCACCGACAGCGCCTGAGTGGACACCGACACCAGCAGCCAGGCACCGTTGACGCCTTTCTCCAGCGTCGGTTTGCGCGGGCGCACGACCACGGCCACGAAAAACCAGTAGGTGATCACCAGCCACAGCACGGCGGCCACCAGCCAGAGCGCGAAGCCGACGCGATCGCGCTCGAGAATGATCACGTACTGCGAGGCCAGAATGCAGGTGCCGGCAATGATGGTGAAAAAACCCGGCCCGCGGGCGTGGTCGCGCATGTCGTCGGCAAACGCGCGCGTGTGGCGCACGAAGCGCGCCAGCGTCAGGCCGGCCAGCACCAGGTAGAAGGCGGTGTTGAGCCAGACCAGCGGCACAGCAATCCAGGCCATGGCCAGCAGGTGGCCGGCGATCGCGACCGCGCCGGTGGCCATGACCATCGCGAAGTAGCCGGGAAACAGATGCAGCGTCGCCTGATCCAGCGTCGCCAGCAGCGATGGTCGATCATTGGCCAATGGCCGCTCCCCGGCGTGGTTCTCCCGCGCCAATATGCACGGCGGCAGCAGAGCGCGTCAAACGCGCAACAGCCCGGGGCGGAAGATCAAGACCCTGTAACCACGGAAAGACCAAGGGAAAAAAACCGGATCGGATCTGCTCTGGTGAATTCTTCCAGGAACGTGAGTTTCCGTGCCCTTCCGTGCCTTCCGCAGTTCATGTTTGCAGGCTTCATGCACGACCCACACGATCAGGTAATGGCCCATCGATGGCCGGGTTTCACTTACCATCCGGTATCGGACTTGCCAACGCCCGGCCAGCCGGGACAAGGAATCGGGATGATCAGCTGCACTGCCGACCGCAGCGGCCGTTTACGGCGACTTGCCAAATGCACGGTCTTTCTCGCGCTGGCCATGCTGACGGGCCCACAGGCACTGGCCGGGGAGTTCAAACTTGCCGTGGCGGCCAATTTCACCGCCGCGACCGGCGCGCTCGTCGAGCGCTTCGAGCAAAGCAGCAGCCACACGGTGAGAACCAGCTTCGGCTCGACCGGCGCGCTGTACGCCCAGATCGACCACGGCGCGCCGTTCGACGTCTTTCTTGCCGCCGACCGGCAGCGGCCGCAGCGCGCCGAACAGCACGGCCTGGCGGTCGCGGGCTCGCGCTTTACCTATGCCCGCGGCCGACTCGCGCTGTGGAGTCGTTCGGGCGAAGCCTTCGACGACGGCCGCGCTTATCTCGACCGGCAGGCCTTCAAGCGCCTGGCGATTGCCAGACCCGCCGTGGCGCCCTACGGGCTGGCCGCAAAGCAGGTGCTCGAACATCTCGATCTGTGGGCCGAGCTTGGCCCCCGCCTGGTGTTCGGCGGCAACATCGGCCAGACCTTCCAGTTCGTCGCCACCGGCAATGTGCAGGCGGGTTTTGTCGCCCTGTCGCAGGTGCGGGCCTGGGACCGGCAAGCCGGCTCGCTGTGGCTCGTGCCCGAATCGCTGCACGCGCCGATCATCCAGCAGGGGGTACTGCTCGTCCACGGCGAGAACAACCCCGCGGCGCGGGCGTTTGTCGATTTCCTGAAGTCGGCACCGGCGCGCGAGATCATCACCGACCACGGCTACGGCCTGGACTGACGCCTTGGACTTCGACTGGTCTCCCATCGTCGTCACCCTCAAGCTGGCGAGCATCTCGACGCTGATCCTGCTGCTGCTGGGCACGCCGGTGGCCTGGTGGCTGGCGCGCACCCGCCACTGGCTCAAGCGCCCGATTGCGGCGATCACCACCCTGCCCCTGGTGCTGCCGCCCACCGTGCTCGGTTTCTATCTGCTCATCCTGCTGGCGCCCGACGGCCCCGGCGGCAGGCTCACGCAGGCGCTGGGTCTGGGCACCCTGCCGTTCACCTTTGCCGGCCTGGTGGTCGCCTCGGTGGTGTATTCGTTTCCCTTCGTGGTGCAGCCGCTCAGCAACGCCTTCGAAGCCATCGGCGAGCGCCCGCTGGAGGTCTCGGCCACGCTGCGCGCCTCACCCTGGGACCGCTTCTGGAGCGTGGCCGTGCCGCTGGCGCGCCCCGGTTTTCTCACCGCCGCGGTGCTGGCGTTTGCCCATACCCTGGGCGAATTCGGCGTGGTGCTGATGGTCGGCGGCAACATCCCCGGCGAGACGCGGGTGCTGTCGGTGGCCATCTTCGAGCACGTCGAGACCCTCGACTACGCCCGCGCGCACTGGCTGGCCGGCGGCATGCTGGTGTTTTCCTTCCTGGTACTGCTCACGCTGTATCTGGTCAACGGCCGCCGCGCGCGGATGCTGGGCTCGTGAGTGCAGACGTGAACCACGGCATCAAGGCGCGGTTTCAAACCGGCTTTCCGGGCTTTCGCCTCGACGTCGACCTCGAGCTTCCCGGCTCGGGCTTCAGCGTGCTGTTCGGCCCGTCGGGCTGTGGCAAGACCACGCTTTTGCGCTGCATCGCCGGGCTGCACCGCGCCCGCGGTCACCTGCGCGTCAACGGCGCGCTGTGGCAGGACGAGCGGCATTTCCTGCCCGTGCACCGCCGCGCGCTGGGCTACGTGTTTCAGGAAACCAGCCTGTTTGCCCACCGCTCGGTGCGCGGCAACCTGGAATACGGCTGGCGCCGCGTGCCGCGCCGGCAGCGCCGAATCGCCTTCGATCAGGTCGTCGACTGGCTCGGCCTGGGCGCGCTGATTGAGCGCGATCCGGCCGGGCTGTCGGGCGGCCAGCGCCAGCGCGTGGCCATCGGCCGCGCCCTGCTGGCCAGCCCCGATCTGCTGCTGATGGACGAGCCGCTCTCGGCGCTGGATCTCGACAGCCGCCGGGCGATCCTGCCCTACCTGGAAGGATTGCGCGACGAGCTCGACATGCCGGTGATCTACGTCACCCACTCGCCCGACAGCGTGGCCCGGCTGGCCGATCGGCTGGTGATCATCGACGACGGACGGGTGCTGGCCAACGGGCCCGTGGGCGAGACCCTGGCGCGCCTGGACCTGCCCGTTCATCGCAGCCTGGAGGCCGGCGTGGCGCTCGACGCCGAAGTCGTCGAGCGCGATCGCGACTGGCAGCTCGCCCGCGTGCTGTTCGACGGCGGCAGCCTGTGGGTGCGCGACGAGGGCCGGACGGTCAGTAGCCGGATGCGGCTGCGCATCCTGGCGCGCGACGTCAGTCTGTCGCTGGTCGAGCCCGAACGCACCAGCATTCTCAACGTGCTGCCGGCGCTGGTGTCCGAAGTGGCGGCGCACGACCATCCGTCGCAGATGCTGGTCAAGCTCCACATTGGCGCCACGCCGCTGCTGGCGCGGGTGACCGCGCGCTCGGCCGATGCGCTCGGCCTGGCGCCCGGCAAAGCGGTCTGGGCGCAGGTCAAGTCGGTGGCCGTGGTGGAGTAAACCGCGAGTTGATTTCGGTCAAGGCCCTTGGATTTGCCGGCTGATAGATTACAATCCGATACATCAATCACCCACTCCGAGCGCTTTTGCCTACCGCTTGCCCAAAGCCAAGGCAACCGCGCCGCTGCCGACAGGACACCCCATCGGCAGCCAGGGCAGCAGGCCGGAAACGGCGCTGCCTTCCGACTTTGAAAAGGAGCGGACATGAGCCAGCTGATCGACGGTTTCGGTCGTCGCTTTTCCTACCTCAGGCTGTCGGTCACCGACGTCTGCAACTTTCGCTGCGAATACTGCCTGCCCAACGGCTACCAGGGCAATCCCAAGGGCTTTCTCGGCCACGACGAGATCCGCCGCCTGGTCACCGCCTTTGCCGAGCTGGGTACCTGGAAGATCCGCCTGACCGGCGGCGAGCCCACCGTGCGCAAGGATTTTGCCGATATCGTGCGCACCGTGCGCGCGGTGCCCGGTGTCAAGCGCATCGCCATGACCAGCAACGCTTTCCGCCTGGCGCGCGACGCCGCCGAGCTCAAGGCCGCGGGCATGGACGCCATCAACATCAGCCTCGATGGTCTCGATGCTGCGCACTTCGAGCGCATCACCGGCGACAAGCGTTTCGAGAAGGTCATGGCCGGCATCGACGCCTGCCTGGAACAGGACTTCGACGCGGTCAAGATCAACACCGTGCTGCTCAAGGGGCTCAACGACGACCAGCTCCCTGACTTCTTCGAGTTCGTGCGCGAGCGGCCGCTGAGCGTGCGCTTCATCGAGCTGATGCGCACCGGCACGAATGGTGAATACTTCGAAAAACGCCACGTCGGCGGCGATCTGGTGCGCGAACAGCTCGCGCAAGCCGGCTGGGCGCCGATCGAGCGCGAGGCCGCAGCCGGCCCGGCGGTCGAGTATGCCCACCCCGACTACGCCGGGCGCATCGGCCTGATCGCGCCCTACGCGCCGGGCTTCTGCGACACCTGCAACCGCCTGCGGGTGACCGCCCGCGGCGGGCTGCGCCTGTGCCTGTTCGGCAACGGCGCCCACAACCTGCGCCCGCTGCTGCAGGACGACGACCAGAAGGAAGAGCTCAAGGCCAGCGTGCTCACCGCCCTGTTCGGCAAGCGCGTGTCGCACTTCCTGCACGAAGGCGACTACGGCGACACCCCGCACCTGGCGATGACCGGCGGGTAGCGGGCTCCGGTCGGAAACCGCAGTCTGCGCAGATGGATTGGTCATGAACCACAAAGCACGCAAGAACACCAAGACCCCGGATCCAGGGCATGCCGCTGGAGAAGCGATGAGCAAACAACGACAGCACTACCGGATGGTCGACGTCGGCGGCAAGGAGATCACCCGCCGGGTGGCCGTGGCCACCGGCCGGATCGTGATGAACGCCGAGACCTTCGCGATGGTGCGCGACGGCACCCTGCCCAAGGGCGATCCCCTCAGGCTGGCCGAAGTGGCCGGCGTGCTGGCGGCCAAGAAGACGCCGGAGATCATTCCGCTGTGTCATCCGCTGGGCCTCGACCAGGTACGCGTGGCCTTTGCGCTCGACGAGGCCGCATCGGCGGTCACGGTGTTCTGCCAGGCCGCGACCTCGGCGAAAACCGGGGTGGAAATGGAAGCCCTGGCCGGCGTCAACGGCGCGCTTCTGACCATCTGGGATCTGGCCAAGCAGGTCCAGGCCGACCTGGCCATCGACGGCGTGCGCCTGCTGCTCAAGCTCGGCGGCAAATCCGGCCGCTACGTCCACCCCGACGGCCTGCCGGCGCTGCCGGAAGGCTTCGAGCGCTGAGCGCCTGCGGTTGAGGAAACCACGAACATGATCAGCTCGACTCTCAGATGGAGTACTCCATGACCCGGGAAATCGAAATCAGGCTGTTCGGCGCGTTCCGGCAGGTCGATGCCGGCGGCCGCATCAAGGTATCCGTGGCCGGGGACGCGCGCGTGGCCGATCTGCGCCGCGCCCTGGCCGAGCGTCTGGAAGGCGACGACAACGCCCTGTCGCTGCTCGAATCATCGGCCTTTGCCACCGACAGCGCCGTGCTCGACGAAGCCGACGCGCTGCCGGGCCGCGAGCTGTCGATCCTGCCGCCGGTCTGCGGAGGCTAGACATGAGCATCCACGTCGACGTCAAGGACGGCCCGCTGGACGCCGCCGCCGCGCTGGCGCACTGCGCGCACGCCGGTCATGGCGCGGTCGATCTGTTTGCCGGGCGGGTGCGCGACATCAACCAGGGCCGCACGGTCAAGGCGGTCAGCTACGACCTGCACGCCGTGCTGTGCCGCAACGTCTTCGCCGAGATCTGCGCCGAGGCGCGCGAGCAGTGGGGCGAGGCGATTCACCTGTGGCTGGAACACCGCCACGGCCGGCTCGAAGTCGGCGAGGCCAGCGTCGTTGCCGCGGCCAGCTCGCGCCACCGCGACGAGGCCTTCCGCGCCTGCCGCTACCTGGTCGAGCAGATGAAACACCGGGCGCCGATCTGGAAGCAGGAGCACTACGTCGACGGCGACAGTGAGTGGGTCAAGGGCCATGCGCTGTGCGGCCATGGGCAGGAAGCCTGAGCACCGGGTGCGTTAAAAAAACCGGTTGACCACGGAAGACACGGAAAGCACGGAAAAGCACAAAATGAAATATGCCGACCCGGATCGCCAATACCGCTTTTTCTTCTTCCGTGCTTTCCGAGTGTTCCGTGGCTGATGGTGTGTTCTCTTGCGGCGGCCGCGATGAACAACCCGCGTGAACAGTGGACCGGCCTGGTGCTGGCCGGCGGCAAGTCGAGCCGGATGGGGCGCGACAAGGCCGGACTGATCTGGGCCGACGGCCGCAGCTTTCTCGACCGGGCCATTGATCTGCTGGAACAGGCCGGCTGCGCCCGGGTGATCGTCTCGGGTGAGCGACCCGGTTACGACTGCGTGCCCGACCGCTGGCCCGACCAGGGTCCGCTGGGCGGTATCGCTTCGGTGCTGGCGGCCGGTTTGGAACTGAACGGGCCGCTGCTGATCGTGCCGGTGGATATGCCACAGCTCGAGGTCGACGATCTGGCGCCGCTGCAAAGCGCCGCGCCGGGGCGCGACGGCGCCGTGTTCAGCGACCTGCCTCTGCCGATGGTGCTCGGCAACAGCGAACGAACCCGCGAGGCGGTCACGGCGCAGTTGCGCGCCGGCCGACGGGCGCTCAAGGCCCTGGGCGACACGCTTGATCTGGCCATCGTCGATCCACCGACCAGCCGGCTGCGCGACAATATCAACACGCCCGAGGATTACCGGCGCGGATCGAAAGGCGCCGACCCCGAACGATCATGAACGAGCGCTACGTCCGACAGACCATCCTGCCCGAAGTCGGCCCCGCCGGGCAGCGGCGCCTGGGCGAGGCGAGCGTGCTTTGCATCGGCGCCGGTGGCCTGGGCTGCGCCAGCCTTCCCTATCTGGCCGCCGCCGGCGTCGGGCGCATCGTGATCATCGACCACGATGTCGTCGATCTGTCCAACCTGCATCGCCAGGTGCTGTTTGCCGAAGCCGACATCGGCCGGCCCAAGGCCGAGGCCGCGGCCGCGCGGCTGACGGCAATCAACGGCCAAATCACGATTGATGCACTCAGCGCACGTCTGGATCTGGACAACGTCGAGCGGCTGTTCACGGCAGTCGATTTGATCCTCGACGGCAGCGACAACTACGCCACCAAGTACCTGGCCGCCGACGCCGCGCTCAAATTCGGCCGGCCGCTGGTCTACGCCTCGGCGACCGGCATGGAGGCGATGGTGACGGTCTTTGAAGCGAACAAAGGCCCCTGTCTGCGCTGCCTGTTCCCGCAGGCGCCCTCGGGCTGGGTGCCCAACTGCGCCGAAGCCGGCGTGCTCGGTCCGCTGGTCGGTACGGCCGGCGCCATTCAGGCCGCCGAGGCGATCAAACTGCTGACCGGCAACGCAACCCTGGAAAGCCTGTCGGGCCGGCTGTGGCTGATGGATGCGCGCGACATGTCCAGCCGCCAGCTCGCCATCGCGCGCCGGGGCGACTGTCCGACCTGTTCGGGACCGCGCGAGGCCATCGTGCTCGCAGGCAGCAGCGGCGGCCCGCCCGAAATCTCGCGCAATGAAGCCAGGGCACTCGAAAACATCGCCTGGATCGACGTGCGCGAAGCCGACGAATACGCCGCCGGGCACTTTCCCGGCGCGCTCAACCTGCCCCTGTCGACGCTTCGCGCGGGTGACTTCCAGCTTCCCGAAACCCAGCGGGCCATCATCTACTGCGCCAGCGGCGGGCGTTGTCGACCCGCCGCCGAGATCCTCGCCCGCGCCGGCCTCGAACAACTGTGGATCCTGCGCGGCGGCTACGGCAGCTGAGGCGCCTCAGCTGCTGTCCATGCCCGCACTACCCCGCCAGTAGCCGCTGACCGAGTGCTCGAGCGGCGCCACCGCCTCGCCGGCCAGGGCGGTGCGGAAGCGCTCGACGACCTGCACGATCGGCTCTTCCTGCGGATACAGCCTGAGGATATCGACCGGCTCGTCGCGCAGCTCGGTAACGTAGCGGCTCAGGTCGGTCACCGCCGCGCTCTGGGTCTGGATGCCGTTCATGTTGAGGAAAGGCTGGTCTTCGCGCGTGGCAATCGGCTGGCCGAAGGGGTGCTTGATGCACTCGAAGCCGCACTGGTCCTTGCCGCGGCCCACCGCGCGGGCGGTAAAGCAGCGCGCCGAATGCGCCAGTGGAATGCGGCCGTAGGCCAGCAGCTCGATTTCGGGCCGGACTGCGCTCTGACCTTCATGCGTGCCCGACAGGCCGCGGATGTGCTCGCGGCTGAGCTCCACCGGCACCGCCATGCGGAACAGGCCGGCGTCGCGAAGGATCGCCAGGGCGCGGTGGTTGTAGATATTGACCCCCGGCCCGGCGGCAAACGGCAGGCCGCGTTCGCGGCAAAGCTCCACGGCCGAGACGTCACCGGCCTCGATGGCGAACTCGCCGTTTTCGACCAGGCGCTTGCAGGCCGAAAGCTCCGAGGCAGCCTCGATCAGGGTCAGGGTCGAGAGCAGCACCTCGTGGCCGGCCGACTTCAGGTCTCTGGCAAGCGCCAGCCAGTCGGACAGCTTGAGTTCGCGGCGCTTGGAACAGACGGTTTCGCCCAGATAGACGATATCGACGTCGAGCTCGGCCACCGATTCGTAGAAGGCCAGGGTTTGCTCCCGCGGCCAGAAATACTGCAGCGCGCCCAAAGACAACTTCATTGCCATGCCCTCTCGTAGGGGCCAAGAGTGACCTGGCTGCCTTCCGACAGGCGGGCCAGTTCGCGCTGCCACTTAGCCTCGGTGGTGAAGGCATCGGGGTCGCGCTCGACGCGGTCGATGGCCTCGCGCCAGATGTGGGTCACGGTGCCGACGTAGGCCGGCGAGCGCTGGCGGCCCTCGATCTTGATCGCGGAGATGCCGATGCTCTTCAACTTCGGCAACAATTCCAGGGTATTCAGGCTGGTCGGCTCCTCGAGAGCGTGGAATATGTCACCGCCAACCCGGTAGCGGCCCTTGCACACCACCGGGTAGCCGGCGGGCTCTTTGTCGGCAAAGCGGTCGATGAGCACGCCGTTGAGCCTGGCCGTCTTGCCCTCGGGGGTTTCCTCCCAGGCGACGAACTCGGCCGGCGAGCACACGCCGGCGGTGTTGGGCGAGCGCCCGGTGACGTAGCTGGAGAGCTGGCAGCGCCCCTCGACCATGATGCACAGGCTGCCGAAGGCGAAGACCTCCAGCTCGACCGGCGAGCGTTCGGCCAGACGCTCGACCTGCTGGATGGCCAGCACCCGCGGCAGAACCGCGCGGGCGATGCCGAAGCGTTCGTGATAGAAGGCCAGCGCCGCCGGCGTGGTGGCCGACCCCTGCACCGAAAGATGACGGCGAATGCCGGGATGATGCCGGGCGGCGTGATCGAGCACCGCCATCTCGGCGATGATCAGCGCGTCCACGCCCAGATCGGCGGCCCGGTCGACGGCCGAATACCACTGCGCGAGCTTGTCGGAGGTCGGATAGGTGTTGAGCGCGGCATAGACCTCGCAGCCGCGCGAGTGCGCGTGCGCGATGGCCTTTTCGATATCGCGGTCGGAAAAGTTCAGTCCCGGAAAGGCGCGCGCGTTGGTGGCGTCGCGAAAACCCAGGTAGACGGCATCGGCGCCGTTGTTGACCGCTTCGGTAAAGGCCGGCAGCGAACCGGCCGGACAGACAAGCTTCATGGACATGGCAGACGAGTCGGCTCCGGGGCGAAAGTGCATCAGGATGACCCGCTGAGGGCCTGTTGTCATTGACGATCATCAAGGCCCGCTGCGTTCACGCCATGAGCAGCCTGGAGGGTGATTTGGCGCCATGCTGCCGGAAAGCCCGTGAAACGCGGACTAACAGTCATCAGCCGATGCCCTGGTGTATGATTTACATGTAAATCAACAAGAGCCCTGAGCGATGACCCGCATGATCAACTTCCGCGCCGACGAAGACCTGCATGCCCGCCTGGAACGGCTGGCCAGGCTGACCGGCCGCACGAAGACGTTTTATGTCCGCGAGGCCGTAGAATCGCATATCGAGGATCTTGAAGACATCTATCTGGCCGACCAGGTGATGGATCGCCTGGAGCGCGGCGAAGAGACGACGCGCGGCCTGGAAGAAGTGGAACGCGAGCTTGGCCTGGCGGATTGAGCTCAGCGATAGCGCGACCAAAGCACTCGGAAAAATCGACCGGGACGGGGCTCGGCGCATCACCCGCTTTCTGCGTGAACGCATTGCCCCCTCGAACGATCCCCGGCAGCATGCCAAGGCACTGCAGGGAGAATGGCGCCAATACTGGCGATTTCGGGTTGGCCCTTATCGACTCATTTGCCGCCTCGAAGACAAGCAAGTCCGAGTCCTGGTCGTGCGGATTGCACACCGCAAGGAAGTCTACCGCTGACAGACGCCTTGCCGGGCACGGTGGCCACCACAGGTCAGCCTGGGGCCGGGCCACCGCTTTCGATAACCATGTCGATCGCCGCCAGCACGCGCGCCGGCTCATCGAGCGCGTTGGGCCAGTGCGGCGAGAAGCGAATCCAGCCGTCGGGGCTGGCGCAGGAGATGCCGTGGGCGGCCAGCGCCTGCGCCCAGGCCGGCGAGCGCGACGGATCGTCGGGCCGGACGCTGAGAATGCCCGAGCGCCCGGATGGATCGTGCATGCGCGCGCTTTCAAAACCGCGCTCGAGCAGGCCGGGTTCGAGCGCGTCATGCCAGGCTTGAACGTGCTCGAGAATGGTCGCCACGCCGATGTCGTTGATCAGGCCCAGGCTGGCCTCCAGGCCCGCCGCGCCAATGGTGTTGGGCGTGCCCGCCTCGGCCATCAGCGCGCCGGCCTGGAACGGGCGGTCGTAGCGCAGCTCCCCGGGCGCGCGGGAGAGAAAGGCAAAAGCGTCCTCGTGGCTCAGCCAGGCGGCCATGTTCGGCAGCAGGGCTCCGGCGCGCTCGGGCGCCACAAACACAAAGCCGGTGCCTTCGGGCGCCATCAGCCACTTGTGGCTGCCGCTGGTCAGGTAGTCGATCTTCATCGAGGCCACGTCCAGCGGCACGATGCCGGCGGCCTGGATGGCGTCGACGAACAGCTCGGCGCCGTGGGCACGGCACAGCGCGCCCATGGCCTCCAGCGGCATGCGCTGGCCGGTGGTGAACTGCACCGCGCTGAGCGCCACCAGGCGCACGCCGCGCTGTAGCTCGCGCTCGAAGCGATCAAGGGCGGCGACCCGATCAATGCGGAAATCTTCGGCGCGCAGCCAGACCAGCTCCAGACCGTGTCGCCGGGCGGCCTGCTGCCAGGGCGTCACGTTGGTGGGAAATTCGCCGTCGAACAGCACGATGCGCTCGCCGCGGCGCCAGTCCAGACCCAGAGCAATGGCGAGCACGCCGGCGGAGGTGTTTGCGACCAGCCCCACGCTGTCTTCTCGCGCACCGATCAGGCGGGTGAGCTGATGACGCAATCGCTCGCGGCGCTCGACCTCTTCGGCGTACCAGGCCATTCCCTGTGCGGCATAGCCGTCAAGCGTGGCCGCCACTGCCTCCCTGACCGGCCGCGAGGGCGGCGACAGCGAAGCGTGGTTGGCATAGACATCCGTTTCCAGATCCGCAAACAGCGCGCGGCTGCCCAGTACGGCTCGGTCCGTCATCGTCATGATTCTCTGCGTTATTGCCTGCAGGACAGGATCGCACAAAGTGAAAGGCTTTCCGCTCACGATCGTCAACCGGCGCGCTATACTTCGCCGACGCCATGGGCCTCATATCAACCGCAGACCAGGGGAGAGCGTTACGTGAACAGCCCGAAGGCCAGCAAGCCCTTGACCAGCGACTTGGAACCGGGCGACCACGACAGCACGGGCAGCCGGATGCTGTTGCCCGATACCGACCGCGACAGCGCCGCGCAAGTGGCCGACAAGATCCGGCTTGCCGTGGCCGATCAGCCGGTCGAATTCCGCGACCACAGCGTGCCGATCACCATCAGCTTCGGCGTGGCCCAACTGGGCGAAGAAGAAGAAACCGCCGATCTGATCGGCCGCGCCGACGCGGCAATGTATCGCGCCAAGTCAGGCGGCCGCAACCGCGTGTGTACCTGAACGCTCCGACAGCCCATCGAGCTGGCCGAAGGTGCATCCTGCGCCCTGAGCCAGGGCGCGAGCGACCACCTTATTTCGTCTGATCCTTTTCCACGTACACCCACTCGTAACCGGTCGTCATTGCCTTGAGATAAGCGCCCGGCGTATCACCCGTGGTGGCCATATAGACGTGGATGGCGACGAAGAGCGCCATGGCATAGGCTGCTACAACATGAAACCAGGCGACCGTCTCGAGATCGAGGCCGGTCAGGCCGATGGTCAGATACAGAATGCCGGTCACCCAGATGGCCGGGTTGATGATCAGCTTCAGGAAAAGGTAGCTGATGCGCTGCAGCGGATTGTGCTTGCGCCGGATCGTCGGCCGGGCCGGGTGCGCCTCGCCGCGGAAGATGCCCCAGGCGTAATAGCGAATCACCGCTGCCAGATTGCGATGGGTGGGCAGATAATGCCGCCACGCCCCGGTAGTGAAGTGCCAGAAGATGGCAAAGATCCACAGCACGATCAGCAGGCCGGCCGCGATCAGGTGCAGGCTGAAGGCAGTCGACCAGTTCAGGCCGCCAATCAGCCCGTGCAGGCGCGCGCCGGTAAACAGCAACCCCAGCACCAGCACGGCCTGCGTCCAGTGCCAGAAGCGCTCGAAGCGGGTGAAGATCCTGGCGTATTCGCGTTCAGGCATCGCTCAACCCTCCGTCCTGCGGCGCCGGCGACCCATGACCATGCGAATGATGGCGTGCGTGGCGATCCCGACCAGCGTCAGCGCCAGCAGCCACCGCCCGATCTGATCGGTCAGGCCAAAGCGGTCGCGGCCGGGCAGGTAAAAGCCTGCCAGTTTGGCCAGGCGGCCATCGCTTGCGTGGCAGGCGCCGCAGCGCAGCGCCTCGCCGGCCGGCGCGACCATGTGCGTGGTTGGCCACCACATCTCGGTTTCCACAAAATCATACTGGCCGGAGTAAGGCACATCCGTGCCCGCCATGCCGGCCTGCAGCGCCTTGTCCCAGTCGTAGTTGCTCCAGAACGCCGTATCGCCTTCAGGGCCGTAGACGTTGCTTTGCAGAAGATGCTCATTGACCTCGTCATAGGCTTGCTTGCCGCGCATGCGCTTGAACGGGAAGATCACCGACCCGGGCTGATCGACCCCGCCGCCAAGCCGGTTGATGCCCACCACGCCGTCCGGGTCGATCTTCTCGCCGACCGCGGTATATTCAACGATGCCGTCCCAGAAGGCATAGGTCGGCACCACGTCCTCCTCCCAGCGAAAATCGCCCTTGATCGTCAGGTAGACCGGCAGCCCGTCTTCGCTCAGCTCGGTATAGGGCTTGCCATCTTTCAGCCTGCCGGCGGTTGACCAGTCCCACCAGGTCTTGGTCGCCACACCGCCCTTGGCAAATTCGGGGATGTGGCAGGTCTGACAGGCCACCCGATCGGTGTGATCGTTGAGCTTGTTGCCCTTGAGTGATAGCGCGTTGTGCGGCCTGGCGGTATGACAGGAGTCGCAGGCAAGGATATTGGTGTCGCGCATGCCCGGGCGCTGCCGCGAAGTATCGCGGATAGTGCCGTGGTAGCGCGAGCCCGGCCACTGGTGGCGGTCGCCAACGTGGCAGTCGACACAAACCAGATCCGCACCCTCGGGCGACATGTGCACATCGACGTGCGGCGACGGGTCGAGCAGCGCCGTGGACAGGTCGCCGTGCTTGACGTTGTCGCCGCCGCCGCCAAAGAAATGACAGTTGCCGCAGTTGCGCCGCGTCGGCCGGCCGACACTGGCGGCAACCGCAGCCAGATCCGGCGGCAGATACGTGTATTGGCCGTCGGCTTGCTCGACCACCAGCGCATCGGGATAGGGTTCGATGCGGCCCGACTGGGTGCGCGGCGTATACAGCGGATGGCCGGCCTGGGTGGGCCATTTGGCGTATGTGCCGCTGGTGTCGTGGCAGGCCAGGCAGTCGATTGCGGTCTCGTCGCTGAAATCGAAGCTGGCCGTCTCTTCCCAGCCATAACCGGCATGGCAGGACGTGCAGCGCGGCTCGTTGGTGGCGAGGTTGCCGCAGAAAGCGTTGATCACATGCCGTTTGCCCAGCGTCTGGCCGGTGGCCGGGTTATCGGTTTCCCATGTCCAGTGAATGGAGTGGATGATCTGCTGCCCCGCGTCGTTGTGGCAGCCCAGGCAGGCCCTGGTGACCTCCGGCGCAGAATCAAACGGGCCCTCGAGCTCGCTGAATCTGGCGTGATCGGCCGTCAGCTCAGGAACTGTCGGTTCGGACGAAGATCGCCCCGGTGTGAGCTGCCCGGAACCCTCGCTCTCCGGCGGACCAGGCTGTCGATATTCCTGTGCAACTGCCACCGGTGCCTGGAGGAGCACAGCCCATCCAGAAACAGCAAGCGCAGCAGCTGCGGATAACAACAATCGCCGCATGACGGCACCTCCGTATGCTCCGAGCATACACCACTGAATTGCCGCGGCTGACCGCCGGGCCGGAGCATCGCTCGTCGAGATTTCCCGTTGGGCCTTGTCCCAACCGGCCCACAGCACGACGCGACGCGGCAAGAGCTGTCCCTGCGCCAGCCTTGATGTAGCCTTCGGCGCAGCGCCTTTTGCAACAGGCCTGCGCCGCGAAACAGCGCTGATCAGGCAGTTCATTCTGCTTCGTTGCCGGCGCCGCGGCGCTGCCCCAGGGCCTCGTAGAGGGCTTGCGCGCGCGCTTCGGCGGTCGGGTCGGGCACGATCGGTTCGGGCCAGTCGCGATCGCTCTCGCCCGGCAGCTTGCGGGTGGCGTCGAGGCCCAGCTTGGAGCCCAGGCCGGGCTCGGCCGAGGCGAAATCAAGCACATCGACGGGCGTACGCTCGACCAGCAGGCTGTCGCCCGCCGGGTCGACGTGGTTGGCCAGCGCCCACAGCACTTCGTTGCCGTCGCGAATATCGATATCGGCATCGACCACCACCACGAACTTGGTGTAGGTGAACTGTCGCAGGTAAGACCACACGCCCATCATCACCCGCCGGGCGTGGCCGGGATAGCGCTTGTCGATCGACACCAGCGCGATCCGGTACGAGCAGGCCGCCGGCGGCAGGAAGAAGTCGCGGATTTCGGGAAAGATGCCTCTGAGAATCGGCACGAACAGATCGTTCAGCGCCGAAGCCAGAATCGAAGGCTCGTCATGCGGCGACTTGCCCATGAAGCTGCCCTGATAGATGGCGCCATCGCGCAGTGACACCCGCTCGACGGTGAGCACCGGGTAGACGCCGGCGGCGTTGTAGTGGCCGGTATGATCGCCGAAGGGTCCTTCGAGCGCCGTGTCGTCGGGATGGATGTGCCCTTCGAGCACGATCTCGGCGCCGGCCGGCACCTCCAGGCCGGTCAGCGGTGCGGCCACCACACGGCTGCGCGCCCCGCGCAAAAGCCCGGCAAACTGGTACTCCGAGAGCGTGTCGGGCACCGGCGCGACCGCCGCCAGGGTGGTCGCCGGATCAGCGCCAATGACCACGGCGACCGGAAACGGCTCGCCCGGGCGGGCGCGCTGCCACTCGGCAAAGTCCTGGGCGCCGCCGCGGTGGGCCAGCCAGCGCATGATCACCCGATTGCGGCCGATCAGCTGCTGGCGGTAGATGCCGATGTTCTGGCGCCCCAGCCGCGCGTTGTCGGTCACCACCAGGCCCAGCGTGATCAGCCGGCCGGCATCGCCCGGCCAGCAGTGCTGCACGGGCAGCGTCCCCAAGTCGATGTCTTCGCCTTCGAGCACGTTGTCCTGAAAGCTGCCGCGTTCGACCCGGCGCGGCGACACCAGGGCCAGCTGGCCCAGCTCCGGCCAGTCCGACAGCGCCGATTTGAGCGAGCGCGGCAGCCGCGGCTGCTGCAGGCGGGCCAACAGCTCGCCCAGCTCTTCCAGGCTGCGCACCGGCCGATTGCTCAGCACCGCCTCGATGCGCCGCCGATGGCCGAACAGGTTGAGCAGCAGCGAATGATCGCTGCCAGCGGCATTGTCCATCAGCAGCGCCGGGCCGCCCCGCGCCTGGGCGTGACGCGCCAGCGCGGTGGCCTCGAGCACCGGATCGACCGGCTCGCTCACTCGAGCAAGATCGTCCTCGGACTCGAGCGCAGCGAGAAAGCTCCTGAGATCGTGATACGGCATGCGGATCGAATGAAGGCGACTGACGAAGCGCCCAGCGTATATGCCGGCTCGGCGGCGGCGCCATGCGCAAGATCAATTCCGCCTATGTTTTCGGTCGCATTAAGCGGGCCGGATGATAAGGAGAAAGATCCAGCTCCGGAGCATTGCCCACGATCAGGGAAGCTATCAGCTGCGCCGAACCGCAAGCCATGGTCCAGCCCATGGAGCCATGTCCGGCGTTGAGATAGAGTCCGTCGATGCCCGACTCGCCCAGCAGTGGCCGCCCGTCGGGCGTGAGCGGGCGCAGGCCGGCCCAGGAGCGGCCGGCGGCCGGGGTCAGCTGTTCGGCCACGGCCGGCAGCAAGCTGCGGGCGTTGTCGAGCAGCACGTCCATCCGCGCCGGCGGAATGGCGCGGCGGTGGCCGGCGAAATCGGCCAGGCCGGCGACGCGCAGGCGCGTCTCGCCCAGGCGCAGGGTGACGAAGCGCCGGGCGGTGTCGAGCAGGGGCAGCCGCGGCAGCGCGGCGCCGTCTTCGAGCTCGAAGGTGGCCGAGTAGCCGCGCACCGGCTCGATCGGCACCTTCAGCCCCAGCGGTCGCAGCAGATGCGGGGTTTCAGGCCCGGCGGCGAGCACGCAGGCATCGCCCTGAATCCGCCCGCGCGAAGTCTCCAGGCCAACGAAACGCCGCTTTTCCACCATCACGGCAGACACGCGCTCGCCCAGGTGCAGGTGCGCGCCCTGCTGCTCGGCCATTTTGGCGGCCTCGCTGGCGAACGCGGCCGCGTCGCCGGATTCGTGTTCGGGGTAATACAGGCCGCCGGCCAATCGCGCGGCGACCGGCACCAGCGCCGGCTCGCGGACAACCAGCTCGTCAACGGCAAGCGGCTGGACCTCGCCCATCCCGTCGATCAGTTGCCGACGCAGACTCAGGGCACGCTCGAAGGCCCTGCCGTCGGTATGGACCTGCATCGAACCAACCGTTGTCTGGGCGTACTGCAAGTCGTATTGATTGCGCCACCGGCGCAGCTGCGCCAGCGAATACAGCCCCAGGCGGATATTGGCGCGGGCGTTGGCGACAAAACGCTTTTCGCGGGCGTTGGCCAGAAACGCCAGGCCCCAGCGGCCAAGCCCGGGCAGGCGTCCCGGCGGCAGGCGCCAGGGCGCATCCTTGCGGCCCAGGTATTTCAGCAGAACGGGCAGCAGATCCGGCGCATTCCAGGGCTCGGCATGCAGCGGCGTGACGCCACCGCCATTGGCGTGGCTGGTGTCGTCGGCCACGCGCTCGCGCGCGTCGACCAGGCTGACCTCGAAGCCGCGCTCGACCAGCGCCAGCGCCGTGGCCGCGCCGACCACGCCGGCACCCAGAACCACTACGTGCATGCGGATTCGCTCCGGTTGTGGCTCAACAGCACCTTGCCGGGATTGAACACGCCCTCAGGATCGAGGGCGTGCTTTACTCTGGTCATCGTTTCGAGCCGCAGCGCATCGCTGCGTTCGGCCAGCTCGCCGGCGCGCAGCTGGCCGATGCCGTGCTCGGCGGCAATCGAACCGCGATGGCGGCCGACGGCGCCCTGTGTGTCAACATCCCTCCCAACAGTACCTGATCGGTTTTATCTGTAACATTCAGGGCGCTTACGGAGCGAAGAGATGTCTGATTCCAACGAAGTTGTCACCGACCCGCGCCTTGAGAAGCGTACCCGACGCCGGTT
>NZ_JBJNIP010000113.1:0-489 GCF_056324165.1 Wenzhouxiangella sp. YN9
CGTCCAAGCGGAGCCAATCGCGATCTGGAGACCGCTCCTACAACAACAATCGCCACCGGAACCGTGGGAGCAACCTCCAGGTCGCGAAGCCAGCGTCCAAGCGGAGCTTTCGCGATCTGGAGATCGCTCCTACAACAACACTCGCCACCGGAACCGTGGAGCGACCTCCAGGTCGCGAAGCCAGCGTCCAAGCGGAGCCAATCGCGATCTGGAGACCGCTCCTACAACAACAATCGCCACCGGAACCGTGGGAGCGACCTCCAGGTCGCGAAGCCAGCGTCCAAGCGGAGCATTGCGCGAGGTGGAGACCCGTCATCCGACACCCAGCGCTAAGCTCCGCTTGGCCGCGGGCTTCGCGACCGGTAGGTTGCGCGATCGGGTCGGGTGGCGCTTGTTGTTGTAGGAGCGGTCTCCAGATCGCGATTGGCTCCGCTTGGACGCTGGCTTCGCGACCTGGAGGTCGCTCCCACGGTTCCGGTGGCGATTGTT
>NZ_JBJNIP010000114.1:0-331 GCF_056324165.1 Wenzhouxiangella sp. YN9
CAGCCTGGCCCCCGGCGATGACCTGATCTGCCTGGCCGAGCATACGATCAGCCAGGCCGATCTGGACGCCGGCACGCCGATCACCAATACGGCCACGGTTACGGGCGACGACACTGACGGCTACCCGGTTTCCGATGACGATACGTCCGATGCGCCGCTCGAAACCTATCTTTGTCTCGTGCTAGACAAGACCGTGACCTCCGTAGGCGCGCCTTATGGCGAGCGTGACACCATCACATATGAGATGATTGCAAACAACACCGGCACGCTGACCCTGGCCAACGTCGCGATCAGCGATCCTGATGCGGTCATCACCGGCTGCACCCCGGCC